>MEND01000038.1:9039-15094 GCA_001768975.1 Bacteroidetes bacterium GWA2_31_9 | reverse complement strand
CCAATTATTAAATATTGCGATGCTCGTGGTCCGGCTCCCCAGTTTAAATATTCATTTGCAAGTTTGTGAGCTAATGCTGTGTTAGGACGAGTTTTTGAAGCTAACGAAACAGCATATTCGATAACGCTATCGTTAACCGGTACTTTACGAATAAGGTTTTGGTAATAAATAATTTCTTCGGCTGTCATCACAGTTTTTAACTCGGTTGTAGAGCCAGAAGTGGTATTTTTTACAATTGTAACTTCGTCATTAAATGAAGGATAATCGACCCAAATATTAAACATAAACCTATCAAGCTGTGCTTCGGGTAGGGGATATGTACCTTCTTGTTCAATCGGATTTTGAGTTGCCAACACAAAAAATGGTTTGTCTAACACATAGTTTGTTCCGGCAGCGGTTATTGCTCTTTCCTGCATGGCTTCTAAAAGTGCAGCTTGAGTTTTTGGTGGAGTTCGGTTAATTTCGTCGGCAAGAATAAAATTTGCAAACAAAGGTCCTTTAATAAATTTAAAATGACGGCTTTCGTCAAGTATTTCTGTCCCAATTATATCCGAAGGCATAAGGTCGGGTGTAAACTGAATTCGTTTGTATTTTAAACCCAATACATTTGAAATTGTATTTACAAGTAAGGTTTTTGCTAAACCCGGAACTCCAACTAATAAACAGTGTCCATTACTGAAAAGTGAAATAATTACTTCTTTAACAATTTTATCTTGACCAATAATTATTTTCTGAATTTCGTTGTTCAGATTTTCGTAAGACTTTCTTAATGCGTCAACTGCTTCAACATCGTTTTTAAAATCCATATATTTATTTTAGAATGAAATATTTAGAAAAATAGGAAGTTTAATTAATAAGTTTTATAATATTTTTTGTGATTTCACTTAAACAAACATCCTTAATTGAAGTTGCTTTAGATAAAATCAAATTTGAATTTAAAAGGAAAATTTTATGTAATCTGATATAACTTTCAAGCGGTAAACTCTTATTATTTACAAAATCTTCTGGTGATAATTTAAAAGATAAACCATCGTTTTTAATTTTTGATGTTATTTGAACCAATAAATAGTCGCCAGTACAATTAACTTTATCATTTGAAATAACCAAAGCAGGTCGTTTTTTTACTTCAGGTAAATCAGAAAATGGAAATTTTATAATTACAATATCTCCTTGATTATACATAATTATAATACTTTATCCCATTGATTATCTTCCTCTGAAAGCCATTCTTCTTTTAAGCTAATTTCAGATAATAAGGTTGATTCATTAATATTAATTTTTGTATCTTTTTTTTCAGATTTTAACTTAATAGATTTTATAAAATTGATATTTTTAAAAAAATTTAGTACAAAATCTTGAGATACATTATTGTCAATAGTTATTATAAATTGATTTTGCATTTTTTATTAATTTTATTACAAAAATAGAAAACTATATGTTTAAATCTAAAAGATTTATATTATTTCCTCAAATGTGATGTTAAAATCTGTTATATTATTGATTTCTGGAATAGTATAAAATTTTGATTTCGGAAAATTCACATTTAAATAGTTTTGTAAATATTGCTTTGTATCTTCAGTAATTATTGGATTTTTATTCGGAAATTCGTTGAAAATTAATGCTGTTAATTCTAATCCTCTGCTTTTAATTGCTTCAAGGCTTAATAATGTGTGATTTATGCTTCCTAATTTTGATGAACTAACCAATATTATGGGGTATTTGTTTTTCGCAATAAAATCAATTGTTGAATAATTAGAAGTTATTGGAACTAACAAACCTCCAGCACCTTCTATTAAAACATAATCATATTTTTTCAGTAATTTTTTAGTAGAATTATTTATAATTTCAATATCAATTTCAGTGTTTTCAATTTTAGCTGCAAGATGTGGTGAAGCAGGAAACCTAAAAATATATGGACAAGTTAAACGATTTTTATCTTCTTCTAAAAGACTAATATTCATTATTTTTCGATGATTTTCAATGTCCTCTGAAATTTCAGTACAACCGGTTTGTACTATTTTTTGAGTAATTACTTTTTTGCCACTTTTATATAAATATTTGGCTAAAAAACCTGTTGCTATTGTTTTGCCACAATCAGTGTCGATTCCTGAAATAAAGAATATATATTTTTTCATTTTTTATCTTTTTCCATATAGTTATTTTACCACATAGGCACATAGAAACATAGATTTCACATAGTTAGTACGACCTTTGTTTATATTTTCATATACCTTCTAACCTCTTCAGTAAACCTACCATTGTTTTGACTTCTTCTGTTTTATGTTTTGAGCACATAGAAAACCTGAATCGTTCTTGTCCTTTAGGTACAGTGGGGTATCTGATTGGCAAAACATAAAATCCATTACTTATTAGTTTTTTTGAAATTTCGATTAATTTTTTGTTATCACCTATTAAATAAGGAATTATATGGGAGCCTTCTTTTGTGTTTAATTCTGATTTCATGTAATTTGAAATCGACATTAAATCAGTTCTTAAATTATTAAAAACATGAAGTTTTGAAAGTAAAAATCTAGTCCATTCAAGATTTAGTGGCGGCAACGCAGTTGTGTATATTAGTGTTCTAGTGAAATTTACAAAGTAATCTTTAAATAATTTACTACAAATAACAAATGCTCCAACCGAAGCTAATGCTTTTCCGAAAGTAGCAACAATAAAATCAATGTCTTTTATCACATTTTGTTCTTCGCAACATCCTAATCCATTTGTTCCTCTAACTCCAAAAGCATGAGCTTCATCAACGTATAGAAAGCAACCGTATTTATTTTTTAAGTTAACTAATATTTGCAAATCGGTAACATCGCCATCCATACTGAAAATGCTTTCGGTAACTATAAAAATATTATTGAATTTATTGCGATTTTCTTTCAAAAGCTCTTCAAGCTGATTGTAATTGTTATGCTCATATCTATAATGTTCACATTTGCAAAGCCTTATTCCATCAATAATACTGGCATGAATAAGTTTATCGGAAATAATTAAATCGCCCTTTTCGGTAACAGAAGGAAGTATGCCAACATTTAAGTGATAACCGCTATTAAAAACAAGTGCCGCCTCTCTTTTATACAAACTACATAATTCCTCTTCGAGTAAAATATATGATTTATGATTACCTGTTAACAATCGTGATGATGTTGAGCTAAAGCAAATCTCTTCAATTCTGTTATTCGATAAAAATTCTTTACGTAAATCAGCATCTGCATTTAATGAAAGATAATCGTTTGACGAAAAGTTTATAATGTTTTCAGGTAAATTTTTTAACTCACGAGTGGCGTAAATAGATTTTAGTTCGGCGAGTTTTTCGGAGTATATAGTTATGTTTTTTTGCATTTACTCCTCAATTAATTTTGATATTTGTTCTTTTAGTTGTTCCTTATTAGGCAGATAGAGTTGATATTTGCTTAATAAAACCTTATTGGTAATGCTTGCAGTGGCATATTCTACCAAAATATTGTTTTTATTAGCACCTAAAATAATTCCAACAGGGTCATTATCGCCTTCTGTGGCTTCTTCTTTTTTAAAATAATTGAGATATAAATTCATTTGTCCAATATCTTCATGGTCAATTTCACCACGTTTTAAATCAATCAAAACAAAGCATTTAAGTATTCGATGATAAAAAAGAAGGTCTAAACGAAAATGTTTTCCACCAATACTCATACGATATTGTCTGCCAATAAAAGCAAAACCTTTACCCAATTCCATAATAAATTGTTGAAGTTTTGAAATTATCTGTTCTTCTAATTCATTTTCGAGATATTGATATTGTTCAGGAATATTTAAAAATTCTAAAACAAAAGGGTCTTTAATAAGGTCTTCGGGCTTTTCAACAATGTGCCCTCCTTTTGATAATTTCATCACACCTTTTTTATCCTTACTTAATGCAATTCGCTCAAATAAAGAGCTTTTCATTTGGCGTTTTAGTTCTCTTACGCTCCAATGTTCATTTTCGCATTGCTTGGCATAAAAATTTAGTTCTAAGTCATTACTTGCTTTCAGGATTTCGGTATAGTGACTCCATGTCAATTGTCCAGACAGTGTCTGGATTTTTTGAAATTTGATATAAAAGAGGCGAATTTGAAAAATATTAGAACGACTAAATCCTTTCCCATAATGTTGCGAAAGGTCTTTTGAAAGTTTATCTAAAAGATTAGTTCCATACTCGGCTCGTTCATTTCCATACTGTTCAAATTTTACAATATATCTGCCTATTTCCCAATATGTTTGCACCAAAATAGTATTGACAGACTGAACTGCTTTTTGCCTTCCTTGTTGAAGTAAAAAGCCAATTTGTTCGATTAATTGAGTGTAATTCGAATTTGTAATTTCCATTTTTATAGCACATTTATATAAATCTCATTTTGCTCATATTTTAATCCCAAAAACAGTAATATCATCGGTTTGTTCGTATTTTATTGATTGTCCGTTTTGCCAATTATTAAGAGTTTTATTGAGTATTGCTTTTTGATCAGCCATAGATTTGTTGTAGTTTTCTAAAATTAATTCTTTTAAATTTTTCGACATAAATCTTTTCCCTTTTAACCCACCAAATTGGTCTTTGCAACCATCAGAACATAAGTATAATAAATCGCCTTTATTCAATCTTGTTTCGTGATTTGTAAATGGATTTAATTTTGAGTGAATTGCAACAGGCATTTTATCTCCCTTAAGCTCCAAGAATAAAGCCTCAAGCCCCAAATCCAAAGAGTTTGAAGGAGTTTCAATTTCTTGGGGCTTTGAATTTTTATCTTGTGACTTTGGGCTTTTTATTATCCAGAGTGGATTATTAGCTCCTGCAAATTGTAAGTTATTTGTTTCGGTATCAATGGCTATAAAAACCATATCCATTCCATCTTGCTGTTCTTCTTCTTCACCACTTTGTTGTAACGATTTAATAATATAAATTCTTAATTCATCAAGAACATGACTTGCTGTTTGTACTTCTTCTCGGGCAATAATTTCATTCAAATAAGAAATCCCTAGCATACTCATAAAACCTCCTGGAACGCCATGCCCTGTGCAGTCGGCAACTGAAATAATTAACCACTTTCCTCGTTTTGCAACAAAATAAAAATCACCACTTACAATATCTTTTGGCTTAAATATTATAAAATATTCTTTTAAAATTGAATCAATAAAGCCCTTTGAAGGCAAAACTGCTTCTTGAATTCGGAGTGCATAATGAATACTATCCATTACTTCACGATTTTTTTCTTCCAAAAGCTCATTTTGTACTTCAATTTCGTCTCTTTGAGCAGTTATTTCTTCTTTTTGTTGATTTAATTCTTCGTTTGCCGATTTTAATTGAATTGTTCTGAAACTTACTTCATTTTCAAGTATTTCTTTTTCTTTTCGAAGATTTTGTTCTCGCCACTTAATGTATAATATGATGGATAAAATTATAAAAACAATGCAACACGCACTAAACCACCATGTTTTCCACCAGGGCGGAGTAATTACTAATTTAATACTTGTTCCGTTTTCATTCCAAACTCCATCACTATTTGTAGCCTTTATTCGAAACACATAAGTGCCTGAAGGTAAGTTAGTATATAATGCAAAACGCCTTGAGCCTATGTAATTCCAGTCAGAATCAAAGCCTTCCATTTTATAAGCATATTGATTTTTTTCGGGGCGACTATAATCTAACGAAGAAAATTCAAACGAAAACATATTTTCTTTATACGAAAGTGTAATTTGCTTAGTAAAATTAATCGTTTGAGCTAAAAAATATGAATCTCCATTTTTTAAAAGTTCCGAATTATTTGTAGTTGAGTTTGGCGATACTTCTACAGATTTATTAAAAATCTGAAATTTTGTGATAAATACAGGTGGCAAAAAAGTATTATCAATAAGGCTATCTGGGTAAAAAGTATTAAAACCGTTAATTCCGCCAAAATACATCATTCCGTCTTTATCTTTACAGAAAGCATTGCCGTTGAATTCATTGCTTAATAAACCATCAGAAACATCGTAATTTCGGATTTTTGGTTTTTCGCCATTTGATGGTGGTGTAAATCTGCATATTCCTTTATTT
>MEND01000038.1:0-9032 GCA_001768975.1 Bacteroidetes bacterium GWA2_31_9 | reverse complement strand
GTTTCGTTTTTAAAAACTACCAAATTAAGTCCGAAATGTGTTCCTAGCCAAATTCTCCCCTTGCTATCTTCATAAATGCTTCTCAAATAATCAGTTGAAATGCTTGTAGAATCATTCGGGTTATTTTTATAAGCTTTAAATTTTCCTGTTTTTCGGTCAAATAAATTTAAACCTCCGCCCCAAGTTCCAATCCATAATCGTTCTTTTCTATCTTCATAAATAAAAAAGATTTCATCGTTTGAAAGGCTTTGATTATCATTTGAATTGTGCTTATAAATTGTAAATTTTCCAGTTTCTCTGTTCAACAAATTCAAACCTCCTCTTCCACCCCAAGTGCCAATCCAAAAATTTCCCTGACTGTCTTCATGAATACATCTAACTTTGTTAAAAGCCAGACTATAAAGGTCTTCTTTATTGTTTTTGTATGTAACAAAGTCGCCTTCTTTGAGCATTTTATTAAGCCCATCAAAAGATCCAATCCATAAAACACCTGATTTATCTTCATATAAAGGAGTTATTTTATTGCTTGAAAGACTATTTGTCTTGGTCGGCTCATTTTTATAGCTAATAAATGTGTTTGTTTTTTTGTCGTATTTATTTATTCCCTCATCGGTTCCAATCCAAATGTAGCCGTTTTTGTCTTGCAAGATTGAACGTATTCTATTGCTTGACAATGCTTTAGAATGTTGTAGATTATTATTGAAATTTTTGAATTTACTTTTGTCGTTTAATAAATTTATACCACCTCCCCAAGTTCCAACCCAGATTCTTCCAACTTTATCTTTATAAACCGACATTATTTCATTACGAGAAATGCTTTGGTTATTGAAAGGTTGATACTGATATGAAACAAAGCTGTTTGTTGATTTATTAAAAATGTTTAAGCCCAAATCTGTAGCGAATAATAATTTATTTTGGTTGTCTTCAGCTATCGAATAAACATTATTGTTTGAGATAGATTGCGGATTTTCGGGAGCGTTTTTAAAAGCAACGAAAGTATTTGATTTTCTATCAAATTTATTAATGCCACCTCCAAAAGTTCCGAGCCATAAATAGCCTTCAGAATCTTCATATATTGAACGAATTACATTACTCGAAATGCTATTTATATCTGTAGGCTCATTTTTATAGACTGTTAATTTTTCGGTTTTTCTATCAAATTTATTAAGTCCGTTATTAGTTCCTAGCCATAAAATCTCATCTTGAGCTTCAAAAATTACATTTACAATATTTTCGGAAAGTTTACCAGATTCTATTGCAGAATTAAAGTAGGAAGAAAAAGTTTGTGTTTTTTTATCAAATTTAACTAATCCATTATTTGTCCCTATCCAAAGATTTCCGGCTTTATCTTCATTAATCGAATTTATTGCATTGTTAGAAATACTTTTTGAATTATTTGGCTCATTTTTATAAATAGTAAACTTATCGGTTAATTTATTGTACTGAGCTAATCCATCGTTAGTTCCAACCCATATTATTCCGTCATTAGATTCAAAAATTGTATTTATAAAATTATTGCAAAGGCTTTGAGAATCTCGTTGAACTTTTTGATAAACAGTAAATTCATAACCATTAAACTTGTTAAGACCGTCTTCGGTTCCAATCCACAAAAAACCTTCTTTGTCTTGTAAAATACATCTGCCACAGTTTTGAGAAAGTCCATGTTCAAGCGATAATCGTGAGAATTTAATTTCTGATTGACAAAATACTTGTGAAAAATATAGTATATATATTAATGATATGAAAAAAGTAAAATATATTTTGTTTTTATTAAGCATTAATTGTGGCTAAATATTTATTTTTTATTTAACTGAGCCTACTCCAAAAAGTCTTTTTTTCGCCACAAAAATACAAAAGCACAAAATTTCTCAAAGATATTGTGTTGATAGTCTTTGTTTTGTGGAATTTAGAGATTTGGAGTTTTTGTGGCATTTTTAATTTTTTTTACTTTTCGGATTGGGCTTATAACTGTATTATGCTAACCAAAGTTTATAAGGCTCTGTTTTTGGCAAAGGAATTGATTGAATAATACGTAAAAGACCTTTAGCGTTGGCAGCTTGAACCTTTCGTTTTTTGCCATCTACTGCTTGCATTTCAACTAGGGTACAAATTGTACCCCAGTTGCTTTTAAGCATTTCGTCTCGGCTCAATATTCTTTTTATATATTGTTTAACATCAGTGCTATCTGTCAGTATTTCAACAACATCCTGAACTGAAAAATACCATTTGTTATCTTGTTCGTTCCAGACTGAACAAATTTGCTTACTTTCAAAAAGTTTTATATTGCTCATAAAAATATTTACATTTCTACAAATGTAAAAAATTAAAATAGCTTATTAAATATTATTCAAGCATTGTTTAAAAGTAAAACTCTTAATAACGCATCGGTTAAAAAAGTCAAAGCCTTGTCATTAGCGAGGAATAATATACACATAATTAAACAATTACACATCATTTGGATTGATTTAAATAGAATTGTATATTTGTAAAAAGTATTTAATATGCCTACACTATCAATGTTTTTTGGAATTATTATTCGTATGTATTATGCTCCAAAAGAACATAATCCTCCACATATTCATGTATATTATCAGGATTTTAAGGCAGTTATAAATATTTCCGATTGCGATTTGATTGAAGGAAAACTACCTCCTAAGCAAATTAGACTTGTATCTGCTTGGATTGAAATTCATAAAGATGAATTAATGGCTGATTGGCAGTTATGCCAAAATGGAGAAAAGCCTTTTTCTATTGAACCACTAAAATAAAAGTTTTATGTATTATGCAATTAAAAGTGTTAAACCAATAGATAATTACAATCTTATTTTAATTTTTGAGAATGGAGAAAAGCGTCAATTTGATATGAATCCATATTTGAGTAAAGGAATATTTCAGGAATTAAAAGATATTTCAATATTTAATTCAGTAAGAATAAGTTTTGATACAATTGAATGGAATAACGATGCAGATTTAGACCCTGAAATTTTATATAAATACAGCAAAAAAATTATTTGATAGCTTAATTTTAAGTCTTGTCATTTTGTAATATTTTTAATAACGCATCGGTTAAAAAAGTCAATTCCTTATCGGAAATAATATAGGGAGGCATCAAATAAATTAATTTTCCAAAAGGACGTAGCCAAATTCCTTCATCTATAAATTGTTTTTGCAGTTTGGCAATATCAACATTTTCTTTCATTTCTATAACTCCAATTGCTCCTAATACTCTAACATCTTTGACATTATGATTTTGTTTTAATATATGCAGACTTTCTATAAAATGCTTTTCTATTCGCTTAACATTTAACTCCCATTTGCTCGAAAGCAATAAATCAATGCTTTTATTTGCAATTGCACAAGCAAGTGGATTTCCCATAAATGTTGGTCCGTGCATGAAAACTCCCTGATTTCCATTGCTTATGGTTTCGGCCACTTTGTTTGATGTAAGTGTAGCTGCTAAAGACATATAACCTCCTGTAAGAGCTTTGCCTAAGCACATAATATCTGGTTCGATTTCTGAATGTTCGCAAGCGAAAAGTTTCCCACTTCTACCAAAACCTGTGGCAATTTCGTCTAAAATTAAAAGAATATCAAGCTCATCACACTTCGCTTTTAAAAGTCGGAGATATTCTGTATTGTAAAATTTCATTCCTCCTGCTCCTTGAACAATTGGTTCTAAAATTACAGCAGCAATTTTTTCGTGATTTTTTTCAAGCAATAATTTCATCTGTTCAAAATCATCATTATGCCAATGTTCGTGAAATGAAATTTCTGGAGCTTGTGCAAAAAATTGAATATTAAGAACTTCATTAAAAATTGAGTGCATTCCTGTTACAGGGTCGCAAACCGACATTGCATTCCATGTATCGCCATGATAACCGGAACGGATAGTTGCAAATTTGTTTTTATTTTTAAGTCCTTTGCTGTGCCAGTATTGTAAAGCCATTTTCATTGCAACTTCCACCGCAACTGAGCCAGAGTCGCTGAAAAATATTTTTTGTAATGAATCGGGTGTAATATCAATAAGTTTTTTAGCAAGTTCAATTGCTGGCTCATGCGTTAAGCCTCCAAACATAACATGCGACATTTTTTTTAGCTGATTTGTAGCAGCTTTATTCAGTTCGGGGTGGTTATAACCATGAATTGCCGACCACCAACTCGACATGCCATCAATTAGTTTACGTCCATCGTTGAGTTCAATTGTTACTCCTTCAGCTCTTTTAACAAGATAGCATGGTTGAGGATTAAGCATTGATGTGTATGGATGCCAGATGTGTTCTTTATCGAAAGCAAGAAGTTCTTCTTCAGACATATAATAGTTTGAGGTTTGAAGTTTGATGTTTGAGGTTTGAGGTTGCTACGCAGTTAGTTGAGCTTAAGGTTTTAAGTTAAATATTCGCATTTTCATTTGTTCGATTGTTCTATTATTCTTAATGTTAGTTATTTTTTGTTTTGTGTTTGATGTTTTGTATTTAATGAATATCAAATGCGTTCATAATCAAAACTTAAATCCTTCTTTGGAAAACATTTCCAAATCTTCGTCAACTGATGAGCCTATTGTGGTAAGTAAATCGCCAACTATTGCTGCATTAATTCCTGCTTTTAATACTTGTTTTTCGATATGTTTTATCATAATTCTACCTCCTGCTAATCGTAAATGTGCATCGTAATTGATAAATCGGAATAATGAAATTGTTGTCAATATTTCTTCATCTGTAAGAGGATGTTGTCCTTCGAGTTTTGTACCTTCAACAGGTGATAAAATATTTATTGGAATTGATTTTACATTAAGTTCTTTAAGTGCAAATGCAAGTTCTATGCGTTGTTCCATATTTTCGCCCATACCGATAATTCCGCCCGAACATGACGTAAATCCTGCTTCCTGAGCCCATTTTATTGTTTGAATTTTTTCCTCAATTGTATGAGTTGTACATAGATTTTTGAAAAATGAAGGGGCAGTTTCCAAATTACAATGGTATTGGGTTAAACCTATTTCACGAAGTTTAATTAATTGTTCTTTATTTATGAGTCCAAAAGATGCACAAAGTTTTATATTGCTTTTGTCTTTTATAGAATTGTAAATTTTAATAAACTCATCTAATTGCTTGTTAGATACTCTTTTGCCACTTGTAACAAGTGAATGACGATGAACGCCTTTTTTAAAACTTTCAACTGCGTTGTTAATTGCAACATCTGGTTCAACCATTTCATAAATTGGAATATTGCTTGTATGACTTGATGATTGCGAACACCATTTGCAATCTTCGGAGCATTTGCCTGATTTAGCGTTTGTTATGGTGCAAATATCAATAAAGTTTCCACAGAAATGCTCACGTAGTTCATTGGCACAATTGTAAAGCGTTTGTTTTTCTTCTGAGTTAGAAAGTTCGATGGCTTCTGTTTGACTTAAATTGTAGCCTTTTACAATTTTTTCTTTTAGTTCAATAATGTCGTTTTTTGTCATTTTCTTAAATTAAAAAAGGCTTTCAAAAATTGAATTTAATCAATTTGAAAGCCTTGAATTACACTTTATTCGGTTAAATATTTTATCGTTTTTACAATTTACAGTAATTGGATTTAGCTTTGCAAAAATTATATTATTTTCAGTTACATCACTTTGAAATACTTCTAGTAGTTCATTATAAGTATTTTCAAATTTACTTGATACTACTTTTATTGATTTTGCTAATTTACTAAGTGAGCGATCGGCAATATTCACAGAGAGTTTAGCTATATGAACAACTTTACCGAAACTAGCTAAGATTGCATATTTTTTTCTGCTCCAGCGAGAGAAATATACAATTTTGTTTATGCTAATTTTTAAATAATTTTTCATAAAGAAAACAAAAATACGAAATATTTGTTGTTTTTTAACAATGCCTTACAGTCAAAGTACAAAATTGTTGGTTTTTATATTTCCAAATTGGGTATAGGTTGTTTTACGACCAATTATTTCAGCAACATTTGCTACATTACAAATGAATGATGTAAGAGCTTTGTATTGTTGTATTTTGCAAATAGTTATGGCTTTTTTAGTTATGTTTTTTACACTTTGATAAAGAAAAGTTTTTTGTTTGTGGTATTGAGTTCGATTTTGTATAAGTCATTTGTTTTAATGCAATTCAGAACCTTTTTATACAGATATGCTTTCGATTCATCGTTAATATTATCAGAACCCATTGAGCCAGTTTTGGGGTGTACAAACATCAGATATAAATTCTCATCTTTCATTATCAAAAGGAAATAAACTCTGAATCCGCCACGCCCGCTTAGTCTCTTTTTTATATATGGGGTTTCATCACTATTATTTAATCGTGTGCCGGAGCATAGTTCTTGAAAAGATTTACCAAAAAAATAATCAATAATATCTTGGTTCAGCGAACTGTATGATTTTTTTGAAATGAGCTTTTCAAATTCTGTTTTAAAATCGTCAATGCAATAGAATTCCATTAAATGAGAGAAAGTTGTTTTGTTGTTTCAACAAATTCCTTTATTTTAGGCAAATAAAAGAAAATAGATTCTAAATCTTCATAAGTTTCTTTTAATTCATCAATAGCATTTTTAAAATCTCTTATTTCGTCTTTTGCAATAGCTTTTTTTCTGATTAAATTCATTGATACATACTGGCGAATCAGCGATGAACGTAAATCTTTAGCGGAGGAAATTAAGTCATTTATCAGCATCATACAATCCTCGTCTAAATCATTAAACCAAGTCAGTTTTTCAATTCGTTCGTTAATATTATTAATAATTTGAGTTTTTTCAATTAATATCTTTTTCAATTCAATTATTACATCTAAAAAAGCATTAACCTTTTCTTCATATAAAAGCGGGCTTTTCTTCTCCTCAAACGAAATCGTTCTAATTCGAGAAAATGTATTTTCAATTTCGGCTTTATGAGTTATAGTTTCCATTGTTTTTTTCTTTAATTCTTTATTGTAAATACAAAAATACGAAATATTTGTTGTTTTTTAACAATGCCTTACAGCCAAAGTACAAAATTGTTGGTTTTATATTTCCAAATTGGGTATAGGTTGTTTTACGACCAAATTATATCAGTAGCATTTGCTACATTACAAATGAATGATGCAATAGTTCTGTATTGTTGTCTTTAGTAAATAGTTATAGCTTTTTTGAAAGAATTACGGTTTTTTTATTAATCTTGAAAGAGCATTTTTAAAACCTAAAAAAAATATATCTGTTAATTTTTTTTGATTACTTTTGTAACATATTCAGCATATAATGAAAAAAGCAATTAAAATAGAAATCAAACCTGAAAACAAAAAGGCTGTTGCTTTTATTGAAAAAATTATTGCTGATAAAAAAGCAATTCGTAGATTTTTAAGTAGTGGCGATAATTATGACGAAATCAAATCAAGAGGAATCAAATTCGTCAATCCCCTATAAAATTGAAATTGTTTTTGAAAATAGTTTCAGATTTACTACTTCCCAAGACGTTAATTACAAATTATCTTTTTATCCATTTAATAGTATTATTGGTTTTGTAAACAACCAAATTCCTTGTTTTTCATTTGATTTTGAGCCAGATAAAAAAACTAATAGTAAAAATGCTCGTATAGGAAAAACTATAATCTCATTGATTATTGATTTTTTCAAAAATAACGATGCTGTTTTATTCTATTTATGTAATCCTGATGGGAAACAACATGTACGTAATTATTTGTTTAACAAATGGTACGATTCTAATAACGGAGATAATTTTTTTATTAAAGAAGATGCTATTCTTACTATTGATGAAACAAATAGGTATTATTTCTCAATAATTTTCAGAAAAGATAGTAAAAACGCAAAAGTAATTATAGAATCATTTAAAAGTTCAATTAACGAATTAGTAGATAAGCCTTAACATCAGGAGTTATACTGTTAGTCGAAGATCTTCAACAACCGTTTATTTTAGGAGCATTTTCAATATTCATGAGAATGATATAAAAGTTTTGTATTTTTTATTATTTATAGGATTGTGTTTTAATCTATGCCATATATGATTTAATACAGTAATTTACAGTATGTGCCAAAAAATAGCGAGATAAAAAATTTATCTCGCTATTTAAAAACAACATGAACCAACCTAACCAACAAAAAATTAATTTATATAAAGCCTTTTTGAGTAGCTTTTTTCATTCTGAATCATATTTACAACATAAAGTCCTACTTGGTTTGGAGAGTCAAGCTGAATTATATTTGCACCTTTTACAGGATAAATTTCCTTTACTATTTTATTATTACCATTCATATCTGTTACAGTTAACGTTACAGGATTTAGTCCATCTGTTGTTACAATCAAATTAATTTTTCTTTCAGAAGCATTTACTCCAATAAAATCAAGTTTATTGTTAACTAGCTTACATAATATACTAAGCATATCAAAAGAAACATATTTCCCATCTAAATCGGTTTGTGTTATTCTGTAATAAGTATTTACATCATTTGATTCGGAATCGGTAAATGAATAATTTTTTAGATTTTTACTATTAATTTCACCAATAAGAGTAGTTACTATTTTCCACGATTTCATATCTGTACTTTTTTCGATAGAGAAATAATCGTTATTTGTTTCTGAGGCAGTACTCCACTCTAGCACCGAGCCAGTTTTTGTGCATTTAATTTTATAGTCAATTAAGTTTATTGGTAATGCTTCAAGGCAATTTATTACAAAAGGACCATTACCTTCTTGTCCTGAAGTATTATAGGTTGTTCCCCAATTATAGTAATATCCTGCAACTGAAATTTTCCCACAACCTCCAATAACAGAGCCGTTCCCATTGTAAAAAGCACCCATTACATCTAAAATGCCATCAAAAACAACTCCGTCTGTATTGTTTTTATTTGTAAAATCATTATATACTAATACATGTACATCAGCAGCAATAATAATATTAGATGAATTATTAAGGGTTAAATCATATACTTGCAAAAGACCATAAACTTCTAAAGCTCCACCATTTTTTATTTCTAAACTATTTGTATTTGAAGTTAGAGACCCTAATGAGTTTATAACTATTTTTCCGGTA
>MEND01000037.1:5372-18504 GCA_001768975.1 Bacteroidetes bacterium GWA2_31_9 | reverse complement strand
TTAAAAAAAATGTCTGCTAATTTTTCACGTTCTAAAATGCTTGTTTCAATTGTGTTTGCGATTCAAAATCAAATTAAAACACCTTTTTAGTGAGGTCTGATGTAAAAATAAAAATATCCGTTTTTTTATTTTGCGAACTAATGTTCTGTCTTTATTGATTTTGCTTGTATGGGTAAGGAGTTCTGAAGGTATTACTTGTTTAGTTTGTTTGACCCAATAGGGTTACATGTTTATAGATTGTTGATTTCTATAAACATAAAGCTCCAAATGACACAAAGAGCTAAGAATAATTTGATTTAATTTTGAATTATTTTGAAATTAAAACCTATACGATAACGACAATAAAATTGTATTGTAAATACTGTACGAAAAGCCTTTTGAATCGCTATTTCTATTAGCATCATCATTATAGTCTTTATAAACTCTATAATAAAAATATGGTAATAGTTCCATTCCTACTATTAGTTTTTCTTTAATTACATAGTTAAAGCCAAAGACTAAATTTATGCCTCCAATGTATGATTTTGTTTTACTAAAATTATCCTTATTTTTATAATTTTCGTAATTATAATTTATTGCTAAATCGGCACCATATCTAAGTTCTACGCTTTTAATTATTTCTTTACGAAATTCTTTGCCTAAGCCAAATCCAAGCCCAAAACGAGATGAAGATGATTTAGTAGTATCTAAGTTTTGAAAATTGGAACTAAAACCACCATTTAATAATAATGTTTTAAGCCTCCATACTGATTTTGTATTTCCTTTACGAAAAGTGAAACCATAATTTGCATCTGCAAATTGCTCTGTGCGAGGAATTGTAATTAATCCTATTTCATTAATTTTAACCTTTTCTTGCGAATATGAATTTATAAACATAATTGTAATTGTGAATAATAATAGTGTTTTTTTCATTATGATTATATTCTTTATTAGACGCTGATTTATACTGATTATTATGATTTTTATTTTGTCTGAACCGCTGATTTTCGCCTAACCCCAACCCTTCCCAAAGGGAAGGGAGGAAGATTGATTTGATTGATTAACATGATTCTTTACTGAATAATCAACTTTCGTGTTTCTGTAAATGTACTGCTTTTTACAGTTACAAAGTAAACTCCTTTTGAAAAGCTTGATATATCAATGTTTTGTTTTGTTTGTTGCGATGGTAAATTGTTTTTATAAATTACTGAGCCGTTTAAACTTAGTATTTCAATACTTGTTTGTTCGTTTTCTGCTTTTTGAATATCTATTGTAATGCTGCTTGCTGAGGGGTTTGGAAATACATTAATATTTGCATTTCCTTTTTCGGTTGGTGTTTCTTCTATGGTTACTATGGTCATACAGCCTAACTCTCCACTATCGGGAAAGCAGGTGTTTCCTAAACTATCGGTTTTGATCACCCACATGCTTTGCTCTGAAACTGTTGAAGACGGAAAAACCCAACCTGCCATTGCAAAGCCTCCATCACTTGTTTGGATAAGTGAAACAAGGTTAGCTCCATTATCCTCGTAACAATTAAAGCTATCGCACATAAACCAGATACGCTTACGCCAGATTAAATCGCCATTGGGAGTTAATTTTTGCAATGTCTGATGAGTATGTATTATATATGCACTATCGGCATAACTAAGTGCAATTATGCTACCATCTGATTGCTCAATAGCATCTATTGTAGTGGAATAAATGCCTGTATAATCATATCGTTTATCCCATTTTATGTTGCCATAAGTATCAATTTTTATTAACCTACTTCGTTGTACATCTTCACCGCCTGACAACCCCATACTTATTGAGCCTGTAACAATATAGCATGAGTCCTTTGTTGGTAATAACCCACATACTCGCCCATCATTATAACTTGGATTTCCAAGGTTTTTCTGCCATTTAAGATTACCCATACTGTCGGTTTTTATTAAATACCATTCGCCTGAATAACCTGTATAAACACCATTATTAGTCCAGCCTCCTATTAAATAGCCGTTGTCCCATGTTTCTACTACTTTGTAACCATTATTTGGTAAATTATTACCATATTCTTTATACCATAATATTACTCCATTTAAATCTGTTTTAAATAATAATACATTACCATAAGGGTCGGTTAACGTTGTTACTCCTACAAATAAATATTCGTTATTTTTTGTAATTCCACTACCATACAAAATAGATTGCATAGTGTCAATAAAATATCTTTTTGACCAAATTGTATCAAGATTTGAATCAAATTTGGCTATAAACACAGAATTAGAATCACTATAAATATTTGCACTAGAACCACCTAAAATATATTTATTATCAAGGGTTCTTTTTAAAGAATTTTCTACACCATGATATAAATAACTTGAAGAATTTTTAATTTTCTTTTGCCAAATTTCATTACCCAAAGTATCAATTTTAGATATTAATATGTATGTTTGATAGCCACTACCACCAAGTAAATAATAGCCATCGGATATTTCAAAGATATTCCTTGCAACAGGAAGTGTGTCGCTATATGTTTTATTAAATTTTATTGTTTGACCTAAAACATTATAACCACAAAAAACGATAATAATAAATTGGATATACTTCATAATATAAAAAAAACAGGTTGCTAAATAGCAACCTGTTTAAAAAAAGTTATTTAATAATGTTGATTACTTTAGAAAATGAGTTGCCTGAAAACCTAATATAATAATTACCAATGTTCAATTTATCGGTACTAATTTTAGTATTATTTTCTGAAATTTTCACATCAAAAACTAATTGACCCAAATTGTTGTATAAATAAATTGTTTCACCAATTAAATCATCAGTGGTTTCGATAGTTAAGTTATTTTTTACAGGATTGGGATAAATGAAAATATTATCTGATGACAGAACCGCTGATTCTAAAGACTGATTTGTATGATTAGCCTGATTGGGAAGTTTCATTGATTTATTAGAAACTGTAGAATTAGGAAGGTGAACAATTTCTTGAAATTCTGCAATTCCATAATATTCTAATAATGATTGGGCATTGGCAAAACCTGTTTTACCAGATTCAGCAAGTTGGGTTAAAAATGCTTCATTATTACGAACAAAGATAGAATCGTTAATAGTAGTGTCAGCTAATTCGATAAGTAGTTCTTGCAATTGAATATAATCGTTTATTTCGTTTTGGTAATCAACAGGGTAACCTGCAACTTGGTTTTGAAGTTCGGACAATTCATTTTCTGCATCGCTATATCGTTTCATACGGTTAAGTAGCGGAACTAATGTGAACTTAGCTTCATGCTCGGTTTGCTCTTGTAATAGGGTTACCAATGAATCTAATACTTGGGGTACGCTGTCGTTTTGTAAACTGCTGCTTACTACGCTGTTTAACAAATCCTGCTTATTGCTTTGCAATGTAATTATTTGCTGTTCTTTTTGTTCACGGGCATTTGTGCCGTTTTGCAATGCTTCGACCTGAGCCATAAAAGGTTTTGGAAGCCAGATGTTTACTAACTCATCTTTTGCTTTTTGTGGCAGTGGCGAATTAGCTATTAATATATCTCTGCGTTTATTTGGTTGACCCCTGAAATCGTTTTGCATAAAAGTAAGTAATACAGTATCGCTAAGGTAAGGAGAAGCGATAATTAGCTGGTTACAAACACTTGCGTAATTGGCAGGTTTAATGGTTTGTATTTTTTGTAGCAACATTGATGTGTTTCCACCGTCAACTAATTGGTTAAATTGATTTTGCTCATTGTTTATAGTAATATTAATACTGCGTATAACTCCAGTGGCTTCGGTAATTGGAGGTGTTGTATTTAATAAGGAAGGGCACGATTGTTCTTTTATATATTGTGATTGCACTCCAGTAGCTTTCACATGATAATCATCGTATTGGTAATAATCACCTAAACTGCATTTTGGAGTTTGGGCATGATAATAATAATTGTAATAATCGGCAGTAGTACCTGTTTCATCAACCAAAAAATTGGATTGCAGATTAATTTCATTACTAATAAAGGTATTTCCGGCAGGGGCAACAGGATTATTTGGAAGGTTTTGTCCTTGATCTTTTTTAATCAGTCCACTATGTACATAAATATTGTAGGGGTTGTTGGTAAAGTCGTTGCATTTTATTTCGAGACCTGTGCCGTTTGAAACACCGTTTGTACCATCTGCAATTACTGAGACAGAATTAGATTCGTCGTTAATTAGATTAGTAAAAGTATTGTTATATAATTTGTTATAAGTAGCTCCAGAACCAGAAAAATTAATACCGCTTGTGCCGCCAGTAAAATTATTCTCCTGAATAATATAACCATCGCAACCTGTAAGATACATTCCATAATAAGAAATATCTCCTGAATAACTGTTATCGGAAGTGAAATTGCAGTTGGTTACGTTGACTCCATTAATACCATTAATAGAAATGCCTTCGTAATTGCCTGTAAAATTTGCATGGTCAACAGAAAATGGGTAGGCAGTATTTGGAGCATCTGCATAAATTCCATAGCCTAAGCCTGTGAATGAGCTGGATTTTACTTTATCGACAGGGCAGGAATGACCTTGTAGAACTGGTACAGAACAGGATGATTTTACATTATAAGTTGCTCCAAAAGAAAAGATTCCGTAACCTCTAATTGCTGTAACATTTTTACGAGAATTGCTAAAGCTATTGGATATTATATTTATTCCATAAACACCTTCTAAATTAATAAATGTGTTTGGATCATAACCAATTGTGTTTAATTCTTTATCGGTTAAAAAAACAGAATTGTTAATATAACTTGCATTCATATTAGCCTTATCACCAGGATTTTGAAATGAATAAAGACTTATTGCAATAGAATTGTTTCTAAATGTAGAGCCTGAAGCTTTAACAATACCTCCATTATATGATTGAATACCAATAGTAGAACTATTAAATTTGCTATTATTTTTCAATTCAATAGATGGTTGAACTGTATTTACAGAATATTGAGTATAACCTGATGCACCATTTAAAGTAATTCCCCTCCACATTCCACTGTTATCAGGACACGAGCCATAAGACGAAAAGGTAGTATTATCTAATATTAACTTAGCTCCCTTTTGACTCCCTGTTGAGCCATTACTTAGTTCGAGATAAGAATCGTCGGTAAAGTAAATTTTCATGTTTTTAATAGTTATAGTCTGACCAGCAGGGATTGTGTTACTAGCTGATAATACTACCTCCGATTTATTCCATGGATTACTGCTTGGAGTCCATGTAACGGAATTTGATGGATATGATGAAGGCCATATATCAATAGTTGTGGGGAAAAAAGGATAATTAGTTTCGTAGTCGCTGCCGTCAACTTGGTCGGGGAAAATATACATTATCCGTGTATTAAGGTAATCTAAAGAGGGATATAAATTACCTAAATAACTATATAAATATCCACTATCGCCATATTTTTTCCAGTTATGATTTGAAGGATTATTGGGATTCTCCAGATATGAAAGTTTTTTTGTGGCATTATTTATATAATACAACCTGCCATCACGACCAAGTTCTATTTGTGAATATTGGTAATTTACAGGATTATCGCCAGATAAATTAACAGTTTTAAAAGTAAATGTTGAAGGAAAGGTATTATTATGAACAAAATCAAGATTTAAATAATATAAAGCATTTTGCTCTGTAAAGGTAAAATACAGGTAATTATTATTAGGAGAAAATTCAGTACCTCTTGCACTATATGGACCAGAAGTTCCTGGCATTATATCTATATCCCATACATATTGAAAACCTGATGTTTGAAGTAAGGTAAAATCATAAGGAATTTTCATTATTTTGTATTTGGCACTATTTCCATCATAAGGTAATGCCAAATAATACCACTGAGAATTATCACTTTCGGTAACTTTAACAGCATCCATTTCAGATCTGTTAAATCCGTTTTGACCGCCTCCGGGAGCATAATAATTTGGTATTAGATTAATATCTTTTTCTATGTAATCGTTATTAATCTGCATTACTAATAAGTATTCTTGATAATGAACAAAAAGCAAATAATCATTAGATCCAGTTCTATAATCAGATATGCTTAAATGTACCCTGCTTCCAGCAGCACAAGCATCGTTTCCGATAAAATTTACTGATAATTCATTAGGGATAGAAAGCTCAATATTATTTTCATCGGTATATGTTAACTTCCGATAATACAATTTTTGAGAAATTGTTAAACCTGTACCAGTATAATATCTAAATACAGTATAAAAAACATGAAATTCATTACATGTTCCAATGATAGGTACTATTATTATTTCAGGGTCCATTACCCAATCTCCACTACCACTTTGAGTTCTTTCTATTACTTTATCCGTTAAGGTTTCATAACTAAGAGTAGAAGAATTATAAAATCCATTTCCATCTTTATTATAAATGTTATTATCAACAATAAAAAATAATAAATTGCCTTCTTTATCATTAACTATTGTTTGTGCATATTTTGGGTGTTGACCTAAATAATGTTCATTCATAGCACTATTATTTAAATCTGACTCATTGTGAATAGGGTTCCAGCCATAATACGGTAGGTTAATAATTTGTGCTGAAGTTACGTCGTTAAAATCAATATAACTATTTTGAGGTAAAGGAAACAATTTCATTTGAGTAAGCCCAACAGTTCTTAATACTGTTATTATTTCCTGTTCTGTAATTTCTGTTTGCTGGCTTTCTCCAGTAGCATCATTTACTGTAGCGATATAATCTCCAATTGGAACATCAGTTAAAGCATCAGTATTATCGCCTGTATTCCAACTATAATCATAAGGAGGTTGACCTCCATGAACAGATAAAGAAATTGAGCAAATATTTTCATCTATTGAACCGATAATGTTGTAATTTACAGTTAATGGATGATAATTTAAAAATGCATTGCAAAGTTTACTAGTATTTTCACTCCCATCAGTTGCAGTAGCCACCGCATACGCCCAACTATTACTTGCAACTGTTGTAGTCCAATTTCCACTAGCATCAGCAGTTGCACTTCCCAAAAACTCATTTGCGTTTTCATTCCCAGTGCTTCCGAAAATTTCGATAATGTCGTTTGGTTGCGATGTGCCTGTAATTGTATTGTCTGAGTAGGAAGTGATTACAGGGGCTTGTTTATCGTTGTTTGCTCCGTTTGATAAAAGAATTGCGACTGGATTGTTAAAAATGCGATTACCCGAAATTGTAATGTATTTAGTTATTGCATTATAAATATTTATACCGCCAAATCCACAATAGGCTATTATATTATTTTCGTTCGATGCTACTCCTCCAATAGTATTGTATTCGCTAGGTATTGTTCCACTCGACGATACAACAATTCCATAACCAAGAATTGTTAAGTTTGAATTATTATTAATGTCTGTACCTATAATGTTGCCTTTTACGGTATTGTGCGATGCAGATGTAAATAATAACCCCGCAGAGGTGAATTTCAAATTGTATCCTCCAATATTGTTTATTACATTATTAATAATACTGCAATATGAAGAATTGTAACAATTTATTGCTGAAAATTTAAAATTACTAAATTTTATTCCGGTAATTTTTATTTGATTAACGCTTTCTAACCGTATTCCGTGTAAAAAATTATTGTTACCATCAATTAAAATTGATGGTTCACCCCATATATAGCCAGGCTGTGTAGTGGCATCAATAGTTATATTTGATTTTATAATTGTGGGTAGTTCATAATTCAAATAAATAACCTGCTGTCCGCTTCCAGCTATGGCAAATTCAATTACAGATGGTGTAACAGATTCGTTTGCTTTACGAATTGCCCATTGCAAAGTTCCCACAATTGTAGGATCGTCGGGATTTGCAAAATATAGAAATGGGTCGTAATCTGTGGTTTTTGTAACTGTAATCACTGTTTGTGAGTTAATACTAATTGCTGTAATAAGCAAAAATACTAAAATTGATAATGTTTTCATATAAAAAGAGGTTTTAAGTTTTAAGTTTGAGGTTTGATGTTAATTGTTAAAAGTTTGAGGTTTGAAGTTTGAGGTTGCTAACATTTTAATCGTTAATCACTTCTTCATTCTTTCATTCCTTCATTCTTTCATTTCTTCATTTCTTCATTATTTGTTAAATAGTAAGTGTTCGCTTTCAGTTCCATCGCTCGAAACTACGTAGAGTGTAAGTAGCGAAAAACTGTTGTATTGTGCTGTAGTAAGAGGCAGTGTGAAGTTTGCCTGATAGCCATTAATTGTAAAACTTTTTCCTTCAATCTCTATGCTATGTGTACCTGATGTATGTTGTACTACTAAGTCGTAATTTGCAATACTGCTATTATTACTTTGTGAGCCTAGTAGTAGCTTTACAGTTGTGATATTTTCGGGATGTTGTGCCTTGAAACTAATAACTATGTCGGTGCTATCTGCCGACTGTGGAGTTACATAAACCGCTGGTATTACCGACAAATCTATGATTTTAACTTGTGCTTTCATTATTGTACAAGACAATGATATTGCAACTAATGCAATAAAAAATTTAATTTGCTTCATAACAATATAATATTAAGTGATTTAAAAGATTTATTTAGGAAGATTTTGGAAAAAAAACATGTTTGAAATAAATTACTACAATATATATATATATACTCTAGCAAGGGTTTCAGCGTTTCTGTAGTTATTTATTTGCAACATGTATATTACACAAAGGTTGCAACAAAACTATATAATAAAATATTATAATACAAGAATATATTATTTTATTTATCTGTTAGAAAACATTTTTTGTGTTATGCAGATTTTTTCCAAAAAATAATCTTTGATTATTTAATGCTTTTCGATAAAATTGGAATAGGCTGTGTTAATTTCTCGAAGTAAATTCGTAACAAGTTGTGTAATTCTTCTATAATCATTATTTTGGTAAGTTCTCAATAGTTGCTGTTAGATGGGTGTACGACAAATATCCATTATTAAAGAAACTTTTTTTGAAAAGCGAATTCTTTTACTTTTTTATCGAAAAAAGTAACAAAAACTCTTTGTTTGTGAGAACTCACTCCGCCTACGGGTTAGCTTCGCTGATTCGTAAACGAATTCGCTCAAACAGCTCACAATAAGGAATTGGCATCATGCTTCGCAGTTCTTAAAAAAAATGTCTGCTAATTTTTCACGTTCTAAAATGGCTTGTTTCAATTGTGTTTGCGATTAAAAATCAAATTAAAACACCTTTTTAGTGAGGTCTGATGAAAAAAACAAAAATATCCGTTTTTTTTTTTTGCGAACTAATGTTCTGTCTTTATTGATTTTGCTTGTATGGGTAAGGAGTTCTGACCTTACAATGACGACCGCTATTTACGTCATTGTAAGGCACAAGCAATCTCTATTTGAAAAGCTACAGATTTTTTCACCAATTATTGAGAACTTACTTATTTTATATGTCAAAATTTTTGGTCGTGAATGTTTCGTTTAGATGTATTAATTATTAACTTTAATTTCTTTTATTAGCATTTAAATTATTCAAATATTTTGAAAACAGGAATTGTAGTAAAATCAACAGGAAGCTGGTTTGATGTCAGGGACGAATCTGGTCATATAACTAACTGTAAGATAAAGGGTAAGTTCAGAACTGCAAATATAAGAACAACAAGCCCTGTAGCAGTAGGCGATAATGTATCATTTGATTATGAAGACAATAATACTGGAGTAATTACCGAAATATCGGAACGTAGAAAT
Organism: Bacteroidetes bacterium GWA2_31_9; assembly: GCA_001768975.1. GTDB lineage: Bacteria > Bacteroidota > Bacteroidia > Bacteroidales > GWF2-33-38 > GWA2-31-9. Next base: position 8,850 of record MEND01000037.1, on the reverse strand, counting down.
TATATTATTCGAAAAGCTTCAAATCTTTCAAAAGAAAGTCAGGTTATTGCTGCCAATATCGATCAGGTTTTTCTGATTGTAACTCTTAAAATGCCAGAAACAACAACAATGTTTATTGATAGATTTCTGATTACTGCCGAAGCTTACAGAATTCCAACAACAATTATTTTTAACAAGATTGATATTTATAATGATGTTATTAAAGAGCGATTAAATGACCTTAATAAAATGTATTCTTCGATTGGATATAAATGTATAGAAATATCGGTACTTGAAAATATAAATATTGAAAGTTTAAAATCAGAACTTATCAATAAAACCACTTTAATTTCAGGTAATTCGGGTGTTGGAAAATCATCTTTAATAAACAAAATTGACCCAATTATTACGCAAAAAACTGGTATCGTTTCAAAATCTCATAACAAAGGAAAACATACAACCACATTTGCTGAAATGTTTGAGCTGACATCGGGTGGCTATATAATTGACACACCGGGCATTAAAGGTTTTGGATTAATTGATTTCGACAAATACGATTTATATCATTATTTTCCTGAAATATTTAGAGTTGCTGCAAGTTGTCAATACAATAATTGCATTCACGTAAATGAGCCAAAATGTGCTGTTAAAAATGCAGTTGAAAATGGTATAATAAGCGAAGAAAGATATTATAACTACTTGACTATTTTGCATCAAGATGACGAAAAGTACAGGAAATAGCATGTTTCAATAAATGTCTTAAATTACCTTGTAGCTTTGTTGCTATGGGGAAAGTTTTATTTTACAAAGAATCCTGTGGAAAAGCCAATGCCTCAGTATATACAAAAGTAGCTTGTAAATATGAAGTTGGGCAAAGCGGAAAACATTCCATACAAGCACGGCACTCTTTTGCAGCTATTTCTGGTATAAAACAAATTTCCTTTTTTATACCTCTATCGACAAATCCAACAGCATCAAGTTTTTTAACTTCATTACAGTATCTAACACATAGTCCGCAATGAATGCAAAATGAAGCTTCTTTTTCAAAACGATTAGGGTTTGCTCCATATTCTTTTGCATATTCCTTTAAAATTCTTGAATCTGGTGCATGAGCAAGTTGTAATTCGAGAATCATTTTACGAATTCTATCAATTTTCTCTGTTCTTGTACGAACAACCAAATTATTTTCAGCAGGATAAACACACGAAACAACAAGTTTAGTTTTTCCGTTTGTTTCAGCTTCAACTGTACATAATCTACAGCCTCCAAATGGTTCAAGTTTTTCGTGATGGCAAAGTGTTGGAATTGATATTCCTGATTTTTGTGCAACTTCCAAAATGGTCATTCCTTCGGTGGCTGTTACTTCTTTTCCGTCTATTTGTAATTTTATTTCGCTCATTTCTTTAAAAATTTCAAGTTTCAAGTTCCAAGTTTCAAGCCCCAAAAACTTGCATGTCCCTTTCTTGGAATTTGGGGCTTGGAATTTGGCATTTGGGTCTTTTATTTTGGTCTTTTAATTATTTCTTACTATTAATCTTTTGTCTTCATCAATAGGAGAGGGAACAGCTACTCCAGAAAGTTTTTTAACAGCTCCAAATTTTTGAGGGCAAACTTCAAAACATGTATCGCATTTTGTACATTTATCTTGATTAATAATATGGATAATGTTTTTATCTCCATTTATTGCTTCCGATGGGCACTTTTTAAAACAAAGTCTGCATGCAGTACATTTTTCAGGGTCAATGTAATACGATATCAATTCTTTGCAAGATAGTGAAGGGCATCGCTTTTCTACAATGTGAGCTTCGTATTCGTCTCTAAAATACTTTAATGTACTTAAAAATGGATTTGGTGCAGTTTGTCCCAAAGCACAAAGTGAAGCATCGGCAAGAACTTCAGATAATTCCTCTAAAAGTTCAATATCTCCAACTTTACCTTTACCTTCAGTAATATCTGTCAGAATTTTAAGCATTTGTCGTTGTCCTTCACGGCATGGAACGCATTTTCCACATGATTCGTCAGTTAAAAAATTAATGAAGTATCTGGCAACATCAACCATGCAATTGTCTTCGTCCATTACAATCATACCGCCTGAACCCATCATTGAGCCGGCTTTGCTAAGTTCGTCGAAACCAACTTTTAAATCCAACATGTTTTCTGGAATACATCCGCCCGATGGACCTCCGGTTTGAACAGCTTTGAATTTCTTGCCTTTTGGAATTCCTCCGCCAATTTTAAATATTATATCTCTGAGTGTCATTCCCATTGGAACTTCAACTAAGCCTGTATTAGTAATTTTTCCAACAAGCGAAAATATCTTTGTGCCTTTGCTAGTTTCGGTTCCAATCTGCGAAAACCAATCGGCTCCTTTATTTATAATTAATGGAACGTTTGCCCATGTTTCAACATTATTTAAAACGCTAGGTCTTTCCCAAAGTCCTTTTACATTTGAACGAATATATTTTGGTCGAGGTTCTCCAACTCGTCCTTCAAGAGCTGTCATAAGTGCACTTGACTCTCCGCAAACAAAAGCACCTGCACCCTGATGAACAAAAACCTTAAAATTAAATCCTGAACCTAAAATGTTTTCCCCAAGAAATCCATATTCTTCTGCCATTTTTATAGCAATATTTATGTTTTCAACTGCAAGTGGATATTCTTGACGGACATATATATAGCCTTCATTTGCACCAATTGCATAAGCTCCAATAATTAATCCTTCAAGTACAGAATGTGGGTTGCCTTCAAGCAATGCTCTATCCATGTATGCACCAGGGTCGCCTTCATCGGCATTTACAATAACATATTTTGTTTTTTCAGGAGCATTGCGTGAACCTTCCCATTTAATTCCTGTAGGGAAACCTCCGCCTCCTCTGCCTCGAAGTTTAGATTTTTTTACTTCTTCCAAAACCTCAATAGGAGTCATTCCTGAGAACATTTTAGAAATGGCAGAATAACCACCAATTGCCAAATAATCGTCAATACTTTTTGGGTCGATACTTCCATTTGAACCAAAAACAAGTCTTTCTTGATATTTGTAAAATGGGATTTCAGATTCATGAACAATTTTATTATTAGTTTCAGGATTGATGTAAAGTAAACGGTCAATAATTTTTTTCTCTTTTATTGTTTGAGAAATTATTTCAGGAACATCTTTTGATTCAATTTGCAAATAAGTAGTTTCATCAGGATGATTAACTATTATTGGACCTCTTTCGCAAAATCCATGACATCCGGTTTTTCTGATTTCTACTTTATCACTTAAACCCTGTTTTTTGATTTCGTCTTCAATGCTTTTGCCAACTTCTTCGCTTCCTGATGCATTACATGCCGAACCAGTACAGAGAGTAATACATTGTTTTTTGGAATCTCTTTTCGATAAGATTTCCTTTCTGAATTTATCTAATTCTATTGGTGAATTTATTTTCGTCATAATCATTCTCAAGTATGTAATAAGTAAGATTTAAGATTTTATATTTTAGTATTTTCGCACAGAGCA
>MEND01000037.1:0-5358 GCA_001768975.1 Bacteroidetes bacterium GWA2_31_9 | reverse complement strand
TTTAACAATTTTACCACATAGACACATAGGCACATAGAATGAATCACATAGAAAAAAACAATTTAACCATGATAGATTATAAAACGGGGTAAACTGCGTAGCAACTTCAAACATGAAACTTCAAACCTCAAACAATTTATCAATTTAACAATTAATCGTAATTTTTTAAAACATTGGCAGTCTCTGCAGGTGTTACTTTACCGTGAGTTTTTCCATTTATTTCTACCACAGGTCCTAATGCACAACAACCTAAACAATTTACTGTTTCAAGGCTGAATTTCAAATCTGCATCTGATTCGCCAGGTTTTATTCCTGTAAGTTCCTCAACGCTTTCAAGTACTCGTTTCGCACCTCTTACGTGGCAAGCAGTACCCATGCAAATATGAACTTCGTTACGTCCTTTTGGAACTAAGCTAAATGCCTTGTAGAAACTTGCAATGTGCATTATCCTAGTAATTGGTACGTTTAATTTTTCTGAAATTCTTTCTAAAATTTCTTTTGGAAGCCAATGATTTTCACTCTGTATTTCAAGCATTACCTGAATGAGCGAGCTCGCTTCTCCATTGTGTTTATCAATTATTTGATCTATTCTTTCGTTATCCATATTTTTTTAAAATTCCATAACTTTTCCTTTGCCACAAAGACACAAAGACACAAAGTTTTTTTTTATCTTATTCCATTTATTTCAATTAATTTCTTCTAACTTCCTGAAAGTGCATAACTTTTACTGCTTACATTGTATCTAACTAATCCTTGTTTTGAAGAACTATTCATGTACTTAGAAACTTCAGAAGAATTGATTTCTAAAACATCAGAAATCTCCCTACTAGAATGTGGCTTTTCTTTCAATAATAGCATAATTTGGCTGATTGCTAATCTTTCGACAATTGATTCCTGAAATAATCTTTCAAATTCCTCACTATGGAAAAATTTATGATAGGCTTCTTCGGTTCTTTCGGAAACACTTAATCTTTGAGTTAAAACAAGCTTAATGTAAGGAATAATTTGTTTAATAGCTTCTAATTTAAACGCTAATGTTTTTTCATCAATACCTTCGGCTTTTCCAATTGGTCCTAATTTTATAAGTTCAGCACTATATTCGTTCATAAAATTTGCAAAACGAATACCTTCTCCTGCCGATACCCACTCAATTCTTAATCGTTCGGGATAAATTCCAACATGTTTCAGTAATTTTTTAAAAACTTGAACCATGCTGTAAGCATTAAAATTACCATTTGTAACGTAGTGGCAATCGCAAAGATGGCAACCTCCAATAAATACACCATCTTGTCCGTTTGATAATGCTCTGTGAATGTGAAACATATCGACACGTGCTGAACACATAACTCTTATCAGTCTAATATGTGGAGGGTATTGAAAACGTGAAACACCACACAGGTCGGCTCCTCCGTAACAACACCAGTTGCAGATTATGCCTATTATTTTTGGTTGAAAGTTGTGTTCGATACTCATTTTTCTTTTCTAAATTAAAAAAAATTATTTCAATGATTGTATATTTTTATTAGCAATTAACGATTTCATTTGAGTAATCGCTATATTATTCAACTGTTTCAATCGTTCATTTTGCTTCAATCCGTTATGAATCAAAACAGCATTTATACTTTCCAAGTTTGACAAAACAACTAATTGCTCAATGCTTGCATCGTCACGTATATTGCCATCTGAACGTGGATTAGTATCACGCCATTGTTTAGCAGTAATTCCGAATAATGCAACATTTAATAAGTCAGCTTCATTAGCATATACAAAGTTAATTTGTGTTTTTGTGAGTTCTTTAGGAATAAGTTTTTCTTTAATAGCGTCAGTGTGAATATGATAATTAACTTTTGCCAAAGTACGTTGCAAACTCCATTCAAGTTTTAATCGTAAATTTTCATCTGTTTTAAGTCGTTGATATTCTTTAACTAAGAGGAGTTGAAATTTTGGGCTTATCCACATACCAAAATGAAATGCCAAATCCTTATGTGCATAAGTACCACCATATCTACCTGCTTTTGCAGAAATACCAATTGCACTGGTGTGTTCAATCCATTGTTTTACAGATAAAACAAAATTGTTACTGCCAGAAGAATTTTTAATTGTACCGAATTCGGTATAATTAAAATTTGGATTATACAGACTTTCCCATTCGCCAAGATATTCAATAGTGCTTTTCAAACTTAGCCACTTAATAATAATCGCTTCCTGCATCTGGCTTTTTGCCATATCAGTTAGTGAGATATAATCCTCATCTTTTTGAGAGATGATAGCAATTTCACTTCCTTGAATAATTATTGATTTATTTTTTGTCATTTCTTTTTTCTTTTACCTTTCTTGGAATTTGAGGCTTGAGGCATGGAATTTATTGCTTATCTCTTGTCTATCGCCGCATCAATCTGGCTCAATAACTCTTCATCGGTATAATGTTTTAATGAAATTGCAGATGTTGGACATACTACATTGCATAGTCCATCGCCTTTGCAAAGAACTGAATTTACAGTAGCTTTGTTTGTTTCGCTGAATGCTATTGCACCATAAGTACAAACTGCAATACAAGCACCACAGGAGACACATGAATTATTGTCAACTTCGCAAACCGAACCCGAGGCTGTAACAGTTTCCTGAGAAAGTAATGCAACTACTCTTCCGGCTGCTCCATAAGCCTGACTTATTGCTTCTGAAATATGTTTAGGATAATGTGCTGTTCCACATAAATAAACGCCTTCTGCTGAAAAATCAACCGGTCTTAATTTCATGTGTGCTTCCTGAAAAAATCCATCCTGATTCAGTGCTACTTTGAATAATCGAGACGCTTCGTAACTTCCTTCTGATGAAACAACTGCGGCAGCCAATGAAAGTATATCGGCATCAATTTGTAAATCTCTTCCCAAAATTGGATCATAAACCGAAACCCGTACAGATTCACCATTATTTATTGATTCAACTATTGGCTTTTTAGATGGCTCGTATCGAATAAATTTTACATCCTGATTAGATGCTTCGCGGTAATAATCTTCGCTGTATCCGTAAGTTCTAATATCTCTGAAAAGAATAAAAATATCAAGCAATGGATTTACTTTTCGCAGTTTTAAAGCATTCTTAATTGAATGTGTGCAACAAACACGGCTACAATAGTTTCTGTCTTCATTACGACATCCAACACATTGAATCATTACAAGAGTTTTGGCATTTTTGAAATTTTCATCTCCAACTGCTAATTTTTCTCCCAACTCAACTGAAGTCATAATTTTGTTGGTTGTTCCATAATGATATTCTGTAGGTTTATACTCAACTGCTCCTGTTGCAAGAATTGCTGCACCATGTTTAATTACTTTTGTTCTTCCTTCGGATTTAACAGTAGTTACAAAATTCCCAACATAACCCGAAACATCAGTTATGGTTGCACTATGTGAAACATATATTAATGGATTTTTATAAACTTTACTTATCAAATCTTTCAAATATTCTCGAACATCAAGTCCTTCTAATGTAGTAGGAATTCTTAATGCCATTCCGCCTAAACTTGTTTCTTTTTCGATTAAATGTACTGCAAATCCTTGATTGGCAATACTTAATGCGCTAGTCATTCCGGCAAGTCCGCCACCAACTATAAGGCAAGTTTTATTTACAGGTAAATCAAATTCCTGCAAAGGCTCTAAATGTTCCACTCTAGCAACCGACATACGAACTATATCTTTTGCCTTTTGTGAAGCTTCTTCTTTTTGTTTAGAATGAACCCACGAACAATGTTCTCTGATATTTGCAAAATCGAAAAAGTACTGGTTAAGTCCAGCTTCTCGGAGTGTATCTCTAAAAAGAGGCTCGTGAGTTTTTGGTGTACAAGCCGCCACAATAACACGATTGAGTTTTTTATCTCTAATGGTATTTGAAATTTGCTGAGCAGCGTCGGTAGAACAAATAAAAAGACCTTCTTCGGCATGAACAACATTTTCTAAACCTTTTGAATAATCAACCAACCCTGGAATATCAACTACTCTACCAATATTTGCACCGCAATGGCAAGCAAAAACCCCAACTCTTAGTTCTTCTTCAGAAACATCTCTTTCTTCGGGATAAATTCTTTCTTTTGATAGTTTTCCTTTTCTTTTGTATAAAAGCTCACCAACAAGTGCACTTGCTCCACTTGCTCCTAAAACAGATTCAGGTATATCAAGTGGTCCGGCAAATGCTCCGCTAATAAATATTCCTTCTTTAGATGTTTTTATTGGCGATGTTTGTTCGGTTTTGCAAAAATGATGATTATTAAGTTCTATCCCGAAAATTTTTGAAAGGCTGTCAACATTTGCAGGTGGAATTAATCCAACTCCTAATACTACCATATCAAATTCTTCTTCTTTAACTCCATCATCTGGTGTTGAATATCGGATTGTTACATTATTTGTTTCAGGAATTTCTCGCCCTACTGATACATAACTTCTTATAAATTTAACTCCCGGAAGATTTTCGGCTCGTTGATAAAAACGTTCAAAATCTTTTCCATAAGAACGAATATCGTTATGAAAAATCATAGCTTCCAAATCGTTATCGTGGTCTTTTGCAAGAATTACCTGTTTCTGAATATAAGTACAGCAGACCGATGAACAATAGCTATTTCCACCTTCGTTAGTTTGTCTTGAACCAACGCAATGTATCCATGCTATTTTATGAGGATGTTTATGGTCTGATGGTCGTAGAATTTCGCCAATATGAGGTCCGGTTGCACAAAGTAAACGTTCAAAATCAAGACTTGTAACTACGTTTTTGAATTTTCCATAACCATAATCGCCACGAACTTCGGGATGAAAAACATCGTAGCCCGGAGATAATACAATAGCACCAACTTTTATAACACGTTTTTCTGCTTTCTGGTGCAAGTCAATAGCATTAGTTTTACATACACCAACACAAATTTGACATTTACCGTCTTTAAGATAAGAACATGCATCATCAATATATGGAACAAGAGGAACTGCTTGAGAAAAATAGATATGTACGGCTTTATTATCGCCTAAATTTTGATTAAAAGGATCTGGAATTTTAATAGGGCAATACTCCGCACAAACTGTACAGCCAGTACATTTTTCTTCAATGATATATCTCGGTTTCTTATTTAATGTTACAGTAAAGTCACCAGCCTCTCCTTCAACATTTACAACTTCGGTGTATGTAAGTATTTCAATATTTGGATTTCTGTCGCATTCAATAAATTTAGGAGATTCAATGCACATTGAGCAGTCATTTGTAGGAAAGGTTTTATCAAGTTGAGCCATTTTGCCACCAATAGTTGGTGCTTTGTCAACTAAGTAAACTTTGTAACCAGTAGTTGCAAGGTCAAGAGCTGCTTGAATACCACTAATT
>MEND01000036.1 GCA_001768975.1 Bacteroidetes bacterium GWA2_31_9 | reverse complement strand
CTTCGAGTGTGTACCAAAAAATTTGACCTAAAGCTGTTGCATCTGGTCCGAGTGTTGGCTGAACACCCTGTGGCAATGTCCCTTGCGGAAGTGAATTTAACTTTTCTAAAATTCGTGTTCTGCTCCAGTAAAAATCGACATCGTCGTTGAAAATTATATAAACGAACGACATTCCAAACATTGAAGTACTGCGGATTGTTCTAACTCCCGAAATCCCAAGTAATGAGGTTGTTAATGGATATGAAATTTGGTCTTCTATGTCTTTTGGCGAACGTCCCATCCATTCGGTAGCAACAATTTGCTGATTATCGCCAATATCGGGAATTGCATCAACAGGAACAGGGTCGGACGGAATTGCCGAATGTTGCCAATTGAATGGTGCATGAATTACTCCCCAAAATATCAGCGAACACAGTATTAAAACTGATAAAAGCCGATTTTCTAAGAAAAATTTTACAATTCGATTAAACATTATTTTTGATTTTGAGATTATTGAATATTCACCGCTAAGTCGCTAAGACGCTAAGAAACTTTGTTGCATAGTTTCTTCCGATAAATCGGAACAGGTCTTTCGGTTAATTTAAAAATCTTATAATCTGAAAACGCAAATAAACTTGTAAGTGCTTACAAGCAAATTGTGGGGTGAGATAATATTAACAACTGAATTAAATGTTGCAGGCAATAGAATTGATTCAAGATTTTGCCAAACATTTATAAAGTCAATACTATAATTATCAAAATTGAAAGAATTTGTACTAAAAGAATAATCTTCAATGGTTTTTTTAATTGTAACTATTTCGTTATGACAACATTTGCATGGAGATTTACAACAAGCTTTGGCAGTTAAATATATAGAAACAGACTTAACTTCGTTTTTGCAATAATGCTTACTAATAGCAATGCCTGTAGATGAAACAAGAATCAGTAATGAATGGATAATATTTGTAATTGCTTTAAGCATTTTTACTTTTAAAAGAATACAAATATATGGATAAAATTTTATATTGGTGAGTTGGGGGGTGTTAAAAAATGTTTAAGTTAAGGAAACACTTTTAATGGGAACAACATTAATTAACGAAGCTCAGTTTAATGATAAAATAGTTTAAGCATTATAATTTAAATAATTTATTGTTCTGAGATAATGATAATATCTCAAATTGGCTAATATTAATATCAGTTGGCAGTTTATCACTTAAAACTGGTAATACATATTGACAATTAACTTCGTTTACAATTTCTGTAAGAAGGTTAGTGATTTGGTTGGAATGTACATTTTCAATTTGGTCTTGCAATACAAAATGCAGACAAGGAATATCTAATGCGTCAGCAAATTTTATATATGCTAAATCAAAAGAAGCCATTTGACTTTTTTTGCTACCAGTACCTGGATTGCCTTCAATATTTCCAATTTTAAACTTATAAACTCCATTAGAATTGTCAGCACTTAATAAGGAATGAATTCCATCAAGTCTGCTTGAAATATCTGTAAAGTACACATTAAATTCTTCAATCCTTTTTTGGATTAATTCATCTTTAGAAAATGTTGCATTATTTATTGCATCTAATTTCTCATTTATAGCTTTTAAATTTTCATTTGTCTTTTCCCAAAGCCTTTTTTGTTCTTCGTAGGTTCCCTTTTTTTCGTAAAAAGAATTCAAATCATTTATGATTATTTGCAAATCCTCAATTGCTCCAGATTTATTCAAAGATTCTGAAAGTTTTTTTTCTTGAATAAGAAGAGAAGTTAATGACCGTTTCCCATCATTAATATCCTTTTCTAATTGCGGTAATTCTTCTGTGATAAATTGAATTTTTTGATGAATCATTTCATTATGAAAAACCAAAGTATCTTCAAACGTTTTTTGAATATTAGGAATATATGATTTTGCCTTTTCATACATTCTTTTTATTTGAGCAGTATCAATATTTGCAATATCTTTTTCTAAATCTAATTTGCTTTCATTAATTAGCTCTTTTCTTAATTCTAAACGAGAAAGTTTGCTTGATAATTTATTTATTTCAAATTTTGATATATTAAGTTTTTCTAAATCACTTTCGTATTTTTCATTCAAATTAAATGAATTTTTCTTTTTTGTAAGTTCTTCTATTTCTTTATTAATAATTATTAACGATTGATTAATTTGAGACAAGTTACTTTCTTTTCTTAATCTCGTTTGCAGTTTTTCTTCAAGATTTTTATCTCTTACTAATTTATCTTTTGAAGAATCAACATCAATCCCAAACCAAAACAAATGCAATGCTTCATAAGTTACATCAGTAATTACATTTTGAGGCAAAACCCTAATGGTATTATCTAATTTGTTCTTCTCATCCCTAATATTTTTAGATTTTAATTGTTTAAATGTTGGTTGTTCTACTTTTGTTTTGAAAATAAGTTCTTTTAGTTTTGAAGAAAATTCTTCTTTACCATAAGAAACTCCATTTATTGTTTGAATCTTTTTTTTATGAGATAAGAAATTCCTTTGAATTATAATTTTTTCGGAATTTTCATCATCAATATTTTCAATAAGAGCAAGGGTAATAATGATATTGTTTTGTTTTAAAAACAATTCAACTTTTTTATTTGAATCCTTAAATTCAGGGTCTTTAATAATATTTTCGCCTTTGCCATCCAAACAAAAATCTATCAATCTTAAAACGGTAGTTTTTCCAACACTATTTCCCGAATCAATTTTGTTTTCTGATTTCGTTTCATCCACAATTAGGTTTATTCCTTTATGAAAAAAAATCTCTCTGATAGGATTATTATCGTTATGAATGGTTAAACTTTTTAAAAACATTTTACTATATTTCCTTTTTTAGATTTATTAATTGCTCCTAATAAATACAACCAATCCAAAGTTAGTGTATATAAGTTGATAGAAACCTTTTCAGAAGTATTTAATTTTTCAAATACATCAAAAAAATCAATTTTATTATCTTCTGTGTTAGAGATTATTTCAATAACTTTAGCCCCGAGATAATAAAAATCTCTTTCCGGATTTATATCTTTACTTATTATCATTTCGGTGGTTCTTCTAATATTTTACATCGCATAAACGCATCAACCATAATCAATCGAATACCTAAAACTATGTCCTCATCATAAGCATTGGACTTTTCCATTTTTGTATATAATTCATCATAAATATCATCTATAATATTATCAGAGTTTTGTTTTATTATTTCAATCGAATTTTCTGAGTCTAAAACATAGTTTCCTTTGATTTTGATATAGATTTGTTTAATGTTGTTTAGTAATTTTTCTTTTTTTATGGAACCCTGTAATTCCAATTCATCATATAAAGAGTTTATTTTTTTGTGATAAACTTTATACTCCTGTATTAATGCAATATTTCTTTTAATTGAATTATATTTAATTTTTTCACTCGGATCTATAACCTCAAGACTTACTGATTCTTGAATTTCATCTAAATTAATGTTAGCAATAGCATTAATTGTGTTTTTCAACATTGAAGGGTTACTTTTAATTTTTTGATTTAAGTAATTGCTTTCGTGTTCTCGTTTCATTTTTTGTAAAATGGGAACAGTATATTTCTCTTTGTCATTAGTTTCAATATGATGATTAGCACAAAGTAAAATAAGATTGTCAAAACTTGCTCTTTGTTTATCAGTCATATTAGGATTATAGCGACCACCTTCTTCTGCATCTTCAATGTGGCAAATATTTGAGAAATTAGTATTATTTTTAGGATTTGTAAAAACTACAGGACATTCGGGAAATGCACACTTGTTGCCTGAAAGCATATACAGTCTTTTTTTTGTCAATTCAGAATAATTTCTTGCATCTTTTCCCATAATGCAAATATAATTTTTTTGTCAATTTAATAAAATCTCTTTTGACTTATAATTTATTCGTGATTTTATTTTAGTGAAGATACAATTAATTTATGATTGCAATATTCTAACTAAATCATTATTCAGATAAAAAACCTCTCTGCCATCTTCAATTACAGACAAAACTCCAAGTTCGACTAACTTTTGCAAATACTTGGTTAATGTAGTTCGACTTATTTATTAAATCAAGAATTTAAAAGCACACAGCCAAATAATATTAAAAAATTGGATGATATCAAATATTTTTTTACAGTATAAAAAATGAAGAGTTTTGAAATAATACTTCATGATGAGGCAGTTAGTGATATTCAAATCTTGTTATAAGACAACTAAGTTTGAAAAACATTACAGCTGTTTGAATAATACCGAAATATGCAATGGATTATAAATTCAGAAATTCTTCAAAAAATCGGTAAATAATCTTACTCCAAAGCCTGTACTAAGTATTTTAATTTTTTAACTACCTTTATAAAAAAATAATCTATGTGGAATAGGCTTAAAATATTAAGAAAGCAATATCTTGAGAAAAAGATTATGGATTCTATTGATTATGAGAAATTTTGTATGATTTCTATAGTTTATAATTCTTCAAAAATTGAAGGATGTTCTTTATCCGAAACTGATACTAAAATTTTAATAGAAAATGATATAACTGCTCAGGGTAAACCATTAAGCGACCATTTAATGGTAAAAGACCATTATAATACTTTTTTAAAAATTCGTGATAATGCTAATAATAAAAGAAAATTATCAATTGATTTTTTTAAAGAAATAAATGCTTTAGTTATGAAATCAACTGGTAGTTTTACAAGTACAATTTCAGGTAATTTTGATACCTCAAAGGGTGATTTAAGATTAGCTCAAGTTTATGTTGATAAAAAATATTTTCCCGATTTTTCTAAAATTCATGGATTGTTGCAGAATTTAATTGATACTGTTAATGAAAAGATTGACAAAGTAAAAAATGAAGATATAATTAAATTATCGGCAGATATTCATTATAATTTTGTTAATATTCATCCTTTTGGTGATGGCAATGGTCGTACTTCAAGATTATTGATGAATTATATACAAATGTATCATAATGAGCCATTAATAAAGATATTTACCGAAGATAGAGCAGAATATATTGATGCTTTAAATGAAACAGAAGAAAAGGAAAATCCTGAAATCTTTCGAAATTTTATTTGTAGTCAGCAAATTAAGTTTTATGAAACTGAATTAGAAAAATTTAATAAAAGCAAAACAGGATTTAATCTATTATTTTAGATTGAATAATTCTTCAAAAAATCGGTAAATAACCTTACTCCTACTCCTGTTCCGCCTTTTAGTCGGTAGCTGTCGTCAGCTTTTAAAAATGCTGGGGCTGCAATATCAAAGTGTAACCAAGGATATGATGTGAAATGTTCAAGAAATTTTCCGGCAGTAATTGCTCCTGCATATTTTCCACCTATATTTTTTAAGTCGGCAATATCTGATTTAATATCTTCGGAATATTCGCTCCAAAAAGGAAATTCGGCAATTCGTTCAAAAACATTATTTCCACTTTTTTTGATTTTATCGAAGTATTTTCGGTTTGCATTTCCCATAGTTACAATTCCATGATGTCCGATTGCCACTGCTGCCGAACCTGTAAGGGTTGCAATATCGAAAACCAATTCAGGATCGTATTTTTTTGCATAAGCAAGAGCATCGGCAAGTATTAAGCGTCCTTCGGCATCGGTATTTAACACTTCAACAGTTGTTCCATCGTAAATTTTAATAATATCGCCCGGCGTTACAGCATTTCCATCGGGACGATTTTCAGTTGCTGGAATTAAACCAATGCAATAAACCGGAAGTTTTAATTTTGAAATATTATAAAAAGTACCAATTACTGCTGCACCTCCACTCATATCGCATTTCATATAATCCATGCTATCGCCTGTTGGTTTAAGACTTAAACCGCCTGTATCGAAAACAAGCCCTTTACCTACTAAAACGATTGGTTTTTTATTAACAGCATTTTCGGGCTTCCATTCTAATATTGTGAAAGTTGGTGGCTCAATTGAACCCATATTTACAGCCAAAATTCCGCCCATTCGGAGTGCTTCAATTTTCTTTTTATTAAAAACTTCGACTTTAAATCCACATTCTTTTCCTAACTTTTTTGCTTCTTCTGAAAGTTGCTCAGCAGTAAGGAAAGATAAAGGTTCGTTAACCAAGTCTCGTGTTATAAATAATGATTCACAAATAATTTGTAATTCATTAATTTTCGATGTTAATGATTTGCCTCCTATTAATTCAATTTTGCTTAATGTGTATTCTGATTTTTTGGTTAAATATTTATCAAATTTATAGCTAGTTAAGAGCATTCCTTCTGCCACAGCCAACAAATAGCTTTCGCTTTCTGTATGATTTTCGATAGTAATTTTTTCAATTTTGCTTTTCGATAAAGTTTTGTAAAACTTATTTCCAAGATTTCGGTATTTTTCAATCAGTTCGAAATCGTTTTTTTCGTTTTTATTGAACAGAATAAATACTTTATGCGAATACTGATTTACTTCTATAACTGAGTGTTTATTATCAATTTCAGATTTAATATAGTCTTTTTCTAATTTGCTTAAATTTAAATCGTTAACAGCATTTTTTGTATTAATAATATAAGCAGAATTTGCTTTATTATCGGATTTTGTTTTTAATATTAATTGCGTTTTCATTTTATATTTTTCTTATTTACAATATTACAAATTCAAAACTTAACAAATGTTATTACATCCACTTTTTCCATTTAAAATATATAATCATTGATATAGCACTAAAAATCATTACTCCCCACATCATAAAATAACCATATTTAAAATGAAGTTCTGGAAGATAATCGAAATTAGTTCCGTAAACACCAGCTATAAATGTCAGTGGAATAAAAATAACAGAAAAAACTGTTAGAAATTTCATAATATCATTCAAACTACTACTTACTGTAGTGTGATAAATATTAAGTTGATCTATCAAAATTTCACGATAACTTTCGGCAGATTCAATTGAGTGGGTTATATTTTCATTAAGTTCTTTTAGATGAACTTCAAGATAATCATTCAAAAATTCTGATTCCATTTTCATCAACTCCAAAGTCATATCGCGACAAGGTTTTATTGACTTATTCAAATATATTATTTCTCTTTTGTATTTATCAAAATCAATAAGAAATGATTTTGTTGGCTTGCTTAATAATCGTTCTTCTAAAGATTCTATTTTATCACCTATTCGGCTTATGATATACTTATAATTATCAAAAACTATATCAATTATAGCAAATGCAAGATAGTCTGTTCCAAGTGTTCTGATTCTTCTTTTACTTTTTCTAATTCTTTCTCTTAATGGTTCAAAAATATCACCCTTTTTTTCCTGAAAAGAAATTATAATATCTTGTTTAATTATAATTACTAAGTTTTCAGATGAAATAAAATTGATTTTTTCGTTATATTGAAGCATTTTCAATGAAATATAAATACAATTATCGTATTCGTGTAATTTAGGACGAGCATGAGTATCCATAACATCTGAAAGAATTATTGACTCCAACTCAAATCCTGTAGATATTTCCTGCATTACCTTTTCATCGTGCAATCCATAAACATTTACCCATGTAGTAGTTTGTGAATTTTTATAATGAATAACCTCTTCAACATTTTCAGCAGAAACTTCACACAAATTTTCGGAGTCGTAATCAATAACTGTAAGAAGAACTTTATTACTTTTTTTTTCGCCACGAAAATGCAGAGCGTCAGGTGCTAAACCTATTTCTTCTTTTTTTGATTTTAAAAATCTTGCCATTTGATTAATATTTCAGTGTTGGTGAAAACACTAATATTAGAGTTAGTTTTTATTAAATAATTCCTAATCTTTTCAACTCCCAAAAACACTTTGCAGTTGCATTAATATCTACAGCGGCATTATGTGCTTCGTCAAATCCTGCATTAAATAATTTAAAATGTAATTCCGATAATTTGGGCCATTTATAGCCATAAGGACCATTGAGTTTACAAAAATTTGTTGTGCTGTGCATTGTGCAAATTTTTGTTTTTGAATCTATAATGTTTTTTAACCCTAGTCGTAAAAATTCAGCTCCTACAATTTTTTCATCAAAGCTCATATTATGTGCTACAAGTATTTCGGCTTCATTTATTAATGAATGAAAATCGTCTAAAACTGTTGCTAAATTTAAACCTTCTTCAATTGCTCTTTCGGTAGAAATTCCATGAATACGTGAAGCATCGGCAGGAATAGTAAAACCTTCGGGCTTAATTATAAAATCGCCGCCTGAAATTTTATTTCCAGCATTATCATAATACAAATAAGCTAACTGAACAAGTCGAGGCCAATTGTTTAAATCTGTAACTGGAGCTTTCCAATTTCTTGGTAATCCTGTGGTTTCGGTGTCGAAAAATAGGTACATAATTTTATTTTAAATTTATAAATAGTCGATAAATTAATGTAAAGTTAATTAATTTTTTAAAAAACATATTGACTTATAAAAATCAATTATTATAATAAATAAGGATTGTAATCCATATTTATTATATTTATTGTGGATTATATTCTTTATTTATTATATTTTTGTATAAAAAAATTTATGTTAGAACGCAAAATAGAAACTCAAATTCAAGAATATTTATTTAAAGGCAAAGCAATTATTCTATTAGGTCCAAGACAAACAGGAAAAACAACTTTAATAAAAAAAATATTAAGTAAATATATTTCAGAAACTCTCTTTTTAGATGGAGATGACCCAACTGTTTTTCAAATTTTAAATAGACCAAACACACAACAATTAAAACAAATTATTGGAAAACACACTATTATATTTATTGATGAAGCTCAACGTATAAATGATATTGGTCTTACATCAAAAATAATTATTGATCAATTTCCTGATGTTCAATTAATATTAAGCGGTTCATCTGCATTTGAATTATCGCAACAAACAAATGAACCATTAACAGGCAGAAAATATACATTTTTTCTCTCACCAATTTCATGGGAAGAATGGCAAAATAATATTGGTTATTTGAAAGCCGAACAAGATGTAGAAAACAGATTGGTTTTTGGTTTTTATCCTGATGTTTTAAATAATGAAAAAGAACCTGTAAGAATTCTTAAAGAATTAACTGATAGTTATTTATATAAGGATATTTTCATGTATGGTAATTTAAAGAAACCAGAAGAAATTCAAAAGCTTTTACAAGCAATTGCATATCAGGTTGGTAGCGAAGTTTCATTACGTGAATTAGGCGAAATTGTTGGGCTTGATCCTAAAACAATTGAAAGACATATTACAATTCTTGAAAGAGCTTATGTAATTTTTAGATTGTATCCGTTTAGTCGAAATTTACGAAACGAAATTAAGTCGAATCGAAAAATTTACTTCTACGATAATGGTATTCGTAATGCTGTTATTAATCAACTTCAACCGCTACCAGCCAGACAAGATATTGGAATTTTATGGGAAAATTTTCTTATTAGCGAAAGAATGAAATTTTTAAACTACAATAACATAAATGCAAATAGATATTTTTGGCGAACACTACAACAACAAGAAATTGATTACATAGAAGAAATTAATGGGAAATTATTTGCCTACGAATTTAAATGGAATGAAAAACGAAAAGTAAAGTTTTCCAAAACATTTACTGAAAATTATTCATCAGAAAATTATATTATTAATAGAAGTAATTTTAGGGAGTTTGTAATTTAAAAAATATTATTACCAACCAAATCCATACTTAATTCCAAAATTTATGTAAGGATAAATATAGGTTCCATTATCAAAAAGTAACTTAGGGTAAGTAGGAGAACCATTATAAAATACACTTTCATATTCATGATTTCCAACCGAATAAAAATGATATTCAGTATTAGATTTCAAATTTTTAATGCCTATTCCAACATAAGCTTCATAAAAACTATGCTTTTTTCTACCTAGTAAAATACCACATTTTAAAATCATGCCATATATTTTTCTTTTTTGAGAAACATACATGTCAATAGCTAAATCAGAGCCAGTTCCAGCTACATTTGAAACCCATTTATTATCAAAAGATACCTTTTTATATAAAACAGATAAACTAAAGTATAAATTTCTCAATCTATATTTTAAAAAATATTTTTTATAACTTAAGCTAAAAGTAAAACCTTTAAAACAATAAATAGGTAACATACGATTTCTTAAATAATCGTCAATAAATAAACCTATATACTTTGCAGAATAAACATATCCTACACAAATTTCATAAGCAATATTTAAATGTTTATGTTCAAATGATAAGTTAAGTTCATTTATTAATAATTTTGAAATATTAAGCTTAACTGTATTAAATGTAGTATCATTTTTACCATTACAATAAATTGAAAATAATAATAATATAATTAAAATTTTATACTTCATTTTTCTTAAATTCCAAAATCCTATCAACGTCTTTTTAGTTCTTTAAATTTTTTGGTTTCAAGTAAATAATTTTCGGAAGTTATTACATTTTCTCTGCTTTCTTTTTCAAGTTCTTTAAGTGCATTTCCTGCAATTTTTCCTCCTATTTTTGCTGCTTTTTTATTTTCAATAAATCCTTTGGCATTTTTTGCTCTTGTTACTTTTGTAGTAGAAGCTTCACCAAGCATAGAAAAAATTAATTCTAAATAGTTCACCCTGTTAGATATTTGAACTCTTAAAATCACAAATTGTGATATCAAGTTGGAAAGATATAAAATTTCAGCAAACAAAAACAAATTTGATCCAATTATATTTGCCGTATATCTAAAATTATCCTAAATTGCGTCAATTAAATGACACAATTATGGATTATTTAGTCAGAGACTTGGCGGAAATTGTATTAAAAAAAATTCAACCTAATAAAGTTGTAATTGTTTTTGGTGCCAGACGTGTTGGTAAAACAATGCTTGTAAAAGAAATTATTGAAAAATTAGGAGAACCTTGTTTGTCTTTAAATGGCGAGGATATCACTGTGCATGATAAACTTGCACTTCGAACTGCCGAAAACTTCAGGCAAATTATTGGCTCATATAAATTACTCTATATTGATGAAGCTCAGAAAATTCCAGAAATTGGACAAAAGTTAAAGTTGATGGTTGATGAGATTGATGGTTTAAAAATAATTATCTCAGGTTCTTCCTCTTTTGACATACATAACGAAGCAGGTGAGCCGCTTACAGGTCGCAAATATTCTTTTAACCTTTATGGTTTATCAGAAAATGAATATAATCAAGTAGAAAATAATATCACAAAAATTGATAAACTCAAAGAGCGACTTATTTATGGTAACTATCCTGAATTGATGCACTTACCAAACCAAGATGAAAAAAAAGATTACCTGAACGAAATGATTAGTTCATATTTATTAAAGGATATTCTTGTATTTGAAAATATTAAAAACTCACAAAAAATATTCAATCTATTACGATTAATTGCATTTCAAATTGGTAGCGAAGTATCATTGCAAGAGTTAGGTAATCAGTTGTCAATAAGTAAAAACACTGTAGAAAAATATTTAGATTTATTATCAAAAGTATTTATTCTGCACAAACTTGAAGGTTTTAGTAGAAATATGCGAAAAGAAGTAACCAAAAATTCAAAATGGTATTTTTTAGATAATGGTATCAGAAATGCAATTATTGCAAATTTTAATCCTGTTAATGCACGGAACGATATAGGTCAACTTTGGGAAAATTACATGATAAGCGAAAGAATTAAAGTTCAGGAATACAGACGCATATATTCAAACAATTACTTTTGGAGAACTTACGAACAACAGGAAATTGATTGGGTTGAGGAGCGTGACGGTTCATTATTTGGATATGAGTTTAAATGGAAAGAATCAAAAGTAAAAATTCCATCACAGTGGCAAAATTCATATTCCGATGCTCATTTTGAAGTTATTAATAACAGTAATTTTGAAAGTTGGTTAAAATAAATTTTTTGTAAATTCAATATTTTGGGTTAATTTATATTTTTTAGGTTGTATCAGTTATTGCTTGAGCTTCTAATAAATCAACTTAAAATATTACTTAAATAATTCCACAACAACTTATTATTTATTTAATTTACTAATTTTCTTTGATTCAGGTAAATAATTTTCAGATGTTATTACTTTTTCGCCGCTTTCTTTTTCTAACTCTTTAAGTGCATTTCCTGCAATTTTTCCTCCTATTTTTGCTGCTTTTTTATTTTCTATAAATCCTTTGGCATTTTTTGCCCTTGTTACTTTTGTAGTAGAAGCTTCGCCAAGCATAGAAAAAATTAATTCTAAATCAGTCATGTGATCTCTAAGATTTTGACTTTTCAATCCTTTTAATTGTTTATATTCTTTAGGAGTTAGTCCAAAAGTAGCTTTTGAAATTTCCGCCGTAAGTATTGCATATTCAAGATGTTCTTTTACACCTCTATTTTTCCATTCTTCGGTAAGTTCTTCACGTATTACAATACTTCGCATTCGTTTTTCAATCCAATCTTCTGGATAACCTTTTAGTTTATACAGTTCACGAGTGCGTTGTGTAGCCAATTCAGGATTTTCAATTTCATCTAATCTGTCTGAACCTACTTGAGCTAGCCATTGTTTAAATGGTTCTGCTTTTGGTGATGGTATTGATTGAATTATTCTTAATAGACCTTTTGCGTTGGCACAATCTGTAGAATATTTTTTACCATCTGTAGAAATCATTTTCAGTTGTACGATAATTTCGTACAACTGAGAAAAACCTTCTGTACTAAGTTTTCTTTTAAGGTCACTCCAATATCTTCTCGGATTTTGGCTTTCTGTAAGAATTTCTATAACATCTATTATTGCAAAATACCATTTTTGCTCTATTTCATTCCATACTGAACGAATTTGTTTGATTTCAAATAATTTTATATTGCTCATAAAAATTTATTAATTATTACTTATAAATATAATTATAATAAATTAAATATCAAAAATTTACTTCGATAATTCCAACATTCTAATCAACGATTTTTCTGCTCTCAATCGTAAATCTTCGTCGAGTGTAATTTCGGGTAATTCGTATTTTAGGCAATTATAAATTTTTTCAATTGTATGAAGTTTCATAAATCGGCAATCGTTACAGCCACAAGTACTGTCTTTCGGTGGAGCTGGAATAAAAATTTTATTTGGATTAGCTTTTTGCATTTGATGTAAAATTCCAGATTCTGTTGCTACAATATATTTTTTATTATTGTCTGATATTGTGTATTTTAATAAAGCTTCTGTTGAACCAATAAAATCTGAAACTAATAAAATTGGTTTTTCACATTCAGGATGTGCTATTATTTTAGCATCAGTATTCTCTTTTTTAAGCTCTAATATTCGTTCTAATGAGAATTCTTCGTGAACATGACATGCACCATTCCAAATAACCATATTTCGTCCTGTAACGCTATTTATGTAGTTTCCTAAATTACGATCGGGAGCAAATATAATTTTCTGCTCAGGAGTTAAAGAATTTATAATTTTAACTGCATTCGACGAAGTACAAATAATATCCGATTCGGCTTTAATTTCGGCTGTAGTATTTACATACGAAACTACAATATGGTCGGGATATTTACTTTTAAATTTAATAAATTCATCGGTCGGACAAGAATCTGCCAATGAGCAACCTGCATTCAAATCTGGCAAAAGAACTTTCGATTTTGGCGAAAGAATCTTTGCCGTTTCAGCCATAAAATGAACTCCGGCAAAAACTATAATTTTCGATTCGGTTTTTGCAGCTTCTTGAGACAATTTCAGGCTATCACCAACAAAATCGGCAATATCTTGAATTTCGGGGTTCTGGTAGTAATGAGCAAGAATTACAGCATTTTTCTCTATCTTTAGTTTTTTGATTTCCGATACTAAATTAATATTTTTATCTGGTCTAATATCTATGAATCCTTTTTCTCTTATATTATTATTATTAATCATTTTTTTAAAATTTTATATATGATAATATTATTAGCCTGTTAATTCTGTAAATATGTTTTTATTAATTTTCTTTAAAATGTCAAAATTAAAAATGTTTAATAGGATATTAACATTAAATTAAAAATATCTTACTTTGAACTGCAATATTTTAGTAATATTATTAACAAGAGTTGATAAGTATAAATAACATTAAATTGTCAATAGAATTTTAGAAAAATTTAGTCAGTTTTGATGTTAATTAAATGAAGATAATAATGAAAAATAACCCTTGCATATTAATAAATTTTAGATAAGCGAATACATAAATGGAATAAAAAAATGATTTTATTAAAATTTGTCTTTTTTATTAAATAATTTATTAAAAACCTTAACAGGCTTAAATTCAAGGAAGTTTTATAATTTGTTTTTTGAAAGAAATAACTATCAGATAATTATAAATTGTTGAAAAAATATTAAAAATTAAAGTATGTATAAATCAGTTGGTTTGGCTTGCGATCATGCTGGCTACTTGTTTAAAGAAAAAATTAAAAAATACCTAAACGAAAAAGGGATAGTAACTATTGATTTTGGAGCTTATTCTGAACAAAGCGTTGATTATCCTGATTTTGCTCATAAGCTTTCATTAGCTGTAGAAAATAAAGAAGTTGAAATTGGATTTTCGTTTTGTGGAAGCGGAAATG
>MEND01000035.1:14197-15803 GCA_001768975.1 Bacteroidetes bacterium GWA2_31_9 | reverse complement strand
AACCTTTTTTTTGAATTACAAAATTTCAAAGAACTCTTTTTTTATTAATTTTCAATATTTTATCTACTTTTGCTTAACTAAACGACATTGAGTTATCATTACTAAATTAATTGCATATACAAAACTATTTTATTATTAGTTTTTTGGGATTTTGTCTTGTATCAAATACGGTGTTGATAAAAACAATATTATTTTCGAATCTGTAAATGATTTTATAATTTCCTTCTACAATATACCTATATGTATAATTTAATTTTAATTGTAGTTCAACTTGTACTGATAATGGATTACATTCTAGTTGTGCTATTCTGTTTAGAATATCATAAATTATTTTTTCGGATACTTTGGTTGAATTAATAGATAAAAATTCGTAAATAATATCCAAATCACTTAGTGCTTGTTCAGTCCAAATAACCTTTGCTATCACTTTTGAAGTTTATTTTTAAAATATTCTTCTACTTCGCTTTGTGTATATACATTTCCTGATTTTATATCTTCTTCCGATTTTTCTATTTTTTTGGATAGCTCATCATTAGTTAATTGTTGCAAATTAGACTTATACAGCTTTGATTTTTCTTTTTTTAATAAATTATTTAATTTGTTTATAATATCCTCATTGCTTATTCTCATAAAATCTTCAAGAAACTGAAGTTTTAATATCTGTATATTCATATATTAATTCTTTTAAAAGTTAAAAATAATGAAAAAAGTTTGAACTGCTGATTTTTTTTGGATTTATTTAATTTATAACCTAAATTGGATTTTTAAATTAATAACCATGTCTTTTTAGATTAAATTCAATCCAAAGGCTTCTAAAATATGAAGTTGTTTTTTAGTGATTTCATTCATTACTACAATTTTGTCGTTTATGTATGTTTTTTTTATTTTCTTCAATTCTAATAACACTTCTGTTATTGAAAGCTTATCAAATAGTTTAGTCGTTTGCATTGTTTTCGACATTTTCATATATATTATTAAAGCAATGAACTTTACAAACAATTTGCCCTGAGTATTTATATCTGAATGAACTCTTAATCGACTACCATCCATCTCATTTTTCAATACATCAAATATTTTCTATCATGTCTTTGTTCCTGTAGTCATCTAATATTTCAAAAAAATAATCAATTATTAAACTTGATTAATCTTTTTTTTTTTACAAACAACTGTTTGTTAATTTGTTTGTATTTTTGTTCAGCATTAGTATAATTAAGAAATTTGAGAAAGCCAAATCTCTTTTTACTGAAAAAAAACCAGCTAATGATTTTGTAATCAAAAAGGTTGTAAATATAAACCTCACAAAATCTTAAACTTCAAGCCAGTAGAATTACTTTTCCCAATTGCATCATAAATTGATTTTACATCATTAATGCCTTCAGCCTTAATCACATAAGACGTTACGTTAAAAACTGATGAAAGCTTAATTGTGTTTGGGTCGATTTGTTCGCAACTGAAAATATAATTTCCAAATGTGTTTTTAATATCTGTATTTAACGAACTTGTTGCAAGCTGAACAGCCTTATCGAACTTTATTATATAATTATACATGTCTTTGCAAACAAAATCGGTGTAAAAATCAAGCTGCCTATTTTCGGTATTGATATTA
>MEND01000035.1:0-14049 GCA_001768975.1 Bacteroidetes bacterium GWA2_31_9 | reverse complement strand
GCTTTGTATTTTCATTTAACTCCCAAACTTTTTTGTTATACATTTTATTTATTGACAAGTCTTTGAAATTATTGGTATAAAGTCCTCTTGTTAATGTCGAAAATTGACCTGATAAAAGTACTTTTGCTTTAAATGAAACCGATTTATCAGCAGTATTCACACTTGCCATTACATTTGTTGTTCGAATATTGTCTTTAAATGAACAAATTGGAGTTGGAATTTTTCTGAAATGGTCGCTTATTGGCTCATCCTTTTTAATGTAATCTGAAAGATTTATAAGTCGAGCATCTGTGCCTTCAAAATAGAAGGGAAGTTCGTCTAAATAATAACCAAAATCGTCAAACTTAGGGTATAAATATATCAACTTTCCATTTGGCAAAAATGGGCATAACAAATAATCGCTATCATACATTGGAGCAAAATAATAATCTGAAATAATGCCAATACGTTTATCGCTGACATAAGCAGTAAAATGACCAAGATTGATTTTTGAAATTAATGCAATGTATGTGTCGTATCTGCTAATATCACGAATTTGACGTTTCGATAAATAATCCCCAATTCGTTCATCTCTAGTATCTAATTCTTTAAAATAATCCAGGTCGTTGCTAAAAGTAAAGTTGTCGGTAATTTCATTGTGTAATTTTTCAAGTTTTAAATATCCAGTGCTATCGTTTTCAATATTTTTAACCAATCCATCAACAAAACTATTTATTTGAAGAGTTTGACTTGTATTTACTCCCTGAACAGAAGCCTTTAATATATCAGGATGTTTGTTTTCATGAAAATTAGCATAAATGGCATAAAACGGAATATATTCATTCCTGAAAGTAAACGGCAAATTATACATTAAAGCTGTTGGTTTTAATGTAAAAATAATATTTGGTAAATCCAGAAAAGGTCGGCTCCCTTCTTCATTTATACAGCCATATAAATTCTTTTTAGTCCATAACCATTTTTTGAGATTTCCTTCCTCAATAACTGTATCTTGCTTAGCATCGTTATAACAAGTTAAATCAACATCGAGATTTGATTTGTATGATATTTTTAAGGAATAATTTTTTTTGAATACATCATTATTAAAGAAAATCCTTAACGAATTAAGATTATAAAAATTTTCATCATATCGTACTTCATAAGAATAACTTACAGTTAATGTATCTCCTATTTTTAGATTGTCGATTGAATATTCAATTTGTTTATAGGGCCCGAATCGGTTATCTTCTTTGACACGCTTAATAATATTTTCAGATTTTTTAATTTCTGCTTTACGTTCATTACCGTTAGTATCTGAAATTTTAGTATTAAAAACAGCAAAATCAATTCCCGAAAATGTATTCAAATAATTTCTTGTTTTTGGAGAATGCGAAACATAAGTTGGGTCAAACGTTTCGGGCAAAGTAATCTTTGAAAATTTCTTAATTCCTTCTTCTGAGAGAATTTTTATTTTTACCTCTTTCTTAATTGTATATTTAATAAAATCAATTGTTTCGCCATAAACTATTATTTCATTTTTTTCATCAATAATGTGAGTTTTATTTTCAATTATTGGTTGATTTTGGGCTAATGCTTTTATTGCTAACAAGCTAATAAAAACAATACTAAAGTAAATTTTTTTCATTTGTTTATATTTCTGTATATATATGATAGTCACTAGTTTAATTCACTTATTTTTTTGCCACAGATTACACTAATTTACACAAATTTGTTTCACAGATTTTTTTGAATTAGCACAGATAAAACAACCAAAGGTTGTTTTAAATCTGTGAACATAGCGAAGCGACTCACGAATGCCTTTAAAAATATGCGATTTATGAGTAAAATTTGTGAAATCTGTGGCTAGTTTCTTCTCTATAATCATTCCCTTGTGTGTCCTTATTTGTGGTCGTGAATGTTTCAGTTGTTTATATTTTAGTTAGTTTTAATGAGTTTGAAGTTTATAGTTGAATAAGCAGTTAAATCCTAAATCCCTAAATCATTCTAAAGTTCTTTCTTGCCACTAAAGCTCTAAAGCTCAAAATCCCTCAAAAGTTTTTTCTTGCGACTAAATCTCTAAATTCGTAAATCCTAAATTCTTATCATTCTTTAAATCTTCTTAAATCGCTTTTATAAAAAGTCCATTCGGGTGTTGTAATTATATCACTAGATTTTGCACTGTACCAAGGACTTATTTTTTTATCACTTGGATTTACCAGAATATGAGTTTCCTGTGCCGGCATATAACTTTGAGACAAAAGATAAATTTTTTCTCCTTTTTCGTTTTTGGCAACATCCATAACAGTGACAGCATGTCCGTAAGGATTGCCTTTTTGAATTAAAACATCGCCTGTTTTAATATCATCAAACGAAGTAACTTTCTGCAATTCATCTAATAACGAGCCTGTATTTGCATACGAAAATATATATTCCATGTATTTGAAAAACTTTGAATACGAATAATCACCTTTGCAATAATCTTTATAATATCTGGGCTTTTTGTCTGATAAAAAATTAAAATGAATTTTATCGTACTGCTTTGTTTTGTATAAATATTCGGCTCTTAAACGCATTACGGCATCGGCACATTGTTGCAAATCTTTTTTACCTATATCCATTTTAATAACAGCATATTGAGCCGATTGATTATATTTTTTTTGTCCATTGTACAAATATACAATATTGTTCTCGGTTTTTAAATCCAAATTTTGAAAATACTCTCCAATTGAACCCATTTGATTTTTAACTCTGCTATATCCATCAGGTAATGGAACATCTGAAATTTTTCTTAACGATTGAGAAATAACGTTTAATGTCAATAATTCTAACGCTATAATAAATATGACAATTATGATTTTCATGGGTTTATACTTTGTTTTTTTGACAGGATTTACATGATTTACAGGTTTTATCTTGTTAATCCTGTCTAAATTTTTACTTTCATTAAAAAATATAATCATTCTCTTGTGTGTCCATTTTTAGTCATTGTTGCAATTTATTTGTGAAACCTTTGTCAAAATTTTAATAAAACTCCATTTTTATCAAAAATTAAACCATTTTGTAAATTTCGTTTTTTATTTTTACAAAAAAAATTATGTATGTCGGTTTTAGATATAATTATTATAATTCCTTTGCTTTGGGGAGCATATAAAGGTTTTACAAAGGGCTTAATAATAGAATTAGCCGGATTTGTAGCACTGGCTTTAGGCGTTTATGGAGCTATTAAACTTTCGGGTTACACATCAGATATTATAAAAAAGTGGTTCGATACAAAGCCCGAATATCTCGAAGTTATATCGTTTGCTGTTACATTTTTAATCATAATTATATTAGTTCATTTATTATCCCGATTAATTGATAAATTTATTAAGGCTGCTGCATTAGGAATATTTAATCGCATTGCAGGAGTATTTTTTGGAATTTTAAAATTTTCATTGATTTTAGGAATTGTAATAATTCTGCTTAATAATTTTGATAAAAACGCAACCGTTCTCTCTAGCGAAACAAAAGATAAATCACTCTTATACCGCCCACTAGAAAAAATTATTTTAAAAATTTATCCTTCTATTAATGGGTTTATTGAGGAGCAAACTGCTGAAAAAATAACAAATTAACCATTTACCACATAGGCACATAGAAACATAGAAAAACACATAGAACAATTTAACCATAT
This sequence comes from Bacteroidetes bacterium GWA2_31_9, assembly GCA_001768975.1. GTDB lineage: Bacteria > Bacteroidota > Bacteroidia > Bacteroidales > GWF2-33-38 > GWA2-31-9. Next base: position 10,400 of record MEND01000035.1, on the reverse strand, counting down.
AGCAATTTAACCATCTACCTCTTTCACTTCTAGTGGCCATTAAATCAAACAAAAGCGACAATTCAGTATTTCATAGGGAATATAAAAGATAAAATAGGTTGTAAATACTTACTGTTTCGTATATGCCCTAAGGACAAATATTAATATCGTTATTGTATTTTATTGACATTGAAGACCTATGGGCTATTTTCTGATTTTTAAATTATGTTGCTTACTAAAAAATCGAATAGTTTAGTTTGTTAGCGATTCAGGAGTTATGAAATTACAATAAATGTTTGTAGCATTTTGCCTATTTTCAATCAATTTCATAAGTTCTGGAATTAATACTCAATCTATCTAAATATCTACATGTGTTTAATGTCATCAAAAAAACATGGTATTTTCTAAATAAAGATAGTATTTTTACAAAAAAATATTTTTAAATAATGGAAACAAAAGATTTAGGATTTAATTCAAAACTTGTTCACTCAGGTGATTTTGATGATGTTTTTGGAAGTGTAGTTACACCAATATACCAAACCTCAACATTCTTTTTTGACAACTGTCAAAACGGAGCAGACTTATTTGCTGGCAAATATAAAGGTTACATATATTCAAGAATTGGAAATCCTACAATTGATGCATTAGAAAATAAATTAGCCGATTTGGAAAATGGTTACAGAGGAATTGCTCTTGCATCTGGAATGGCAGCAGTTACAACTGTTTACACTGCATTACTTGCAAAAGGCGACCACATGGTAAGTACTGATGCCGTTTACGGACCAAGTCGTGGTGTTATGAATGCTGTATTTTCAAAATATGGTGTAGAATCTACATATATTGATACAACTAATCTTGAAAATATTAAAAATGCAATTCGTCCAAATACGAAAATGCTTTATTTAGAAACTCCTGCTAATCCAACTATGGATATTGTTGATATTAAAGCTGCTTGCGAAATTGCTCATAAACATGGAATTCTTGTAGTTGTTGATAATACTTTTTGTTCACCATATCTGCAAAAGCCACTTAATTTAGGTGCAGACATAGTTCTTCATTCGCTTACAAAGTTCATTAACGGACATGCTGATATTGTTGGTGGAGCAATTATTGCAAAAGAAAAAAATGTTTACGACAATCTTCGCAAAACAATGACAATGATGGGTGGAAATATGGATCCTCATCAAGCTTACATGGTAATTCGTGGAGTAAAAACTATGGCGTTAAGGATGGACAGAGCACAGGAAAATTCAATGAAAATTGCAGAATTTCTTGAAAATCATCCAAAAGTCGAATGGGTTAAATATCCTGGACTAAAATCACATCCTCAACATGAATTAGCAAAAACTCAGATGTCTGGCTTTGGAGCAATGATTTGCTTTGGCTTAAAAGGTGGTTTCGATTCAAGTGTTAAGTTTATGGATAATGTTAAGCTTGCTATGCTTGCTGTTTCGTTAGGTGGAGTTGAAACATTAATTCAACATCCGGCTTCGATGACTCACGCAGGAATGACAAAAGAGCAAAGGCTTGAAGCAGGAATTACCGACGACCTAATCAGATATTCAATTGGAATTGAAGATATTGCCGATTTAATTCATGATTTAGAACAAGCTTTCGAAAAAGTTTAAAATAATTGTAACTAAAAAACGTTTATCTTCGTCATAGCATAAATTAATATTTAGCGTGAAGTTTAAATTTTCCCTAAATAGTGTAAAAACATTATTATTGCTTGTAATCGTAATAGTTACAAGCTTTAATTCTTTTGCTCAGAAAAATAATTTAAAAAAGTTGCATGGAACAGTTTTAAATGCTGACGGATATAAGCCAATTTCAAATGCAAATGTTATAAATATAAATTCTGGTTTTGTTGCAATTAGCAATGATGAAGGAGTTTTTGAAATTCAATATAACGATTTCGATAGCCTTAAAATTTCGTCAATAGGTTTTGAAACTAAATATTATGTTTATCCTGGAAAATCAAATAGAGATATTTATGATTTTATAACTCTGAAAACCAATATTTATAATCTACCTGAGGTAAAGATTTTTCCTTATAAAGATTATGATGAGTTTAAAAAGGCATTTGTAGAACTAGATGTAAAAGAGCAACCTACAATAGATTTACATTTACCAAAAGATTTACAAGCAATGCCAACTTCCGGAAATGGTGGTTTAGTTATTAGTGGTGCAATAACTGCCTTATACAATATTTTGTCAAAACAAGGCAGAGCATACATGCACTATCTTGATGTGATTGAGCATGAAGACTATAACAGAACTCTGGAAAAAAAATATAATGTTTTGGTTGTAAAAAATGTAACTGGTTTAATAGACGACGAGGAAACAGTAAAATTTATGCAATTCTGCAAACTACCCGAAGAATTTGTTTATAAATCAAATGAGTACGAATTATATAAAGCAATACTTGATTGCTACGATAGCTATTTGTGCGAGAATACTTGCCCTGAGAATCTGAAATAAATTCAGATTGACAAAAGCAACTCTTTAAGATTATGCTGAACTTGTTCAGCATCTATATTTCAAATATTTCCTAAAAGAATGATCCCCAAACAATTCAACAAAAGTCAAACTATTTGGGGATTTGGATAACAAGGATTACGAGAGAATATTTATAAATTAATTTCTTCTGATTCAAATTTTATTTTATTATTCTGAAAATTATTAAAGTTGTAAATAAGCGAAAGCATTACAATTTGTCCTTCGTTTTTCCAATTCAAATGCGAATCATAAGTGGTTGATTTTGTTGTCACAACATATTTTGAAGTATTAAAAACATCAAATACACTTAATGATAGACTTAACTTGCGTTTCAAAAAATCTTGTTTTATTGATATATCTGCCGAATAAGAACCTTCTCTCCTACCCGCTGGCTCATTTCCGGGACTTTGATAGTTAAAACTTATTTGTGTTCTTGTTGATTTTGTAATTTTTACAGCTGGCGAAATTCTGAAAATATAATTTGCCGATGTTGTATTTACATTCTCTTCTTCAAATGTTCCATCAAGCGTTTCGCCATAAAAATCCATTCCAGTATTAATAGTCAGAATTTTATTTGGAACGAAATTAATATTTATCTCACTTCCATATTGTTGAGTATTATCAAAGTTATCAAAAGAATAGCAAATACGACCTTTATCGTCCAATAAATTAACACGTTGCATCGAATTTGATGTATTTCGATAGTAAACACCTAAACTCACATTTCCTTTTTTAATCTTTTGCTGGACATTAAACTCATAAGAACCAATTGTTTCAGGCATCAATAGCGGATTGCCTTTTTCAGAAGAATAAACATCTGAATATCCACCTATTGGCTTTAAATCATATTCTTGTGGACGATTAATTCTTCGACTGTAACTAAGTTGAATCTGCATTTTTTCGGACATTTGTTTTGTAATGAAAAAACTTGGAAAAAACTCAGTTTTCAAATATCCATATTCGGTATTATTAATATCTTTTATCATTCTATCTGTCGTTTCTGACCTTAATCCTGCCATATAATCAAAACCCAAAATTGCTCCTGAATATGTGACATAAGCAGCATAAATGTTTCGATAAAAATCGAAAGTGTTTTTACTTATGATATTTGCTTCCTGATTTTCATTATTTGTAAGAATACTTCGAAGTGAAGATTGCACTCCTGTTTCAAATTTCGATTTACTTCCAATAGGTAATTTATAATCAATTTTTAGCCTTGATTCGTGACCCATTCCATCCTGATTATTTGAGTTTCCAATAGTGGTATTAAATTGCTCGTTCCAATTATTATCAGATGCTGATAAGCTGGCGATATTATTTGAAGCAACATCAAAAACTGCATAATAAATTGAGGCAGATAAATCATGTTCAGGTTTATTAAATTTATGTGAATATGCAAGATTCGATGTCAGATAATTACTTTCAACTCCCATATCGTTATGTCCTACAGAGTATTTTGCATCACTTATCGACTGACTTTGCTCTCTGTACCAAACATCCATTTTTCTGTTAAAATTAAACCTACCACCTTCGGCTGAAAGTGTTAAAGAATTGTTTTTATTAATATTGTACTCTATACCTGATTTTAAGCTGGTCTTTTTTCTTTGAAATTTCATTTTTGTATAGTCGTACAAATCGTATTGATAATTAGCAGAATGGACAAATCTATCGAAATTGTTCTCGGCATAATTCCAATTGCTATTATAGTCAGCACCAATGGATATATTTACTTTTTTCTTACGAATATTTGAAAGAAAATTAGCTCCGTATTTTTCTTTTGTTCCGGCTGACATTCTTGCAATTCCACTTATTCCATCATTATTAATATTTTTCATTTTTACATTAATAATTCCTGCCGAACCTTGAGCATCATATTTAGCTGATGGATTTGTAATAATTTCAACATTTTCGACCATGCTTGCTGGAATTGTTCCCAGTTGGTCGGCAGAAGCCAAAGGACTTGGTTTGCCATCAATCAACAATATAAAATTGCTACTACCTCTCAAAAGAATATTTCCATTATTATCTGTAGTAATTCCTGGAGTACTTTTCAGAACCTCAGTAAGGGGAGATGCCCCAGCATTTGGCTGACTACTTATATTAACAACCTTTTTATCAACCTTATAATCAACATAATTTCGTTCTGCTTCTACATTCACTTCAGAAATTAAAGCAATATCTGGTTGTAGTTTAATATTGCGAAGATTGATTTTCCTGTTTTCGTTTGAAAGGCTAATGTTTTCAATAATTTTCTTTTGGTATCCAAGATATTCGATTAATAAATAATAATTCCCATTATTAATATTTTCGAGACTGAATCTACCATCTGGAAGACTTATAGTTCCTGTTAAAATTGATGAATCAGATTTTTTATACAATCCTACATGAGCATATTCAAGTTCTTTTCCTGATAACGAATCTGTTAAAAACCCTCTAACAATATTAACAGTATCATTTTTTTCAATTTCAGGATTAGTTTCTAAGGCTAATGGTTGCGAAAACAATACTGATGAAAATAGTATTTGTAAGGCTGATGTTATTTTAAATATATTTCTCATTGAATTATAATTTCAAAATAAAAGGGGGTCGCCCCCCTTTTGTCAATTAATTAACTAAAAACTTAACCTACATAAAATTTACGACTGATTTTAAAATCCTTGCCAGTAATTGTTAAAACAAAAATTTTAGATTTTCTGTCATTAATTGGAATCGAAATTGTTTGATTAGAAGAATTGCTAAATACATTAGAATACACTCTTTGACAAGTTATGTCATAAACTTCTAAAATAAACTCTCCTTCATAATTAGGTATTACTATATCTACAGTACCTCTATTAGGGATTACTACAAATTCATCTTGTGAAGTTGTGTACGGACTGTTTCTTTCCTCAATAAAATTCGGAGCAAAGTTTTGTGCAAAAGTTGTGCTTACTGTTACTAATAAGATAATTGCTACAATCATCTTAATTGTGTTTGTTTTTAAAGTTTTCATAATATTATAATTTAGGTTTGACATTTCGCTGTAAAAATATATCCACAACTATCGAAATAAAAATCTGATATACAGACACTATTATTACATATACACTTTGCTTATAAAATCTGCTAAAACTGCTTTAAAGAGAAAAATCAGCTTTTTACATATATAATTTACCTATTCATCTATAAACTAAAAACACAAATAAACATTAATAACTGATTATCTTATAGATACAAAAAATTAATTTATTTTATAGATTAAAAACAGCATTACGTCTGATAACTTGATTACTTGATATAAAATAATGCGAAATCTTTGTATTCTGAGAGATAGGTTTTTAACTTTGTTAAAAATAGCGATATGGATTTTTTATTAAATTATAAGAATAATATTGTCAGAATAATAACACACATAATTTTCTGGCTTGCGTACTGGACAATTTATGCATTTCTAATGAGTTTAACCGGAAAAGATAGTTTCTTTTTCTTTTTCTATGAAACTACAATGTTCATTCCTATTGATATATCTGCAACATATTTTACAATTTACTTTTTAATGCCGAAATTTCTCTATGCAAGAAGATATGTTGCTTTTTCACTGTACTTTACGCTATCAACAATATTTACAATATTCTTAGTTCAATCTATTCATTATTACATATATTTACCTTGGCTACATCCAGAGCATGCATTTAAATACAACTTTTTTCAATTTAATTACTATTACTTTATGATTTCAACTAATTCTGTTGTATTACTCGCAGCTGGCATTAAGCTTACAAAATATTGGTATAAAGATCAAAATCTAAAACGTCAACTTGAAAATCAAAATTTAATAAGTGAGCTTGCTTTGCTTCGTTCTCAAATTAATCCTCATTTTCTATTCAACACTTTAAACAATATTGACAGCTTAATTCATTTAAATCAAGATATGGCTTCAACAGCCATTATGAAACTATCAGATATTTTAAGATATATGCTTTATGAGGCTAATGCTGACAAAGTTTCCTTGGAAAAAGAAATCCAATACATAAATAGTCTTATTGACTTACATTCGCTTCGATTTTCAAATAAAAATTTTATTCAGATGGTTGTTAAGGGAAATTATAAAAATGTTATGATTTCGCCTATGCTATTTGTTCCTTTTGTAGAAAATGCAATAAAGCATGGCGATAAAAATTGTACTGCTCCAGGAATTAAAATAGAGATTATTGTTAATGAATTAAATATACATTTTAAGATTGAAAATAAAATTGGAAATAATTTAAATAAAGATAAAACTGGTGGAATTGGATTAAACAATGTAAGGAGAAGGCTTGAGTTGTTGTTTGTAAATAAATATAATCTTGAAATTAAACATCAAAACAATAATTACATTGTAAACTTAATACTATTAACGCAATGAAAATTAAATGCATAGCAATTGACGATGAGCCTTTAGCTTTAGAAAAAATTAAAAACTATATATCAAAAGTTTCTTTTTTAGAACTTGTTAAAACTTTCAGTAATGGAATTGAAACAATTGATTATTTGAGAGAAAACAAAGTTGATTTAATGTTTCTCGATATTCAAATGGAAGAACTTACCGGAATACAATTATTGGAAGTTCTTACAAATAAACCAAAAGTAATATTTACAACTGCCTACGACTCATTTGCACTAAAAGGCTATGACCTTGATGTAGCAGATTATTTATTGAAACCAATTTCATTTGATCGTTTTTTACAAGCAGTAAATAAAATTTACATTAGTAGAAATAGCGAACAAAAGGAAACTAAAGTTATTAAAAAAGAGACTACTACAGCTCCAACACTACAACCCGAAGTACAAGAAAATTTTATGTTTGTAAAAACAGAATATCGTATGCAAAAGGTAATGTTTGAGGAAGTTTTATACATTGAAGGGATGAAGGATTATTTGAGAATAATTACCAAAAACGAAAAAATAATGACTTTGCAAAATTTTCAGGGAATGCTTGATATGTTACCACAAGACAATTACATACGAATTCATAAATCCTATATAATTGCTATAAATAAAATTGATCATATTGATCGTGGACATGTAATAATTGGAAAAGAGCGTATTCCAATTGGAGAAAGCTACAAGCAATTGTTTTTTGAATATCTGAAAAAGAGGAAGTTGATTTAAAGGAACTCTCTTTTCAAAAATAAATTATCTTTGTCAGATAATTTATTACAAGTTAAATATATGGATATTGTTTTAAGCGGAATTCGTTCGACAGGAAATTTACATTTAGGAAACTATTTTGGTGCTTTACGAAATTTTGTAAAGATGCAACACGAACACAAATGCTATTTCTTTATAGCTGATTATCATTCATTAACAACGCATCCTACTCCTGAAAACTTGAGAGATAATGTTAAGCAAGTTATAGTTGAATATCTTGCAGCAGGTCTCGACCCCGATGTTGCCACAATATATCGTCAGAGTGATTTACCCGAAACAGCCGAATTGTATTTATTACTTAATATGAATGCGTATTTAGGAGAACTCGAAAGATGTACTTCATTTAAAGATAAAATACGTACTCAACCCGAAAATGTGAATGCCGGCTTACTTACTTATCCAGTACTTATGGCTGCTGATATTTTGATACATAAATCAACAAAAGTTCCAGTAGGAAAAGATCAGGAACAACATCTTGAAATGACCCGAAACTTTGCAAACAGATTTAACAGACTTTATAAAGTTGATTATTTTCCAGAGCCACATCCTTTTAATTTTGGTGATAGTCTTATTAAAATTCCAGGATTAGATGGAACCGGAAAAATGGGAAAATCTGACGGAAATGGACTTTATTTAGCAGACGAACCAGATGTAATAAGAAAAAAAGTAATGAAAGCCGTTACCGATAGCGGACCAGTAAATCCAAATCAGGAAATGCCAGAAAGTGTTAAGAATTTATTTACAATTATGCAAATTATTTCAAAGAAAGATACACATAGTTTCTTTTTAGAACACTATAATAACTGCACAATCAGATATGGCGATATGAAAAAACAATTGGCAGAAGATATTATAAATTATCTTGAACCAATTAGAAATAAAATTACAGACCTATCTGCTAATGATGAATATTTGCAAAAAGTTCTTAAAAGAGGAGCCGAAAAAGCAAGAGAAAGTGCCGCAAAAACAGTTAAAGAAGTAAGAAATATAATTGGATTCAAACCGATTTAATAATTCGCTTTTTTTTGCAGAGTTCCGCTCATCTTTTCGCATAATTTTTCTTGTAATTTGCATAACTCTGTAAGAAACAAATTATAGAGATGTTCACAGTAAAAAATTTAGCCGATTTGATGGTCAATTTAAATTTGCTGATATAAGCCGATTTATATACATTTACTGAGTTCACTTCAAAAAGTCTTTTTTTCGCTATCAAAGCACAAAAACACAAAATCCCTTTAAGGTTATTGTGTTGAAAATCTTTGTTTTCCGAAATATAGGGACAAGTTGTGGGATTTAGAATTTTGGAGTTTTAGTGGCATACTTCGACTATGCTCAGCATAAATTTTTTACTTTTTTGACTTTTCGGAGTGGACACATTTATTTAAAGTTCAATTTTTTTAATCTACTGACTATGAAACATTTTATTGCAATTATTTTTTGCCTTGTTGTTTTTTCTAATATTTCAAATTCACAAATTTTTCCAAATTTATTCAGAGATCAATTTCTGAATAACGAAAATTCTCCATTAAAAAGAGTATGGAAAAACTATACTTTTCAAAAGAATTCATATTCAATAAAATATGGCTTCAAAGACTTAAATAACAATATTATAATTCCGTATAAATATGATAATGCTGGAGCATTTTCCGAAAACTTAGCAGCTGTTTGTATTAAAAAATATTGGGGATTTATCGATAAAACCGAAAATAGAGTTATTCCACTCAAATATTCAAATGTTGGTACTTTTTCGGATGGTTTAGCCCCTGCAGTACTTTATAATAAACTTGGTTTTATTAATAACAAAGGCGAATGGGTAATTCCTCCGCAATTTTATTCTGACAGATATAACCATAATTTAATTACAGAAACCGGATTCAGTAACGAAATGGCTCCTGTGAGTGATAGTACAAACTGGTTTTATATTGATAAAAGTGGTAATAAATTGTTTGGGAATTATCGTTATGCAGGCAGATTCAGAAACGGAATTGCTATAATTTCTAACGATTCAACAAAAATATTTATCCCAAGATATACTTACGACGAAAATTACAATAATATACTAGATGGTTATGATACAACATGGGTAAATTTGTTTGCACTAATAAATAAAAAAGGTGAGATTATCGAAAGTGGATTTGACAATATTGATACTCTCCCTGCTGGATTTTATATTACAAATAAAAAAGAAACTTATACAATTATTGGAAACGGTGTAAACATACCTGTTCAAAATCCTTTTTCGGTACTTGTTTCACCAAAAAATATAATTGTTGATCAACAATTTATTTATAAGCACTCTGGCAAACCAGAAACAAAATTAAAATCGTCAGAAAAAACAACTTTCTATTATTTTATGAATGACTCAAAACCATATAGTTACGATGAATATCAAAATGAACTCAAACAAAATAATATAACACATTATGTTGGCAAATGGTTCCTTTGCGATAGTGAATTTGGTTATGCAATAAAACCGGTTCGAGGATATAAGAACATTGAACCATTAAACGAAAACATGTGGGTAGTTACAGAAGATTCTGTCAATTATGGTGTTATAAATAATAAAGGCGAAGAAATTTTAGCATTAGAATATACTGAAATAAAGTTAGCTGATTCAAAATGGTTAATATTCAACCAAAATGACAGTATTGGATTGGCAGATTTAAGTGGAAAAATTATCTTTCCTACAAAATATAAGTCACTTGAATTTCTTTTAAATAATCTATTTAGTTTTTCAACAGATGAGTCCGAAT
>MEND01000034.1:9197-11209 GCA_001768975.1 Bacteroidetes bacterium GWA2_31_9 | reverse complement strand
GGCATACAAAAAAGAGCATTCAACATAAATTATGACAAAATTAAAGTTTACTCAAAATGATTTTAATGAAACAGAGATATTAGCCGAATCAATTAAAAAAATAGACCAAATTGATTCGAATTATGTTAATTCTGTTTCAGACGAGATATTTAGCTGCCAACCTTTTTTCTTGACTGTTTTGCTAGGACATCGGATTGATGTGTCGATGGGGGAATTGGAAGAAATTATGAAAATTTATTTTCTAGTTTGGGAATATTTTCGATTAAAACCTAATATTCAGACAAAAAAGGTGACAGAGTTCAATTTTAATAAAATTCTAAAGAGGAATATTAAAATGCTAAAATATAGTGAGGGTGAATCAAAAGAAATTGACAAATTAGAAATATTTGCTTATGATTTACAAAACTTAAAATCAAAATCATTAATGACTTCAGTCTTTTTTAGATTTAATGAAAGACCGACACTTTTGAATATGGACATTCAAAAAAAAAGCTGAATAATGATTGGAATAAAAAGTTTTATTGAATGTTTTGAGACAATTTGACGAAAAAATGTACGACCGCACAACACGCGGTATAAAAAATTGCTGGGATAGTTTGTTATTCAAGGGTTGTAGCCCGCTTCAACTATTGTGTAACTTGATAGGAAGTCGTCCGCAATCCGCTTCGTTTCATACATGCAACCGTTAGTGGCAACAAAAAAACTGAAACAAATAAAATAATGAAAATAACAACAACTCTGCTTTTTTTGTTTATTACAATAAGCATCAATGCTCAAAATAAATTAGTTTTTCATACCGAAACAGTTGATACTTTGTTAGCATGGATGAATAATGGTTGTCAAAAAAATAATATTAAAAATTTAATCAACCAACCTGCAAACCAACTAATGGAAAAACTTTTATTTGTAAATGAAAAAACAACAACATCATTTAAAAAAGCATTAGAAGAATTTGATGTGTCTGATACTGCAAAAAGCGTATATTTATTGAACGAAGTAAATAAAAATCAAATTGAAATTTCCGAGCTTTTAAAAGAAATAAAAAACAACGATTTTTCAGAAAACGTATATAAAAGAGCATTAGAATATTTTCCAAAAGATTACACACTCACTCGTGATTATGACGTATTTTTAACTGCAACAGGTTGGGAATGGGGCGATGCGATGTCTTTTAATTATACTATTAAAAATGGAAAATATAATCTTTCAGACAAGGGAGCTTCTGCTATTATATTTAACCTTACAATCGTATGCTTAACTTATGGAAACACATTAACAGAGAGAATTGAAGCATTAAAAGATGTAATGTCGCACGAATTATTTCATGCAATTCTATCTGATTATATTAAAGATTATTGGCTTAATTGGGATAATAAAAACATTAATAATGTCGCAATATACACTATGCTAAATGAAGGTTTTGCTCATTATGTTTCAGACAAAAAATTTATAATTGAAAATTATTATATAGATGGTAAATTGAAAGAAAGAGAAAAAGAAGCTTTTATTACATTTACTGATAGTACGAAAATTATATTTAATCCAAAAAATAAAGATTTAGAGCGTAATAATGCTTTAAGTTCAGGTTGTTTTGGAAACTATTGGAAAAAATATATTTGTATTACAGGTTTATTTATAGTGTATCATATTGAACAATATTACGGGACAGAAGAATTATGTAAATGTATAAAAAACGGACCTTTATATTTTATAAAAAAATATGAAGAATTGTGTTTATTGAACAAAGAACTACCTTCGCTTCCCGATGAAATAATTAAATTAGTAAAATGAAAAATGAAATTCATAAAATTCAAATTATCAATAACAAACTGATTTTTGGTTTTTATGAAATGTAGTAACAAAGAAATAATTAAAAAATCAATAATATGAAATGTTTTTTTTTAGTAATAATTGCAATAGTTACACTAAGTTCCTGTAACTATCAAAATTCAAATAGCAATAAAGCAGAATTGCAAGATAGTATTCTAAATTCAACTAAATTAATATTACCT
>MEND01000034.1:9024-9166 GCA_001768975.1 Bacteroidetes bacterium GWA2_31_9 | reverse complement strand
TTAATATAACTCTTTTAAAACTTGCAGAAGCAGACCCATTGATGGAATTACCTGAAACTTATTGTGGTGCATTAGAAAAAAGAACATTGTTAGTAGTTTCACCCGAATATTATTCAAAAGTATATCCCGAGGGAATAGAAAC
>MEND01000034.1:0-9015 GCA_001768975.1 Bacteroidetes bacterium GWA2_31_9 | reverse complement strand
TGAAAAATTACTTACTCACGAAATTGCTCACAGATTGCATATAAAAATATTGAAAGGAGATGAAGAAGCAATGGGACCAATTTGGTTTTATGAAGGTTTTGCAATGTTTGTCGCTGACCAATTTTCAAAATCAGAAGTAAAACTCAGCAAAGAAGAAATGATTGAAATAATGAATAATCCTGATAGAGGTAGTTATTCAAATTATTGTTATATTTTTAGATATTTTGTAAATAAAGTTCCATTAAAAGAAATGATTTTTAAAGCAAAGAATGTAAATTTCAATGAAGAATTGATTTTACTTTTGAATTGAATAAAAAAATGTAAAATACCACCAATAAATAGGGCTTCATGTGGTCGGAACGACACAGCATGAAGCCCAAGTTAAACAAAATCCCATATCAAACACTTTTTCTATGGACTTATCAAGCTTTTTTATTTTTAAGCAAATAGATTATAACATGTTTTTTTTTCAATTTAGCTTGAATATTCCTTTTAAAAATACTGTTTACAGATAGCCACAATTCATATTTTTTTTGGAATTAATCAATTAGAGCATATTTGTAAAATTATGGACAATACACTCCTAACGCCACAAATCGTAAGCATTCATTGTAAAAAGACAGAAACAGACGACAGAATGACAAAGGAATTTTTGCTACAAAAGACAAAAAGCAAAACAAGCAAATTGCCACAGTACAAATGGCAAATTTAGTTTTGCTCGTCACACAAGCTGATACTTCAGCTTGCAAAAGAGCAGTTTTATTGCTGACGTACCCGAGAAAATGTCTAAATTTGTAAATAAAAAAAAGATTGATAAATGAATTATAACGAAGCAATAAGAGAACTAACGAAGAGTGTACCTGCTACTTTGGTTGATTTTAATTTGCCACGAGACCCAGCAAGGACACCAACCCAAGCATCATCAAATTTTATTACAAACAAAGAACAAGGAGATTGGGCTGAAAATCTTATAACAAGAGCTATTAATGAAACCTCAACAAAAATCATTGCAGTTAAATATGGTAAATCAGATAATCTGGTTGCAGGAGAAGACGGTTTTGATAATTTTTATCAAGATTTTCAGACAGAACTTGACACAATAGGGAAAAGACCTGATTTATTGATTTTCAAGAAAACTGATTTTAATGAAAGTTTAGGTCATGATATTAAATGAATAAATTCGATGTAATAATTATTGGTAGTGGATTAGGAGGCTTAGTGTCTGGCGTAATCTTAAGCAAAGAAGGCTACAATGTTTGCGTAATCGAAAAACAACAGCATATTGGTGGTTGTATTCAACATTTTACTAGAGACAATTGCATTTTCGACGTTGGCGGTCATTATATTGGAGGACTTGAAAAAGGACAAAATCTTCGTGCTTTTTTCAACTATTTAGGCATTTTTGATAAATTAAACTTGCGTAAGCTTGATGTTGATTGCTTCGATAAAATTATGTTTCCTGATGGCGAGAATTATAATTTTGCAATGGGTTTTGAGAATCATAAAGAAAAACTGTTAGAAAAATTCCCAAACGAAAATAAAGCTATTTCAGAATATCTTTCAAAAATTCGTGAAACATGCGATAGATTTCCATTATACAATTTAAAAAAAACGGATAATCCATTAATCGAGAGCATCATGCAAAATGATGGTTTCGACGAAGTTTTAAATGGATTGACCAATAATCAAAAACTTAAAAGCGTTCTTGCTGGCACTAATTCGCTTTATGCTGGAACAAAAACTAAAACACCTTTTTATATCAACGCATTGATAATGAATTCATACATTGAGAGTTCGTGGCGACTAGTTGACGGAAGTTCACAAATGGCGTTTTTGCTTAAAAATCAAATTGAATCGAATGGCGGAAAAGTTCTAACCGACCACGAAGCAGAAGGTTTTAATTTCAAGGATAATTGCATTAACTCAGTTAATATCAGAGATAAAGAACAATTATTTGCAGATAATTTTATTTCAAACATACATCCTACATTAACTCTAAAAATGATTCCTGAAGATAAGGTTAGAAGAGCTTATCGAAAGAGAATAAATAATTTAGATAATACAATCGGTATGTTCACTGTTTACGGAATATTTGAAGAAAATTCATTTCCATATATAAATTATAATTCGTATATTTTTCGTGATTCAAATGTTTGGACTGCTGATACATATTCGCTCGGAAATTATCCGGAACATTGTATGATGATAACTCCTGCAAACTCCAAATCAGACAAATATGCCGACTCTTTTATTTTAATGACTTATATGGACTTTTCAGAATTTAGTAAATGGACTCATACTAATATTGAAAACAGAGGCAATGATTATAAGGACTTTAAGGAACAAAAAGCTCAACAATTAATTGATCTAACAGAAAAATATTATCCCGGATTAAAGTCAAAAATAAAAAAATATTACACATCAACTCCTTTAACATACAGAGATTATACAGGAACAATAGAAGGCTCGCTATATGGAATTACAAGAGATTACAACGATTTAGTTCGTTCGGTAATTTTTCCAAAAACTCACATTCCGAATTTGTTTATGACAGGGCAAAATGTAAATTTGCATGGAGTTTTGGGTGTAACAATTGGTTCTATTTTAACTTGCTCAGAATTAATTGGACTTCACCCATTAATTAATAAAATTATAGTAGCTAATAATTTATAAACTATTGAATATGAAAAAATCTGACAAAATTTTTATAAATGAATGGCTTAGCATTAAGCCTTATAAAAAACAAGTTAAAACAGACTATTATTATTTAAAACTAAGTAATGATATAAAATCAATTCTTGAAAAGAATGCTTCAGATGAATTTTTCAAATATATTGATAAACAAATAGATTTTGATGCATTTTGCTGCTTTATAGCTTCTTATTTTGAAGATATAATTTCAAATACAAATATTTGGAATTCGTTTATTAAATTACATACAAGAATATATAACAAAAAACTTCCATTTTATAATGTCGATGAATATTTTGATAATGAAATAAATCAGCAAGATGTGGCATTTTTAATTTGGTATTTTATTAATGGTTATGATGATGACTTATTTTTAAATCCAAATAGCGATTTTATATTACAGGCATCAACTCTTATCATGACAATTCTGGAGAAAGAATTTGAATATGCTCCAGAAAACGAATTTTTATATTCATTTTATCAACTGAATGATAATGAGAATGATTTTTATATTGCTAGAAATTATATAGATAAAATTTTATTTCAGTCATATTTGTTTTTTTATGATACTAATATGCGATTATATGAAAGTAATGCAGAAATATTAGAAAAAAAGAAAAACAAAGAGCATTTATTAATGTTTTTAAATGAGAATAGAGATTCGTTACTTCATAAAAGTTCTACAAAATTATTAGCATTAAAAGGGAATGTATGGGCTGCTGAAATTTTAGGAAATAAAAAGCCAGTAAGTGTTGATTTACTCCAAATGTCACCAAAAATTACAGGGTTATTTTTATATAAAGGTCACGACAGCAAAGATATTTTCATTGAGCATATTGCCTCAGGAAAAAAATTTAATATGACTAAAAAATCTTACGATAATATTCATTTGTTGAAAGAAATTGATTTGATAATGTTTATTGGGATTGTGAAGTGGAGAGATGAATGGTGGTTTTCAGGAGTTAATTCAATATCTCCTTATGATCCAGACATTATTCTTGACGAAAAAAATTCTATCGCTAGTCGCTCACAAGTTAATTTTATTGACTATCAGACTACAGACATAAATGATTATCTTAATAAACAATTTAATGTATTCTTGAAATATAATAAAGGTCAGCAAATTGCATTTTTACATTCAGATAAAATTAATGAATTTATCCGTAAATATGTTGAGTTTTTTAATAAATCTTTGAACCTTTCAGATAAAGAGATTGAAGAGGCATTACAACGTGCTCGAAAAGATGGATTCTTAGAAAATGATGATAATCAAAAATTTGATTTTAAGCATAACTCAGAATCAGGTTTAGTTTTTTTTAATCCTATTAGTGGAATTGAAATAGCGATGAATATAAATAGTGCTTTCCCAATGGAAAATAATCCATTTTATAACTTGAAAGATAGCATTGAGGATTTTGAAGCTTTATTAATGTCAGATAGTTTATCTAAAGAACTTTTGATGTTTTGTATTGAAACTTGTAAAGATAAATTAATATTCTTTAATGATAATATAGGTGAAATTTATATTGAAAATATTGACTTTTTAAGTCGTTTTTGGAAAAAAGAAAGCTATTATTCAAAACCATCTATCACACTAACTGGTCTGCAAGATTAATATCGTAAAATTAATGTAATTATGAAATACGATATACTAATAGTTGGAAGTGGTCTTGGAGGATTAGTATGTGCTGATATTTTAAGCAAAGAAGGCCTAAGTATTTGTGTTGTAGAAAAAAACAAGCAAGCAGGCGGTTGTTTACAATCATATAAAAAACATGGTTGCAACTTCGATGTTGGAGTCCATTATCTTGGAGGACTTGACGAAGGTCAGATACTTAATAAGTTTTTCAAATATTTGAATATTTACAATGATTTGACTTTAAAAAAACTTGATACAGATTGCTTTGACTTAATAAATTACAAAAATGAAGATTATCCGATAGCTCAAGGATTTTCAAATTTTATTGAAAAATTACACGCTAAATTTCCAAACGAAAAGCCAGCGTTAGAAAAATACATCGAGCAACTAAAAAAGATTCAATCGTCGCTTTCGATGTTTCACGAAATGAAAGACGATAATTATAAGTTTCTGTTCGACAACGAATTCAATACTTTAGGCGCTTACGATTTTTTAAATTCAATAACTCAAAACAAAGATTTAATAAATGTACTTTCAGGAAATATCTCATTATTTGCTGGAAAGCGTGAAAAAACTTCACTTTATTTATACGGTTTAATATCGTATTCATATATCGAAAGTGCTTATAAAATCGCTGGAGGAAGTCAGCAAATTGCCGATTTATTAATTCATGAAATAAACAAAAACGGAGGTAAAGTTCTTACAAATTCAGAAGTTATTAAATTCAATTCCGAAAACGATAAACTTTCATCAGTTTTATTGTCGAATGGCGAAGTAGTTGAAGCTGAAACATTTATTTCGTCAATCCATCCATCTTTGACACTTCGTATGGTCGATAATAAAAGCATTCGTAAATCATTTAGCAATCGAATCAACAGCCTCGAAAATTCTGTTTCGGCTTTTACAATTGATGTTGTTTTCAAAGACAATAGTTTTAAAAATCTCAATTACAATTATTATCATTATAACCTCGACGATTTGTGGGATAGCCCATTGGTAAACGAAAGTAATTGGCCTAACGCATTTATGTTTCACATTCCAGCCGAAAAAGTTGAAACTGCTTATGCCAAAAATCTTACGATTTTATCTTTTATGCCATTCGATTTTGTAAAAAAATGGGAAAATTCAACACCCGAAAATCGCAATCAGGAATATGAGGATTTCAAAGAAAAAATGGCACAAAAACTTTTACGAAAAGTTGATAGTTTGCATCCCGGATTTATTAATTCGATTAAGAGATACAATGTTTCAACTCCATTAACCTTTCGAGATTTTAGCGGTACAATTGATGGCTCGCTTTATGGAATAATGAAAGATTATCAAAGTCCGTTAAGCACATTTATTCATCCACGTACAAAAGTTCCAAATTTGCTTCTCACTGGACAAAATATTGCATTTCATGGAGTTTTTGGTGTTATAATCGGAGCAATTTTGACTTGTGGAGAGCTTATAGGAATTAAAAAAATAATTAAAGAAATAAACGATGTTTAAAAGAGCTGGAGTTATACGTAAATTACTGTATGCGTTTATTATAAGGCTAATCTTATTAAATATTGCGTTTATTGCATACTTTAAGTATTTCGTAGTTTTAAAAACTCCTGAAGTTGCTGATTTATCGCCATTAAAAAACGAAAGAATTCAAATTTCAAAAGACACTTACAAACTTGGAAATAGCTGGTTACGAAAAAGCAAAACAGGATTATGGGAAATGTATGTCGAAGGTAAACCTTTTGAGCGTGGAGTTACAATTGGCAAACTTTCAACAGAATTAATTTATAAACAGGAAAGTGCTTTTGTAGAGCAAATTAAAAAGTTTATTCCATCTAAAATTTATATTCATTTTTTACGATTTTTTATTGCTTGGTTTAATCGCAATATTGATAAACATATTACTAAAGAATACATTGATGAAATTTATGGAATATCTTACGAAGCTTCTGCTGAATTTGACTTTGTTGGACCTAAATATCAGCGAATTTTGAATTACCACGCTGCACACGATATTGGTCATGCTTTGCAGGATATGAATATTGTTGGATGTACTTCTTTTTCGGTTTGGAATAAAAAATCTGCCGACAGCTCTTTAATTGTTGGTCGAAACTTCGATTTCTATGTTGGCGATGAATTTGCAAAAAACAAAATTGTAGCTTTTTACAAGCCCGACAGCGGTTATAAATTTATGATGATAACCTGGGGAGGAATGATTGGAGCAGTTTCCGGAATGAACGAAAATGGATTAACAGTTACTCTAAACGCTTCAAAATCTGATATTCCAACAGGTGCAGCAACTCCAATTTCAATCCTTGCTCGTGAAATTTTGCAGTACGCTAAAAATATTGATGAAGCTTATAAAATTGCAGAAAAAAGAAAAACATTTGTTTCAGAGGCAATTATGGTTGGTTCGGCAGCCGATAATAAAACAGTTATTATTGAAAAATCTCCTGAGAAAATGGGACTTTTTGATGCTAACGAAAATCAGATTGTAGGTCCAAATCATTATCAATGTGATGTTTTCAAAAACGATAGTGCGAATATTCATAATATAGCCGAAAGCTCTTCAGAGTACCGAAGAATAAGAGTTACAGAGCTTTTAAATGAAAAAGAAAATATTGATTATCGTGATGCTGCAAGGATTCTTCGTGATATGAACGGACATAACGATAAGAAAATTGGTTATACAAACGAAAAGGCAATAAATCAATTAATTGCACATCATTCGGTTATTTTTAATGCAACAAAATTATTAGTATGGGTTTCGACTTCGCCATATCAAATGGGGGAGTATGTATGTTACGATTTGAATAAAGTTTTTAGCATTGACAAAATTGATAATCTTGAAAATGAAATAAATACAACCGAATTGCTGATTCCTGCCGACTCGTTAATTTACACCGACACATTTGCTCAAATAATGGAATACAAAAGTATGCTAGTTGAATTAAATGATTCGATTAAAATGAAAAAAAATGTATCTCAGGACTTTATAAACAAATTTATTTTTACAAATAAAGAATATTACTTAGTTTATTCAAAAACAGGCGATTATTACTTCAATAAAGATGATTTTGCAAATGCATTACAATATTACGAAATAGCCCTGAAAAAAGAAATTACAACATTAAAAGACAAAATAAAAATCGAATTACAACTTTCAAAATGCAAAGAAACAGCACGTTAACATTAGTTTTTATTATAATTTATAATAGCTTCGTTTCAGCACAAAAAACAGAATCGTTTCTCCCAAAGCCAACCGGAAAATATTTTATAGGAACAAAAGATACCGTTTTAATAGACTCGTTACGAAAAGAAATATTCACTTCAAAGAAAAGCGATTTCAGAAATTTGCCTTTAAAAATTTGGTATCCATCTGATAGTAATGAGGGAAAATCTCCCGATTTTTATTTGCAAAAGTATTCATCTGCCGATTTGTATAATGCGTATAAAGACTTTTCAGACGACAGTACAATATTTGCTCAATTACAAAAAGAAATTACACATTCTTATACTGGAATTCGTATCTCAAATCAACAAAAAACGTTTCCGGTAATTATTTTTTCACAAGGTTTCTTTTTCGGACTTGATGAGTTTTATACACAATTTATGGAAGAGCTTGCCAGTAACGGATATATTGTAATAAGTATAACTCATCCTTACGACCAGCAATTATCAAAATTATATAATAATCAACCAGCTCGATTAAAAAAAATGAGAGCCATGAAAGCATATTTTCAATGGAAAGGTGTCTCGTTTTTTAAGTCGAAAAACCCAGATGTAAACAATGTGAAAAAATGTAATCGAATGTTACGCAGCTATTTCCGAAATATGAGAGTGTTTGACAAAAGTCTAGATATTTGGATTGCCGATTCAAAATTTGTTCTCAATAGCATGGCAACTGAAGTTGTATCTCGTCGGTTTCCTTTTCTCGAAAATAGAGCTGATACCTCCCGAATTGGAAGTTACGGACAGTCGTTTGGTGGAGCAGTTGCAGGTCAGTTGAGTTATCTCGATAATAGAGTTAAGGCTGCTGTTAACCTCGATGGCTTTCAGTTTGGCGATATATATAATCACGAATTTAATAAGCCAATTATGTCGTTGCAAAGCGATATGTATGCCGACTGGATTGTTGGAAATCAGCATATTTACTCTAAAACAAAGCCATATACAATGTATGTTTTCAAAAAATCGAAGCATTTTATTTTTAGCGATTGTTCGCTTTTTCCTGTAATGAATAATGAGCACAGAGTTTTGTTAACCGGTGATGTTGATGGAGTTAAGACCTTAAAGCAAATAAATTCTTTGGTTTTAGACTTTTTCAACCATTTCCTGAAAGCTGAAAGCTCTGATAATTTTGGCAAAAGCGATAGAACTATTAATATCATTGAATGACGGACATTGAGGCTCTCGAAATGTCCTTTTCCAACACAATCCCTCACTGACATTGAGGTTCTCGAAATGTCCTTTTCCAACACAATCCTTTGTAATTTCAGAACTCCTTACCCATACAATCAAAATCAATAAAGACAGAACATTAGTTCGCAAAATAAAAAAACGGATATTTTTGTTTTACATCAGACCTCACTAAAAAGGTGTTTTAATTTGATTTTTAATCGCAAATACAATTGAAACAAGCCATTTTAGAACGTGAAAAATTAGCAGACATTTTTTTTAAGAACTGCGAAGCATGA
>MEND01000033.1 GCA_001768975.1 Bacteroidetes bacterium GWA2_31_9 | reverse complement strand
GTATTTGAAAGATGTTGTTGTTGCAAAAAATTATTTAAACGAAAATGAACTTCGTTCGCTTGGACAAATAGTTTCAGGATATTTGGATTTTGCTGAACGTCAAGCCGAACGTGAACAAGCAATGACAATGAAAGATTGGGCTGAACATTTGGATAGAATTTTAACAATGAGCGGTGAAAATTTGTTAATCGGAGCAGGTTCTATCAGCCACGAAAAAGCATTAGAAAAAGCAACTACAGAGTATAAAAAATATCAACAAAAAACATTTAGCGAAGTAGAAAAAAACTATTTAGAGAGTTTGAAAGTATTAGAAAAAAAGACCAAGAGAAAAAAGTAATACCAACCCTATTTGCTTTCTATTATGAAAAATCCAAATCTACTTGGTAAGTTTTTAAAGTGGCGATTACGCAATTTAAGCCAAAATCAATTTGTTCTTATATTGAGCGTTATTGTTGGTTTTACTGTAGGAGTAGCAGCCGTAATTATAAAAAATTCGGTTCATTTTATTCAGCTACTTTTAACAAAAGACTTTGTAAAAGAATATGAAAACTATTTATATTTTGCATATCCCGCAATAGGTATTTTAATTGCAATTTTATTTGTCAAATATTTTGTCAGACATCATGTGCGACATGGCATTCCGAGTGTTCTTTATGCAATTTCTAAAAACAATGGAATTATTAAGCCTCACTACATGTTTTCGTCAGTTGTTACAAGTGCTTTGACCGTAGGATTTGGTGGTTCAGTTGGGCTTGAAGGACCTACCGTTATTACAGGAGCATCAATAGGTTCAAATATTGGCAGACTTTTCAGATTAGAATACAAACAAATTACTTTATTATTGGGATGTGCCTGTGCTGGTGCAATTGCGGCTATTTTTAAAGCTCCAATTGCTGCAATAGTATTTGCCATAGAAGTTATTATGCTCGACCTTACAATGTCGTCGATGATACCTTTATTGCTGGCTTCTGCAACTGCGGCATTAACTTCGTATGCTTTTTTAGGACAAAATGTTCTTTATCCGTTAGAAGTAAAAGAAACATTTCAGTTAAATAATTTTCCTTATTATATTTTGCTGGGTTTTTTAACCGGAATTGTAACTGTTTATTTTGCAAAGCTTTATTTGTTTATTAATAAGGTTTTTGACCGAATGAATAGCTGGATTACCCGATTAATAATTGGCTCAACAATTCTTGGAGTTTTGATATTTTTATTCCCTTCGCTTTATGGTGAGGGTTATGAAGTAATAAATTTATGCCTAAATGGAAATTATACTTATTTATTTGAAAATAGCTTGTACTTCAATTATTCTAATAATTTCATTATTGTTTTGGTTTTACTATTTGCAGTTGTAATTGTGAAAGTTATAGCCACATCAGTAACTTTTGGTGCTGGTGGAATTGGTGGGTTGTTTGCTCCATCGCTTTTTTTAGGTTCAAACACAGGATTATTATTTGCATTGTTTGCTAACTATTTTGGTGCAGGTTTGCCATTAAGCAATTTTGCACTTGCCGGAATGGGTGGAACTATTGCCGGAATAAATCATGCACCGCTTACTGCCATTTTCTTAATTGCAGAAATTACAGGAGGATACGGTCTTATTGTGCCTTTAATGATTACATCTGCAATTGCTTACACTACATCAAAAATTTTTCAAAAAAATTCGCTAAACAATATTATGTTGGCAAAGCGAGGCGAATTAATTACGCATCATAAAGACAAGGCTGTACTAACTTTGCTAAAAATGGAGAGAATTATTGAAACAGATATTAAAACAATTACTCCCGAAAAAACTCTTGGCGATTTGGTAAAAGTAATATCATGTTCAAACCGTAATATTTATGCAGTAATTGACGAAAATAAATCATTAATTGGCATAGTACTTTTAGACCATATCCGACATTTAATGTTTGACCAAGAATTGTATAAAACTATTTTAGTTTCCGACCTTATGGTAACACCGCCAAATGTTGTAAATGTTGGCGATAGCATGGAAAATATTATGAAAATGTTTGAAGAATCTGCTGCTTGGAATTTACCTGTGGTGAAAGGAGAAGAATATATTGGATTTGTTTCAAAATCTAAAATATTCTCTGCTTATAGAAAAATGCTTATAAATTTCTCTGACGAATAAATAGTATCTCTTAGAAAACTCCAAAAAAAAAAAATGTCAAACAAATTCCAATTCTCAAAACATCAATTCTCAAAACAGTTTGGATATTATACCTTTTGAATTTATAAAATAGTCCAATTAAAATATGGTATAATGCCGATGCTACAGGAAAATAGTACAATGAAATTGGACTATATTGAGTGTGCAATCGGTATTAGGAATTATAATTTGAGATTTAATTCATTTTTGAAATTTAATTTCGTTGAACTCGCAAGCTCGGTTGAATTTTGGTAATTCCAAAAACACACTGTTTTGCTAAAAAGCACTAAATAATAATTCAGCTAGTTTTCAGAAAAAATCTTATATATTTACTCAATAGTAACGTTAAGTCCTTTATTAATTAAGTCGTCTTTATAGGCTTTTAAATAATCAAAAGAGCCTTTTTTAATATCGCATTTCCCTTTGTAATGAGTAATGTAAGCACATTGCTCTGCTTGCTCATTATTATGCTCACAAACTTTTATTAATATATCAATTACATATTCAAATGTGTTAACTTCATCGTTGTGAAGTACCAACATATTGTTTCCAAGATTACTAATTGAATTATTATCTTCAATTTTTTGATTTTCTTTTGTCGTTTTCTTTGTCCTAGTCATATTGCTAAGTTTTATTTTTTCAATAATTGTTTGGCTTCATCAATAGAGATTTGTTTATTTCCTTTAAAGGCAATTACAAATGCATCAGGAACTCCGCTATTAACAACTATATTTTTGGTTTGAACTGCTTCTTCGTAAGTTTTAAATTTACCAACTGTGTACAAAGTTACACCTTTTTCATTAGCTTTTTGTTCAAAATCTTTCATTGAAGCAATTTTTAACAATGAGCTAACAACATTAGTAGGTACTTGCTTTTCGTATGCACCAACTTGTACTTTAAATACTATTTCAGAATTATCAGTTGATGATGAATTATTTGAATTTGGAATATTAATGCTTGAGGTAGAAGCTTTCTTAGTGCTACCTTTTTCCATTCTTTTTGCTTCATCAAGATTCAACCGCTTCCCATTCTGATAAGCAACAACAAATGCATCGTCAATTCCAATTCCTACAATTTTATTTTTCTCGCTCCTAGCTGCTTCATAATTATCAAAAACACCTGTTGTTAATCTAATAAATCCAGATTCTGTTTGTTCTTTATAAATTGGATTCAAATTATGAATTTTATCAGCGGTTGGAAGAGTTTTAAATACACCAATTTGAACAGAATAAAGCAATCCATCAACATTTTTAATATCAGTTGCATTTACCTCTGTACGACCTACTGTTTCAGAAATTGATTGTGTTTTAATATTTGTGTTAACGCTCAAAGCAACATCAGATCCTGTGGTTGTTTGCGATTTAACCATCTGAACCTCGTTTGTAGCCATTTGTGAATAACCGGCAACACAATTATCTGTACCAGCCTTAATTATATTTGAAGCTTGTGTTGGAGAAACTTTATTTCCATCAAGATATGCAACAATAAATGCATCAGGATAACCCATTTTTTTAACTTCGCTTAAAACCATTCTTGTTGCTTCTTCTGATCTAAACATTCCGACAAAATATTTTGCATATTTTGAATTTGGCAATTTTTCACCTGTAACAGGATAAAGTCCTTTAAATGCATTTTGCTCAATTGGATTAACAAACGCACCTACTTGAACTTTAAAAACTATGCAATCAGGAAGCTTAACATTCATTGGAATTGGATTTGAATTGGAGTATGGGCAAGAGCCTTTTAAAGCAAAACCAAATACAAAATCTTTATCATTAGAGTTTACAACGATGTCATTTTTTACCTGTTTTGTTTGATTACTTGTAATAGTTCCCTCTGTTTTATTCTCATTAACCAGATTTTCACCAATTACTATATTCGTATTATTGTCTTTAACAACTTTTTCTATTTTATTATTATTTGGCTTTTCGGTATTATTTTGAGCAATTATTTTGGTAGTATCATTGTTATTTACTGGAGTAATATCTGCTTTTGTTTTAATAACAATATCTTTATTAATACTACTACTTTTTGTAATAGATGTATCATTTTGAGCTAATTGTTCAACAGTAGGAATATTTAAATAAATTCCATATGCGAGTTCCATTTCATCAATTGCAACTTTTTCTAAACTATCTGCTTCTGCAAGTAGAGCTACACTTGGTTTTTTATCTGTATAATATTTATCTCGTAATTTTTTTGCTTTTGAGAAGTGAACATTTGCATCTTTTTCTAATTGCTTTCCTTGTCGGGCTTTATTAGAGTTATCTTTTAGCCTAACAGGTTTTACATAATCTTCATAAATTGAAAATTTTGTATTATTAACTAGTTCATAATTTTCAGAAGCTTTGATTTGAAGATCTAAACTTTTCTTTTCTGATTTTTCAGCTTCTCTTATAGCTTCTTTTTTATCTTTATCGGAGGTAACTGTTTCAGCTTTAGTTCTTAATTCTTGTGCTTTAGCTAAATCAGTATTTGCTTCTTTCATTTGCTCATCTGCTTCATTTAATTTTAATCTTGCAGCGTCAAATGCTTCTACATCATCTTTTGTCAGTTTAATTTTATCTAAAACTAACTTCTCGCGTTCTGATTTTAAATGTGCTACATATACAGGTTTGTTAAGCAATTCTAAAACATCAACCTTAACTAAACTATTATTTGTTGCGAAAACAATAGGATCTATTTCAATCATAGAATTAAGTGCAACTTCCTGATTATCTAATGCTTTTTTTTCAAATTCTGTCGCTTTTTTCAAATTGTCAACTTTTTGTTGAACTGAAGGTAAAGCAGACTCTTGGTTTCTTAATTTAAGAGCTTCGCTAAAGTATATATCTGCTTCCTTTATGTATTGTTTTGCAATTATTGTATTATTTTCTACTTCATACAGTGAGTCAATCATTAACGAAAGTTGATTTTTATAAATATCATATTTTATGCTGTCTGCTATGCCAAATTGCTTATAAGCTTTAACTAATTCTAATTTTGCTTTATTTTCTTTTTCAGAAAGCTCTGCAAGTTGCTTTGCTCTTTCTTTAGGATTATTTAAGACTTTAGCTTTTTCTTTTAAAATGTCAATTTCTTCAATTTGTTTATTAGCTGATTCTATTAAGGTTGTTGCAATATAATCCTGTTCTCTAAACTTTTGTAAACCAACTTCCTCTTCATATAAAAGAGTAATTTCAGGTGAAGTGTTTTTTGAAGAATTGTCTGTAACAGAATTTTGATTTTGAGAAGAATTTGCAATCTCATTATTTGAGTTATTTTCAGTGTTATTATTAATAGCTTTATTTTCATTTATTTTGTTTGTTGCATAAAGTGGTTTTATCTCAGGTTTAACGCCATCTTTTGTGCTTTTCAAATATAAATCAATTGCATTTTTTTGTTTTGAAATAGATATTTGCTCTAAGCCTTTTGCTTTTTCAAGTTCGGTAGCTCTAGTATTATAACTTTCTATTGAAGGAGCATTTTTTCTGATTGTGCTTGCTTTATTAAAATAAATTTTAGCTTCATTCTCCAGACTATTTGCAAGTTTCACATCATCACTGTTTGCAACAAAGCTATGTTTTTCAAGCACTTCGTCTAGAACCTCATATTCTTCTTTATTAACTAAAGCATAGGTTTCGTCATACATTTGGAAATCAGTTTGAGCTTTAGCAAAAATAGCATCAGCCTCGGCTATTTGTTTAGCTTTCTCTTTTGGATTTCTTGAATTTTTAGCTTGATTATATAATTTCTCTGCTGTAGTCTTTTGTTCAATCCAACTGTTATATGATTTATCTGCAAATAGTTTATCATTTGGTGCAGTTTCTAATTGTATTTTTTGCTTATCATCTAATGGAATTTCATTTTCAGAAATATAATTTGTTGCCATTACTAACAATTCTGTTTCCGACAGTTTATTCTCGCTAATGTTTGAGCTTTCATTAGATTTAATACTTTCAGCATTTTTAGTTGACGCTTCTGCTAAGTCCTTATTTGATGAAACATTTGCCTCTAATTGTTTAATATTATCTTGAATTGCCTTTTTTAATTCTGGATTACTTACTGTATCAAGCCCTGTTTTTAGAATGTCAATATTTTTTTGATATCCATCAGCTATATTTTCATAGTATTGAGCTTTAAATACTTCTTTATCATACTGTTCTTGTGGGTTATTGCTATTTTCGTTACCTGCAAAAGGAAAGGTTTTTTCATTATAAGCAACATTTTCTGATGTATTGTTGTTATTTTTTTCAGATTGAACTGCCATAGCAAAATTTCTATCCGATTGTTGCTTTTTAATTTCTGCTAAGTACTCTAATTCTGAAATTTCCTTTTGAAGTTTCTCCTTTTCAGAACTTTCAGGCATTTTGTTTAATTCTGTCTTTTTTGAATTAATTAAAATCTGCATAGAATCTGCAACTTGCTCATTTCGTTTTGCTTGATTATATAAATCTTGAGTATTTTCTTCTTTATTAACAGTATTTTTCGACTCTGCTAATACCTCTGAAGACTTGCTTTCAAGTTTATTGATATCTTTTTCTGTTTGAGCCGTTTTTACTTCTGCAGTATAGTTTTTATCTACTGTAAATTCTTTTTCATATACCTCTTTTTCTAATTGCGTTTTATCTACCTCAGCAATTTGATCAGCCGTTGTATTTAGCTGGCTATTTGTTGTTGAAATTTCTTCTGATAATGATTTCAAAAACACAACTTCATTATTAAGATTTTCAACTTCAAGGGTTAATTTTTGTGATTGAGCAATTAATACGGCTTCTTCTTCCTTTTTTGTATTATAATCTGTTGTTTTTGCAATTAATTGAGATTGTAATTTTTCTTTAAATGTAGCATTTGCAGGATCGTTAACATCTTTTCGCAAATTGCTTATTTCCTTGTCTGTATTATCAACTTCCGCTGTCTTTTTCTTTACATTTGCTAGAGAGGTTTCAAGTTCTTTTGATTTGGTTTCTACCAATTTACGTCTTTTTGAAACTTCATTATCAAAAGTTGTAAATTTATTTTGACCTTGGTTTAACTTCTTTTTATTTTTATTAACTTCTGCAATCATCTCGCTAGAAGTCATTGTTTTATTCGTTAAAAGTTTTTTATATAATTCATCAACTTCTTTGGCTTCATTATCTTTATCGTTTGCAACTTTTTCAAGATTTTTTGCAACATTATAAGTGACAACTGCTTGTTTATCAAGAATGTTTGCTTCGTCCTCTAGTTCTTTAGCTTTCTTGCGTTTATTTTCTTTATCAGATGGATTAGAAATATAATTTAAAGAAGATATAATGCTTTGAGATTGTTTTCTTTTATCACTTGCATTTCGCAATTTATTTTTTGAAGTTACATAAGCATAATTAGCATCACGTCTAATGTTTTTTGATTCAGCTCTTATTCTTGATGCATCATTTTTTACTTCATCTGCAATTTGTTCATTTGTAATTGTAGGCGACGACTTCATTTCAGTAAATGTAAAAGCATCAGAATTTAAGTTATTTGTTTTAACTTCTGTATCAAGGTTCGTTGAAGTCATTTTTAAATTATTCTCTGATGCGTTTAATGTAGCAACTATTGGAGAAACTTCAAGTTTTGATTTTTCTATAATTTCCTCTAAATCAAGATATTCTTTTTCGATAGGATTTTTATCTACTTTTATTTTATAAACTGAAATTTTTTCACTTCCAGTTTCTCTATTTGATGCAAAATATGCAATTTCTTCTTTAGGATCTGTAGCAAACATTATATCATCATAGGGTGTGTTTGTAGGAAAATCAAGATTTACAGGCTCTGACCAAGTGTTTGTTGATTCATCATAAACGCTTCTAAAAACATCATATCCTCCCATACTATTATGTCCTTTTGAACAGAAATATAATGTTACTCCATCAGAATGTATATATGGATAATTTTCATCGTAAGGTGTATTAATAACTAATCCTAAATTTTCTGCTTCACCCCAAGATCCATCTTCAATACGCTTTTTCCTATATATATCAGTACCTGTTTTATTGCTTTTACCGTATGAAGCATAATAAATCACATTAAGTTTTTCAGATAAAAACATCAACAATGGTGCTTTTTCAGATTTATCAATATTTGATTTAAAATCTGGTGATAAGAATAAAATTCTACCTCCAAAATCTTTAATATCATAAGACATATAAAAGTCTTCATTTTTAAGCTTTTTATTTTCCAAAACCATTAAATCGCTTATATAACGAATTAATTCCTTGCCATTATTACACATCTCAATATATCTATCGGGCTGGAAAGATTTCACATCTGTCTTCGAACCTACCTGCTTAAATTTATTATAGTTTTTTATAGCTTCATCAAATTTATAATTTAAGTGATAAGCTTTTCCTAAATAAAAGTAAGTATTTGAATTAACATTTTTTGTTGAAGCTAAAGTCAAATATTTTATTGCCGAAGATGTTTGGGAGTTTGTCTCAACTAAACAAACACCATATTTATAATTATAAGTTGGATCAGAAGGATATAAGCTTAATAATTGTGAGTAAATTGGTAATGCTTTAGAATATTCTTGATTTTTAAAATAATCTTCTGCTTTAGTTTTTTGTTCACTTTCTCCTTGCGATACTTGAGAAAAACCACTATATGAAGTTATAGCAATTGATAATGTGAAAATGAAAATTAGTCGTATAATTCTTATCATTTTATATGTCTTTGTAAATCAGCTTAATAGAATTTTTCTTTTTCAATTCATTAATGCGAAAATAAAAAAAAAATACAAATTTTAAACCATTTATTTACAAGATTTTAATAAATTTTTATTAAAAAAAATTAAATTTATTTTAAAAACACCTAAATACTAGTTATTCAGCACTATAATATTCCTAATTAAATCTTGCTTAATTAAAGAGTTTTACAAACAATTAATTTATGTTGACGAAACTCAAACAAGTTCCAAATTCCAAGTTCCAAGTTTCAAGTTCCAAGTTCCAAATTCCAAGAAGAAGAAGAAAGTGAGAAAGTGAGTCGAAGAGAAAGTGAGAATCTGCACATTATCTCACCGTCTCACTTTCCCA
>MEND01000032.1:4987-18204 GCA_001768975.1 Bacteroidetes bacterium GWA2_31_9 | reverse complement strand
GTTGTTTCAAATCTGTGAACATAGCGAAGCGACTCACGAATGCCTTTAAAAATATGCGATTTATGAGTAAAATTTGTGCAATCTGTGGCTAGTCTTTTCTTCATAATCATTCCCTTATGTGTCCTTATTTTTGGTTGCGAATTTTTCATTTGTTAAATTTTATGCCTGTAATTGGCTCAAAATATTTTTCCATAAATAATTTTCTAACATCACACCAAGCAGTTTTTCGCATTAAGCCTTCTTTTTCTGGAGAATACGCATCGAGTGGACATCCTCCATGACAAATTTTCCAAAATCTGCAACCTGCACAATCATTTTCAAGAAGGTAATTCGTGCGAATTAATAATTCTTCTCTTCGTGGATCTTCAAAAATTTCTTTTAATGATCTGTCATTAATATTTCCATAGTTTATTATTCCCCAATCTTCGGATCTTCCACATTGTGAAGTTTCTCCTGATGGCCCAATATATAAATGACCGTATGCACAATTTCCGGAATCGACACAACCTAAAGATTCTCCTTCTTCTTCAATATTTTTCATTATTGTTTTAAAAGGATCTACATCTGGATATCGCTTTTTGTTTTTCAACCATACGGGAAATATTTCTCCAATAAAATCAACATATTCCTTTGGAGTAATTGAAATATCGTTTTCATCTTTTCCATAAATCAAAACAGGATTCATCATAAATCCTCCTGAAAGTTTCAGATTGCTTAAAAAATAAAATATATCAAGTGGTCTTGAAAGAGCCTTTTTAGTAACAACGTATATAAACCCCCATCCAAAATCATTATCTTTCAGAATATTAATTCCTTCAAAAAATTTCTTGTTATATACTTTAGAGTTTATTTCTTTTCCTGGACCACGAATATTTGCAATGGGTTCGAAACTAGTACCAATATGCGTAATACCCATTTCTCGAAAAATGTCAATAAACTCTTGCTTCATAAGAGTAAGGTTTGACTGAATTGCGTGTTCTAACAGATGTTTGGTTTCTTTACAATGTTCATTAATAAATCGTAGTGCAGTTTTAAAGTAGTCAATTCCAAGCAGTAGTGGCTCACCACCGTGCCATATTAGAGTTAGTTTTTCTTTATTGTTTTCAAGTAGATATTCATTAATTTTAATGAAAGTCGTTTCAAGTAATTCGAGCGACATCGTCTTTGGAGCTTTCCTTGCCACAACATCACAATATGCACAATTGGAGTTGCAACTCTCTGTGGGTTTGAATATTATGGTTGGCATAACTCCCTAGTTTTGAATTTTGATTTATTTTCATGAAATAGCTCTGCTGCATCCATTAAATCGTTAAAAAATGGCTGGCAAGTATTTGTTTTATCGCTTATGTGATTGAATTTTCCTAAGCAAATTCTCCACGATGGACAACAAGAACAATCCTCAAGTTTAGTAAAGAAATTTTGCCAATTATTTAGCACATTTTTGTATTCTGAACTTTGATGAATATTTTCTAAATCATTTATATTTTCAGTAATAAATTTGCAATTATGTAAATCTAAGCCAGATAAGGCTACTTTCCCTTCATCTGAAATATGCAGATATTGATGTGGATTTTCGAAATATACATTAGAAAAATCAATAGGAGTGTTGTATTCAAATTTTTTAATTACAAAATCAAAAGGTTCTATGCTGGCATGTTGAACTTTACCGTATGCTGAGTAATACATTAGGTCGTTAAGCTTTTCCCAATTTATTGATTTATTCGGAAAATATAATCCACAGTCGATTCCAAAAGAAGACAATATTTGTAAATCTCTATAATTTGTTTCAATTTCTGCAGATAAAAAAACTCTAATACTTAGTTTATGATAAATATGTTTTTGCTCAATAAATTGCATAAAATTTCCGAATCGGGTTGCAAAAATATGAATTGGAATTCCTTCCCAGTTATCGGTAACAGGCAATGTACTTAAAGCTCCATTATGGTTAACAACAATACAATGAAGTTTATTTTCTTTATTTACAACATGATTAATGTGTTGTATTTCGTCAATATTGTTAGTTTTAATAACAATTGCTTTGCCTTGAAAATTATTTATAAGGTCAATATTAAAATTACAAACTAATCTAATGTCATTCATAATAAATGCCCTCCATTCTTACCATTGCTTCATCTTTGAACCATGAAAGTTGGTGTGCAACACAACCTCCGCTACATAATCTATCATTTGCATGAATGCAATTGTCGCATTCTTCAAATAATCCAGATACTTCGCCTCTTACAAGTCGCTGTTTTTCTTCATAAAACTGTACAACTTCATGCATATTATCGAAGTCGAAGATTGTTTTTTTATGAAAATCTGATAATGGAAAACAGCACCATATAGACATATCTGTTCCAATATCAACTGCTGGACCGCAGCCAAATTTCAAATGTCCACTACTAATTTTATATAAAGATCCTAATTGCTCATTGGTGAAAACACACATTGGAAAACCACAATCAAGCCCACAAGTAACATGAAAACGTGCAAAATGTTCGTTAAACTCTAAAAGTCTATTAGCCATTTTTTGCATTTCATCAATTGCTACATATTTATTTTTCTTACCTGGAATAGGATGTGCTAATCCAAGTCGGAGGTGTTTTTTTAATCCAAATTGGTTGATATACTGGAATATAAAGTCTAAATCAAAATCGGGTTTATAAATATTAAAACCAGGAGATGTAAGATGTCCGAGTGCTTTCAAAAAACGCTTTACACTTTCTACTTCTGAAAAATTGCTAGTTTTAGGATTATTCAAATTGCAAACAAATGAAAGTCTTTCGGGATTGATTCCTGATAAAACTTTTGTTGATTCCATTAGCTTTTCTTCAGACATTATTCCGCTAGTGAAGATATTAACATGAAAATTTCTTTCCAATAAATAAATAATAAATTCGATGAAATTTGGATGCAAACTAGGCTCGCCACCTAAGAGTGCTATATGTTTATCACCTGATGATTCAAGAAAATCAGCAACATAAATAAGATTTTCCCAACTTAAAATATTGTCGCTAGCCGAATCTGCCATGTGCTTTTTAGCAAAACAATAGGGGCATGAGCGTACGCAAGTTTCTGTTAATAGTAAATTTGCCATTATATTAAAACTCGAATATAATTATTTGTTCATTAACAGCAAATAGGTAATCATACTAATAATAAAGATTAAACAGAATTACTTTTACCTTTAAGATAGAATATTTAATATAAAAAATTGATTTTAAATGATTTATTTTATAATTTAGCATTTATAAAAAATCAGAATATGAAAAAATTAATTTTTATTATTTTTTGTGCAATATCATTAAATGCTTTCAGTCAGGCAAATATGGAAATAGTAACAGAGCAAGTTGCACACTATCCAAAAGGCGATACAGAGTTTTTTATGTACTTGAATCATTCATTGAAATATTCTCCTGAAGCAAAACTTGACGAAATTAAAGGCAAATTAATGTTTTCGTTTGATGTTGATGTCGATAGTACAATAAGTAATTTTATGTTTATGAATAATGTTGGTTATGGAGTTGAAGATAGTCTTAAAAAGTTAATTTTGCCTTTAAAATTTGCTCCTAAAGTTATGAATGGTAAAGCATTTAAGTCTAGCACTATGTTTACTTTTCCAGTGTTTGCTCATTAATCATATTTTCCATTATCATTTTTGTGCAACTTAAATCTCTCAAAGTTTTATTCTTTTTAATTGTTTCTGTTATTATAGTTGGTTACTATTATAGTATTGAAAATCCATTATTTCATAAACCTGTTTGCATTGTAATTAATGATAACAAAAACAATTTATTAGGGGCACATATTGCAGATGATCAGCAATGGCGATTTCCACACAACGATACAATTCCATATAAATACATACAATCTTTAATTGCATTTGAGGATAAACGTTTTTTTTATCACAATGGAGTTGATTTTTATTCAATTTTAAGAGCTGTTTATTCAAATTTTAAAAGCATGTCGGTAGTAAGTGGCGGAAGTACAATTACTATGCAGGTGATTAGGCTGTCGAGAGGAAATAGCGATAGAACATTGTTTGAAAAAATAATTGAAATAATTCTTGCAAGCAGATTAGAAGCAAGTTACTCAAAGCAAGAAATTTTGTCGTTGTATTCATCAAATGCACCTTTTGGTGGAAATATAGTGGGATTAGATGCGGCTTCGTGGCGGTATTTTGGTCGTAAACCCGAAAATTTAAGTTGGGCAGAATCGGCTATGCTTGCGGTTTTACCAAATAGTCCAGCATTGATTCATCCAGGTAGAAACAGAGATAATCTTTTAAAAAAGCGAAATCGTTTATTAAAGAAATTATTGGAAACTAAAGTTATAGACTCGTCAACTTTCGAACTTTCTATTATGGAGACAATTCCCGATAAGCCTATGCCTTTTCCGCAAGATGCTCCACACTTACTTAATCGTGTTTATAATCAATACAATAGAAAAAGTCAATTGTCGGTTTTTAACACAACAATAAATACTGAATATCAGAAGAAAGTTACAGAAATTACAAATAGCTTTAGTAAATATTATTCGACAAATAGTATAAATAATATTGCAGCTTTAGTTATTGAAAATGAGACAGGAAACGTGCTTGCATATATTGGAAATTCGACAAATAATATTAAAAATAATATTGGCGAAAAAGTTGACATTATAATGGCAAACCGAAGTTCTGGAAGTATTCTAAAACCATTTTTGTATGCCTCAATGTTAACAAACGGTGATATTTTACCAAACTCTCTTGTAACCGATATTCCTGTACAAATTAAGGGTTATTCTCCTAAAAATTTTAGTCGTGGTTACGATGGTGCAGTTCCAGCATCAAAAGCAATTGCTCGTTCGCTTAATGTTCCGGCAGTTAAGATGTTGCAACAATATGGAATTGAGAAATTTATTTATATTTTGCGGAAAATAGGATTGACAACGATTGATAAAAATTCTGATTATTACGGACTTTCGTTAATTTTGGGTGGGGCAGAGGCTAAGTTATTTGAAATTACTGGTGCATATTCATCAATTTCGCGTTTGCTGAATCACTTTAGTAATAATAACTCATTGTATAATCCATCTGATTATCACCAGCCTTACATATTTAAAAATGAAAAGAAAATAGTAAAAGATAGTGAACTTGAAAAAAGTTCAATTTTATCGGCATCTGCAATATGGCATACATTTAATGCAATGGTTGACGTTGAACGCCCTGAGGATGAAAGCAATTGGGAAATGTTTAGTTCAAAAGAAAAAATTGCATGGAAAACTGGAACAAGTTTTGGATTTCGTGATGGCTGGGCAGTTGGTTTAACTAAAGATTATACAGTAGGAGTGTGGGTTGGTAATGCTGACGGCGAAGGTCGTCCAGAATTGACAGGTTTGAAAACTGCTGCACCGGTATTATTTGAGATTTTTAATTTTCTTCCTGTTTCCGATAGTTGGTTTTACCAGCCTTACGACGATATGCTAAAGCTACCTGTATGTAATACAAGCGGTTATTTGTGTTCAGAAAATTGTGATGTATGCGATAGTGTTTGGTTGCCACTATCTTCAATAAACTTTTCAAAATGTCCGTTTCATAAAATAATTCATACCGATTTGGCTGAAAAATACAGAGTTTCAGATCAATGCGAATCAACTTTTAATATGAAACATATTTCATGGTTTATTTTGCCTCCGGCAATGGAATATTATTATAAACAAAATAACTCATCGTATAAATCATTGCCACCATTTAGAGAAGATTGTGTTGGAAATATTTCCAATGATATAAAGTCGATGGAAATAATTTATCCCGATAATTTATCTGAAATTTATATTCCAATTGACTTTAATGGAAAACGAGGAAGCTGCATTTTTGAAATTGCTCATAACAACCCAAACGCAATTCTGTTTTGGCATATCGACGAGCAATATGTCGGAAGTACACAATCTGTACATAAAATGCCTGTTTCTCCTTCGTCAGGTCTGCATGTACTGACAATTTATGATGATAATGGAAATAAAATTGTAAGACAGTTTAAGGTTTTGGATAAGGAGAAGAAGGGTTTGTAGCTTGAAATTGATTGCAAAATTATACAATTAAGCATTTCTATTTTTCATTTCTCGCAACATTTTAAAAGACATAAATCCAAGTATTATCATTACAATTCCAATGGTTATCCATAGAAATACTGGCTTCATATAAAAGATTACTTCTTTTTCGGCTTTTTCAAACTTGGTAATGTCGCCTGAAGTAATCACAGGAATATTTTTGGTAATGCTGTCCTGAAAATATTTTAAATCATAAACTGGCATTTTCAAACTTTTATCACCAAACTTCAATACATAACTTTTATCTTTTTCGAGTGGAGTCAAAAGTGAGTGAATTAATTGATAGCAATGTATTGAATCAATTTTGATAGGTTGGTTATCGTTGTTTTGAATAATCAAAAGAAAATCATTTGCCGATTCGTTGTTTAAATAGAAAGTGTTATAACTGCACGAACATAAATCAATATTTTTAATTAAATCCAATGTTTCTGTGTTTTTAGCACTAAGTCCAACTTTATAAAGTCGGGCATTGCGGTAAAAGTAATTTTTTGAGGATATTTTTATATTAATTTTGTCAATGTATTGATTTTCCGAAAAATGTAATTTTATGTAGCTTTCTTTTACTTCGCTACTGTCTTTTTGTGAAATTACTGGATTTTCGGTATTCAGGTATTGACCTTTTTCAGTTTCTAAATCGTAATAGCCAACATTTAAAACATTGAGAGGAGCATTAAAACAATCGTAAATTGAAATTTCAAAATACTCGTAATCACTTAATGGAAAATCTAAAATTCTGACTTCAGAAGTTTCGTCAGAATTTCGTATCGAAGTAAAATAGTAATCGTTTTTAATTATGTACCAGTCTTTATTATTATCGCTTCCGTTGAGTGTGAGATATTTGTAAACTTCTGCATTTTTGAGAGTTATGCAAAAATTATTGATTTTTAATTTCTTTGAATTTTTTACCACAATTCTTGTAATTCCTTTATGTTCATCGTAAGTTTTTGAAATAATTTCATATTCTTTAAACAATACATTATTGCTGAAAGGGACTTCAACTTTTAGAATATACGGAACTTCAATATTTTCAGATTCGTAAATTCTTAAATCGGAACAATCAGATTTAAGTTTAGAAACCAGATTAGGATTTAAAACAATTTTGTAAAATGAATTTTCGGTTGACTGTGTTAACTTTGATTCATAGTTAAAATTCTGACTTACAACTATATTTGAAATCAAGACAAATATGATTATATAAATTTTCATAATTATTTTATTTTGTTATTTGATTTTTTTTTGCCACTGATTGCACAAATTTTCGCAGATTTGTTTCACAAATTATTATATAATTTAAAGAAAAACATTTGGTTGTAAATCTGTGTTAATTCGTGTATTCTGTTGCATTTAGCCTTAAATAAAATACTTTTCAATTTCATTAATTAATATTTCTGGAGCTCTTATTGGTTTTTTTGTAGTGCCATCAACAAAAACTAATACAGTATCGCCAATGTTAATTAGTTTTCCGTCGGTATTAAATATTTCGTAATCAAATTTTATTCGAGCAGATGGTAATTCTTTTAAATATGTTTTAATTGTAAGAATATCGTCGTAATAAGCTGGTTTTATGTATTTAACACTCATAGATAAAACAGGCATCATAATTCCATTATCTTCAAAAAACTTATATGGCATTCCTAAACTTCTGAATAATTCTGTTCTACCAATTTCATAATAAGTAGGATAGTTCCCATAATAACTATATCCCATGCGGTCGGTATCTTGATAAGTAACTCTAGTTTTTGTCTCGAAAGTGTACATATTTTTAGTGTTTAATGTTTGAAGTTTAACTTCGTTGAGTTCGCAAGCTCGGTTGAAGTTGGCTACGCAGTTTTTACCGCTAAGTCGCAGGACTTGTTTCGATTTATCGGAAGACTCAAAGGTTTATTTTAAATATTAAATATTACATTAAATTGGGTTTGACGTTAGCTACGCTTTTCACTCACTTTCTCACTTTCATTTTGTTAGTAATTTTTTTATTTTGTGTTTAATGTTAAATGTTCATAATTGTATCATGTGTTCAAGTCAACAATTTAGCAATTTAACAATGAAACAATCTTATATTTTCTATTTTCTATCTTCTAACTACTATTTTAACGGAGAGTCGGGTTCTTTAGCCATGTGATTATAAACCATTTTGTCCATAAATTTTGGAAAAAACTTATCTAGCAAAACTGTTAATTTTCCTTGAGAAGTTAAAACTAAAGTTCTTTTTCGTTTTAAAATTGCATTTGATAAATGAACTGCAACTTCTTGGGCAGTCATCATTTTATCTTCGTCACGAGGAGTTTCACCTTGCATTGAGCCATCGGCAGCTAAAGCTGTTTTGCGTATATTAGAAGCTGTAAATCCAGGTGCAGCAACTAAAACGTGTAAACCAGTTTTTAAATTTTCGATTCTTAAGGTTTCCATAAAGCCATTCATTGCAAATTTTGATGCTGAATAGCCTGTACGTGCTGGTAAACCTTTAATACCTGCAATTGAAGAAACTCCAACAACGCTACCTTTCGATTTTAATAAATAAGGCAAAGCGTATTTTGTGCAATAAACTGTTCCCCAGAAGTTTATATCCATTAATCTTCTGAGAACTTCCAAATCTAAGTCTGCAAATAATGCTCTCATTGAAATTCCTGCATTATTTATAAGAACATCTATTCCGCCAAATTTCTCAACTGTTTTATTAATAAGATTTTCGCAATCTTGTTGAATAGAAACATCAGTTTTAACCGAAATAACTTGAACTCCTTTTGCGGTTAATTCCGATTCGATACTTTTTAGCGTTTCAATGTTTCGTGCAGCTAAAACCAACTTTGCTTTTAATTCTGCAAAGCGGTATGCAGTAGCTAATCCAATACCAGAAGAGGCTCCTGTAATAATTATAACTTTATCTTTAAACATCATTAAACTTGTTTATGCAAACCTAGTTCAATTTTTTAAATTACTCAAAAAATGATTGTCAATAAATAAAATGTTATTTGAAATATGCACGTATTCAGACTGGTAAGTATTAATTGATAAAAATATTAAAAAAAATGTAAGTCTTAATTTGTAAAATAAAATTATGCTTTTATCTTTGCACTTCGATTTAAAAAAGGAGATTTCGTAGCTCAGCTGGTAGAGCATTACACTTTTAATGTAGGGGTCCTGGGTTCGAATCCCAGCGAGATCACAAAAAAAAAGTCTTTGTTATTTTACAAAGACTTTTTTTTATGCAAAATGCAAAAAAAATTGATTTCAAATTTGAATTACTTTAAGCAAAACAAAGTATCAATAATAAAAAAAGTTAGTAATTGTTTTTTGTAAATCATTTATTTTTAATCATTTAACATAATTCCTACAGATAATTCAACTAGTGTTAATGATTTTTTTTCTTTACTTGGAAAATATGAATGACTCATAATGTTTTTCAATTTTCCATTTAAAATAGAAATGTTTACAGGTATTAATAAGTTATTTTTACAGTAAATAACTCCTCCCCAGCCAAATAAAAAGCCTATTGTATTTCCTCTGTGCAATGTGCTAATTATTTGTGTATCAAAACTTCTAAAATAATACATACTATAGCTTAATAAACCTAAAGAATGAAAAATATGAAAATATGATTTATTATCTGAGTAAAATCTTATACAATATACAGGGCTAGCAAATTTAATTATTAACTCATTTTTTGGATACGAATTTCGCAGTATGTTTTTACTATTAAAGTAATTAAAATGAACTTTAAACCCAATTCCTTGATTTTTATCAACAAATTTCAAATAACTTGTTTCAATTGCAATTCCGTTATTCTTAACATCTGAATTATTGTTTAATACGAATGCTGAACCAATTAGTAATGAAAAGTTTTTATTATTATTTGCTTCAAGTCGTTTATTATTTTCATAATTTAATTGAGAAAAAGAATAATCAGAATTTAATAAAAAATGAAAAATTATTAAAATAAACAATCTCATTGAATAACAATTAATTAAAAATAATTGTATAACATTTCTTTCAAAGGTAAAGTTTATTTATGTTTTATAAAACATATTTCAGACAATTTACTATTTTATTATTCCTTATTTTTACGGTTAAAATTTATAAAAAACAATTGATAAATATGCGAATTAAGCGTTTATTAAGTAAAGAAAATGAGGCAATTGCAAATGCTGATGTCAACCTCGATTTATTAAATCCATTGATTGAAAAATATAAAAATAAAAAAGGAAATATAATTCCTTTATTGCAAGGAACACAAACAATGTTTGGATATATTCCAAAAGCAGCTTTTGAAAAAATTGCTAACGAAACTGGTCTCAAAATCAGCGATATGTACGGAGTTGCTACATTTTATTCTCAATTCAGACTTAATCCTGTAGGAAAACATGTAATTAAAGTTTGTCATGGAACAGCTTGTCATGTTCAAAATGCAGGCTCTATAACCGATTCATTAAAAGAAGCGTTGAAAGTTAATGATGGCGGAACAACCGAAGATGGACTTTTCACACTAGAGTCGGTTGCATGTCTGGGCTGTTGCTCATTAGCTCCTGTAATGATGATTGGCGATAATACTTATGGAAAATTAACCAGTACACAATCAGTAAAAGTTATTAAAGAAATAAGATTAAAAGAAAATAATTAATTACAGTAACACGAACCTCTGGTTCGTTTTTAAAATAAACTGAAAATACCTTAGTATGAAAAATATACAAGTAATTGTCGGTCTTGGAAGTTGCGGAATAGCTGCCGGAGCTAACAAAGTTTACGATAAAATATTGGCATTGAAAACGCTTGATAAGTTAAACTTTGATTTGAAAAAAACAAGTTGCATTGGAATGTGTTTTCGTGAACCTTTGGTCGAAATAATTGACGAAGACGGTTCATATTTATATGGAAATATTGACGAAAATAAAGCAGTTGATTTAATTGAATATCATGTTAAAAATGGCGAACCAATTAAAGAACTTGTTGTAAAGTCTGATTTATTTGAAACACCTGATAAAAACTTTTTTGAAGGACAAGTAAAAATTGCACTTCGTAATTGCGGAATGATTGACCCCGAAAAAGTTGAAGAGTATGAGGCTCGTGGTGGTTATAAGGCTCTAAGAATGATTGCAGATATGAAAATTCCTCAAACCGAAATTATTCAAAAAATGATTGATTCAGGATTACGAGGTCGAGGTGGCGGAGGTTTTTCAACCGGAATGAAATGGAAATTTGCCAACGCCAACAAATCAAACGAAAAATACATAATTTGCAATGCCGACGAAGGCGATCCTGGTGCTTTTATGGACAGGTCGTTACTCGAAGGCGACCCTCATGCAGTTATCGAAGGAATGATAATCGGTGCATATACAATTGGTGCAACTGCCGGTGTAATTTATTGCAGAGCCGAATATCCACTTGCAATTAAACGTCTAAATATTGCATTGGAGCAAGCCCGAAAAAAAGGCTTTTTAGGAAAAAATATTCTTGGAATAGAAGGTTTCAATCTTGATATTTATGTAAAAGAAGGAGCAGGAGCATTCGTTTGTGGCGAAGAAACAGCACTTATTGCATCTGTTGAGGGCGAAAGAGGAATGCCACGTAAACGTCCGCCTTTTCCGGCAGAATCAGGACTTTGGCGAAAACCAACAAATATTAACAATGTTGAAACTTTTGCAAATGTTCCTTGGATAATCTACAATGGCTCACAGGAATATGCAAAATACGGAACAGAAAAAAGTAAAGGGACAAAAGTTTTTGCTCTAACCGGAAAAATTAACAATGGCGGACTTGTTGAAGTTCCAATGGGAATTACAATTAAAGAAATTATTTATAAACTTGGAGGTGGAATTCAGGGCGGAAAAAAATTTAAAGCTGTTCAGCTTGGCGGACCATCAGGAGGCTGTATTCCAGAATATTTATCAAACACCATTGTCGATTACGACTCGGTAAATGCCACAGGTGCAATTATGGGCTCTGGTGGAATGGTAGTTATGGACGAAACAACATGTATGGTTGATATGGCAAGGTTTTTTCTTGATTTCACTCAAAAAGAATCATGCGGAAAATGTACATTTTGTCGTATTGGAACAAAGCGTATGTTAGAAATTCTTACACGAATTACCGAAGGAGAGGGCAGAGAAAGCGATGTTGCAACTCTTGAAGAACTTGCTTATCAAATAAAAGACAGTTCGTTATGTGGATTGGGACAAACTGCACCAAATCCGGTTCTTACAACATTAAAATATTTTAAAGATGAGTTTGTAGCTCATATTTTAGAGAAAAAATGTCCTGCAAAGAGTTGTAAAAAACTACTTACTTACGAAGTCCATAAAAAAAATTGTACTGGCTGTACCGTATGTGCTAAAAACTGCCCTGTAAATGCAATAGAAGGCGAAAGAAAACAATTACATTTCATTAAGCAAGATATTTGTATTAAATGCGGAGTTTGCTTTACTAAGTGTAAATTTAACGCAATCACACTCT
The DNA here is from genome assembly GCA_001768975.1 of Bacteroidetes bacterium GWA2_31_9. Taxonomy (GTDB): domain Bacteria; phylum Bacteroidota; class Bacteroidia; order Bacteroidales; family GWF2-33-38; genus GWA2-31-9. Next base: position 5,667 of record MEND01000032.1, on the reverse strand, counting down.
CTTAAAATTGATAAGTTTGCAAACATCAGATTTTGAAAATATTATTAGCTTAATCGAAGAAGCCAGAAACCGCACATTTAGTAAAGTAAATGAGGAGTTGATATTGCTTTATTACAATGTTGGCAAAACTGTTTCGTTAAAAGTTGCCAATGGAGCTTGGGGCGATAATACTGTAAACGAATTAGCCGATTTTATTGCAAGCAAACAAACTAATCTTAAAGGCTTTAATCGCAGAGGATTATATAGGATGAAGCAATTTTACGAAACTTATAATGAAAACTCTGATTGTTTTAAACTTTGGATAGAATTAAAAGATGAAAATGTATTTGTGTCGGCACTGCCGACACAAATACAAGTGACTGATAAAAAGATAAATACAATTGTGTCGGCACTGCCGACACAAATTCACAACGATGAAAATTTAATATTTTCAACATTTGTGTCAACACTGTTGACACAATTAACATGGTCAAATCATTTAGAAATTTTATCAAAATCTAAAAAAGCAGAAGAAAGCTTGTATTATTTAATAATGTCAGTAAAAGAAAATTGGAGCATGAGAGAAATACGAAGACAAATTAGTTCTTCTTCTTTTGAACGCTCATTAATTGTAAAAAAAACAAATACTACAACATTATCTCAAATACAAAAAAGCTTTTTTAAAGACCCATATATCTTTG
>MEND01000032.1:3053-4968 GCA_001768975.1 Bacteroidetes bacterium GWA2_31_9 | reverse complement strand
TCGATTACAAGTTGGAAATAAGGACTTTAGTACAGATTTACTATTCTATCATCGCGATTTACAATGTCTTGTTTTATTTGAACTAAAAACAGAAGAATTTCAGCCCGAGTTTATAGGAAAGTTAAATTTCTATCTTGAAGCACTCGATAGAGATGTAAAACGCCCTCACGAAAATCAAAGTATTGGAATTTTACTTTGTAAAGGTAAGGATAATGAGGTTGTTGAATATTCAATGGCACGAAATTATTCTCCAGCATTAATAGCTGATTACGAAACAAAACTAATAGATAAAAAAATATTAGCACAGAAACTTCATGAATTATCTGAAATATTATCAATTACAATAGAAAATAATAATGTCAAATAAATAAAACGGAAAAAATGACAGAGCAATTAAATATAATTTTAAACGGAACTCCGGTAAAAGGCAATAAAGGAGAAACAATTCTTTCTCTTGCAAAACAAAATGGAATTGAAATACCAACTTTATGCCACGACCCACGTTTAGAACCTTATTCGTCTTGTTACGTATGTGTAGTTGAAGTTAAGGGAATGAGAGGTTTACAGCCTTCATGCTCTACTCGTTTAACAGAAGGAATGGAAGTTACTACAAACAACGATAAAATACAAAAAGCACGTAAATCGGCACTCGACTTATTATTAAGTAATCACTATGCCGATTGTATGGCTCCATGTAAACAAACATGTCCGGCAGGAGTTGATGTTCAAGGCTATATTTCACATATCGAAAAAGGACTTTATCACGAAGCAGTTGCATTAATAAAAGAAACAAATCCTTTTCCAGCCGTTTGTGGAAGAGTTTGCGTTCGACCATGTGAAGTGGCTTGCCGTAGAAATCTTTTAGATGAAGGAGCTGCTGTTGGTATTGATTATTTAAAAAGATTTGCAGCCGATTACGATTTAGCATCACCAAAAAAATATGTTCCAGATATTAAAAAAACTACCGGAAAAAAAGTTGCAGTAATTGGTTCAGGACCCGGAGGTATGTCTGCAGCATTCTTTTTGCGAAAAGAAGGACACGATGTAGAAGTGTTTGAAGCACAACCAAAAGCTGGTGGATGGCTTCGATATGGTATTCCTGAATATCGTTTGCCAAATAATCTGTTACAAAGTGAAATTGATAATATACTTGATTTAGGAGTTCATATTCATTACAATAGCCGACTTGGCGACAATATTTCTTATAAAGAAATTAAACAAAAATTTGATGCAGTAATTCTTGGTATTGGTTCTCAAAAAGGTACAGGAATTGGTTGCGAAGGCGATGATGCTATAAATGTTTTTTCGGGTGTTGATTTTCTGAAACGTATGGAATATGGCGAAAAGGCTAACTTCACTGGAAAAACAATTGCTGTTATCGGTGGTGGCAATACTGCAATGGATTGTTGCCGAACGTCAATCAGACTTGGTGCAAAAAAAGTGTATGTTGTTTATCGCCGTACCGAAAAGGAAATGCCGGCAAATCCTATTGAAATTCACGAATCAAAGCTCGAAGGCGTTGAATATATGTTTCTTACTGCACCTGTTAGAGTTAATAAAGATTCAGAAGGCAGACTTAAATCAATGACATGTATTAAAATGGATTTAGGCGAACCCGATGCTTCTGGACGTAGAAGACCAGTTCCGGTTGAAGGCTCTGATTTTGATATTGAACTTGATTATGCTTTAGCCGCAATTGGACAAAAAACAGAAGTTAATTTTCTTGATAATATAAATGAAAATTCCACTGAAGGTAAATTACTTACAACTAAATGGGGCGATGTTGATGCCGATAAAAAAACTTTGCAAACAGGAATAAAATCAATATTTGCTTGTGGCGATGGAGTTACAGGTCCAGCTACACTAATAGAAGCTATTGGTCAGGCTAAGATTGCGGCAAGGAGCTGTCATCAAT
>MEND01000032.1:264-3027 GCA_001768975.1 Bacteroidetes bacterium GWA2_31_9 | reverse complement strand
CCAAAGCAAGAATTTTTAAGCAAAAAAGATAACTTCAAAAAGCAAGTAAAAGACGATTATAAAGGAAATTATGAAAAGCTTGTTCGACACGAGATGCCAACTCTTGACCCAAAATTGAGGTATAACTTCAACGAAGTTGAGTTAGGTTATGAAAACGAAAAAGTGGCACACGAAGAAGCTCATCGTTGTTTAGAATGTGGTTGCACAGAGTATTACACTTGTGATTTGAAGAAATTTTCTACTGAATATAATGCAGAGCAAAAGCATTTTGAGGGCAGTTTTAATGAGTATAAAATTGACTTCCGTCATCCATTTATCGAAATTGATAACAATAAATGTATTCTTTGTTCTCGTTGCGTAAGAATTTGCAAAGATGTAGTTGGTGCAAACGCTTTGGGATTGGTTAACCGTGGTTTTGACACTTACGTAGCACCAAGTATGAAAAATTCATTGCAGGAAACCGATTGCGAATCGTGTGGAATGTGTATATCTGCTTGTCCTACAGGAGCAATTACAGAAAATTTTATTTTCAAACCAGGTCCGGTAAATTTAAAAACCGCTGACACAATTTGTAATTACTGTTCTGTTGGTTGTGAAATTACTTTAAATCACAGAAGCCAATTTGTGATGAAAGTTACAGGAAAAGAAGGTTTAATTAATTCAGATGCAAATATTTGCCGTTTTCCAAAATTTGGATATAATTATTTAAATGATAATTCAAGAATTACAAAACCTTTACTTAAAGTTAATGGAAAATTTGAAGAAATTAGCTTTGCAAAAGCTTATGATATAATTTATAAGAAAATTAACTCTGTAAAGCACGATGAAAACTCATTTTATGCAGGAGCAAGATTATCTAACGAAGAGTTGTATTTAGTACAGAAACTTGCCAGAGCAGGGGCAAAGACTAACAATATTCATAGTTTTCATTATCTCGAAAGAGGTAAAGGCATTGCCGATTCATCTGAAGCAAATGTTCCATTTGAGCAAATTTCTGGTGCAAGTAAAATGTATCTTTTTGGCTCTGAAATTAACAATGATAATGCTGTTGTGAGTTTTATAGTTAATAATACGAAGCATAATAAGGGAATAAAATTAGAAGTAATTACAACTAAAAAACATTCATCAAATGAACACAAAGCTGATAAGGTATGGAAAATAAAATCATACTATCACTTTGTAAAAGCAATGAATCATTATTTGCTTTCAAATGGCTTGCATAATGCAATGTTTATTAATGATAATTGTGCAGAATATGAAGATTATAAAGCTAATCTTTTAAATGAAAACTTTAACTCATTATTTGAAGCTTCTGGTTTTGGAAATATTGAAAAATTCAAAGAGTTTGTTGAAGATTACAATAACCAAATGAATGCAATTTTAATATTTTCGGAAAAAGAAATCTCAGGAAATACTATGCTCGAATTGCAAAATTTGGCAATGATAACAGGCAAGCTTGGTAAAACTTCAAACGGATTAATTTCTTTAAAAGAAAAAAACAATTCACAAGGAACTTTCGATATGGGAATAGCTCCAAAAATAGGAGTGGGCAGACAAGTAATTTCAGATGAAGTGTTTGTAGCAAAATTAAAAGAAAGCTGGAATATTGATTCAGTTCCAGAAGTATTAGACAAAAGCCATCACGATATGCTTGATAAAGGCGAATTTAAAAATTTCTTTATTTTTGGAGAAGACCCGATTGGTTGTGCAATTGATAAAATTAGAGTTTCAGCGTGGTTTAATAAAGCCGAATTCATTGTAGTTTCTGATTATTTTATGACCGAAACTGCCGAAAAAGCTGATTTAATTTTACCAGCTTCATTTCCAATAGAATCTGATGGAACTTTTACAAATTCACAAAGAGTAATTCAGGAATTTTATAAGCATTTTTCTTCAAAAGTTGAGAGATTAACTTATCAGCAGTTAATGGATTTACTTGTTAAATTTGGTTATCACGAATACGATACTGTTAATGATGTTTTGATGGAAGCAATGTCTTTATTTCCAGAAAAGAGCAATCACTTAAAATACAAATTTCATACAACTCAAAAAGACAATTTCAGACGAATGTTTAATTATGGATGTGATAATTTGATTAAGCGTTTTGAAGATTATTTTGCAAAATCATTTAAAAATTAATAATTATGAAAGACTTTAAAGGTATAAACGATATTTTGGACTTTGCTATTCAAAACGAACAAAATGCTGTCGATTTTTACACTAAGCTAGCCGAAAGTTCAAGAACAGGCGATATGAAAGCTGTTTTTTTGCAGTTTGCTAAAGAAGAAATTGGACACAAAGCTCGTTTAATAAAAATTCAAACCGAAGGTACTTTTCATATTTCTATCGAAAAAGTACAAGATTTAAAAATATCTGATTACCTAGTAAAAACAGAGCTTACGCCCAATATGAGCTACGAAGATGCACTTGTTTTGGCAATGAAACGTGAAAAAAGTGCATTTAAGCTTTACTTGGCACTTTCGGAACGTGCTCCAAATATAGAACTTAAAGAATTATTTTTAGCATTGGCAATGGAAGAGTCAAAACACAAACTTCGCTTTGAGATTGAATACGATGAGTTTGTGCTGAGGGAGAATTAAAAAAAGTTATTATTTGCCTTTTGTTCTCTTTTCGAGTGCTTCAAGAAACTCCAGAACTAATTTTGTATGAGGATGATTTATTCCAAGTTTTTCCTTTAAGATTATTAAAGCACTTTCCCATAATTTTTTTGCTTTATCATTTTTTCCTAAATCTTTATAAACA
>MEND01000032.1:0-191 GCA_001768975.1 Bacteroidetes bacterium GWA2_31_9 | reverse complement strand
CTTTTTCTAATAAATCACAAGCTTTTTCATATTCTCCTAAATCTTTATAAATATTAGCCAGATTCGACTGACTTGTAGCAACATTCGGATGCTTTTCTCCAAAGTTTTCGATGTCTGATTTTAAAGCTTTTTGTAATAAATCGCGTGCTTTTTCATATTCTCCTAAATCTTTATAAATATTAGCCAGATTC
>MEND01000031.1 GCA_001768975.1 Bacteroidetes bacterium GWA2_31_9 | reverse complement strand
TTTCAATGAACTTATATTTTATGGGACTATTGCTGCTTAAAAATTTAACGAACTATTGTTACAATAGGTATTACTTTAATAAAAATCTGTGCTACAAATCTGTGCGTATTTGCGTAATCTGTGGCAAAAATAGTGGCTGAGTAGTTACATAGTTTTTAATTTTTTTTTAATCTTTGTAATTATTCATGTAACAAGCTAGGTTTATTATACGTACAAATATTGTTAAAAATAATTCAAGTTGAAAAGAATATTCGAATTCGTTACTTTTTTTATTTTATTGATAATTAGTTTATCTTTAAGTAGCTTTGCACAAAGCCCAATCTATTTTTCGAGTGGAAATTTTGCAAATCCAAATTCATGGACTCAAGGTTCAGCAGCATTATTGGGCAATATAGTCGGTACTAATATTCTTACTACAACTTCAAATGTTACCGCAGGTAACGCATATTATCGTTTTTATAGTGCTCAAAGCGGAGGTACAACTTATGAACCAAATGGTGGTTCTGATATTTTAGTTTCGCTTTCTACTTCAACAATATTTCAGATAACAGGAAGTGGTAAAGCATACTATTTTAATACTCCTAATACAACTGATAATTATGTATTTAAAACATCTGGCTCTGGAACACCTGGTACTTCAACTCATGTTGTATTTTGCATTCAAGGAGCTGTTCAAACAATTTCAAGTGTTGCTCAAAATCCAACTTCTGCAAATGTTTTTCCTGGTCAGTCGGTTATAGTTACAGCCACTACTTCAGGCACTTCGACAGGTCAAAATTTCTATTTAAGATATACAGATGATGCATGGGCGACTTCCACAGTTTTGTCAATGGCTGGTGCAGGCACTTCTTATACTGCTACAATTCCAGCTTCTACCAATACTGCAAGTAAAAATATTGAATATTATGTATTTAGTTCTGGTCCTTCAAATGTTGCTGCCGATGGTTCAAATGCCGATTTGTTTACAATAAATTTGAATAATAATACTGGCTCTAATTATTCTTACTCAGTTCAAGCAGGTTGGACAACAACAGCAGATGGTAACTGGAGTACTGCTGGAACATGGACTGCTAATGCAGTTCCTTCAACAACATTAAGTATGGGGAACGTAACAATTGCTCATAACGTTACAATGGATCAAAACGCAACAACTGCAAATCTCACAATTAATGGTTCAAAAACATTAACAATCAATAGTGGTAGTACAATTACAACCAACGGTAGCGTAACGGTAAACGGTACAGTTTCAAATGCAGGAACAATAACTATTTCTTCTGGTTCATGGACAGTGTCAAATGGTGGGAAATACCAGCACAACCAAGATGGCGGAACAATTGTTACAGCCACTTGGAGTTCTGGTTCAACTTGCGAAGTTACTGGTATTGTTTCTACAGTCCCAACTGGACGAAATCAGTCATTTCATCATTTTACATGGAATTGCACTGGGCAAACTGGAAATATTCAACTAGCAGGAACTGTTCCAACTGCAATAAATGGAGACTTTACTGTTACATCAACAGGAGGCACACCAAAACAATTTAACTTGACTAATTCAACAGCAGTAAACCTTAGTATTGGCGGCAATTTCAATGTTAATGGGGGAATTCTTCAATTTGCGACAACTTCTGGAAATGTTACAATTAATGTTTCTGGAAATTATTCTCAAACTAATGGTGACGTAAATTTGTGTAATGCTGGAAGTGGAACGCCTACCGAAATTTTAAATATTGCTGGAAATTTTTTAATTTCGGGCGGAACATTCAGAAAATCTTTTGGTTCAGCAATAGGGAAAATAGTTCTAAATAAAACATCAGGTGTTCAAACTGTTTCATCTTCAATAACAATAGGAGATACAAATCCAATTAATTTTGAAATTGGAGATGGTGCTACAAAAAATCCAATAGTAAGCCTAAACAGCAATTTAACAATAAACGGAAGTGCTACTATAACTGTTTTTTCTGGAAGCACTTTATCTATGGGAACTTATGTGGTTAGTGGAGGGACTTTTACAGCTAATTCTGGCAGTTATCTTAGGATGGGTTCAACTGCAGGCATAACTTCTGCCGGAGCAACTGGCAATGTTCAAACAACAACCAGAAATTTCAATACTGGAGCAAATTATACATATAATGGTTCTGCAAATCAAGCTACAGGAACTGGATTGCCGTCAACAATTAATACTTTGACAATTGCTAGTATGGGTGGAGGTGGAAATAACACTATTTCGTTAACAAATGCAGGTACATTAACTATAAGCAGTGTTTCTAATTCTTTGGTATTAACTTCTGGTTATTTTTCTGTTGGAGCAGCAAATATTGTAAGTATTGCAGATGGTGGCGTTGTTTCATCCGCAGGAGGCGATTTTGCAAGTGGTACAGCTGGTGGCACTGTTACTTTTTCAGGAACTGGTTCCGTTTCAGGTACAGTTAATTTTTACAATGTGAATATTAGTAACGGAGTGAATTTTGGAGGAAGTTCAGCTATAAAAGGAATTCTTTCAGTTAATGCAGGGGGCTGGGTAAATACAAATGCACCGTCTTACGCATCTGGTTCTACATTGAAATATAATACAGGAGGTACTTATGGAAGGTCAACTGAATGGTCGGCTACTAGTGGAAACGGTTATCCAGCAAGTGTGCAAATAAGTAACAGTACAACACTTGATTTAGGCAATGGTGGAACAGGAACAGCACGACAAAATGCCGAAAATTTAACCATTGATGATGGCAGTACGTTAACTTTAAATAATGGTGGAAACCAAATGACTGCTACACTTACTGTTGGTGGAAATGTTATTATAGGAGGGGGTACAAGTGGAACAATTACTTTAAGCGGTTTAGCCGGAGGCGATTTGAATGTAAAAGGTGATTTGACTAAAAACAGCGGAGGAACTCTTACCGTAAACAATAGGGCAGTAACATTTAACGGAACTTCAGCACAGCAAATGACTGGAGTTACAAATATTGATGGTTATTTGATATTAAATAATTCAGCAGGGCTGACAGTAAATAATGCGGTAACTATAACAAAAGACCTAACCATTTCATCAGGAACTATTTCTGATAACAGTTATACAATTACTGTAAACGGAAATATAACGAACAATGGAATCCACAGCGGAATCGGAAAAATATATCTTAATGGAGCATCTGCAATTCATACATTAAGCGGAACTGGAACTTATCAAAATTTGGAAATTAATGATGTCCAGAATGCTCAATTAAGTGGAAGTTGCTCGTTAAATGGAACACTTACGTTTACATCTGGAACAATTAATATTGGCTCGAATAATTTTACATTTGGAACTTCGGCAACAGTTGCTGGAACATTTTCTTCCTCAAATATGTTTATTGCCGAAAGTACAGGAGAAGTTAGAAAATCTTTTTCTGCTATGGGTTCATTTTCTTATCCGGTAGGAACTACAGGGCAATATTCGCCAATATCACTTAATTTTACTTCTGGAAGTTTTTCATCTGCCTATGCTGGAGTTAGGGTTACAGCAGCTAAACATCCAGATAATACAAGTACTACTGATTATCTTAACCGATACTGGTCTCTTACATCTAGTGGTATATCAAGTTATTCATGTGGAATTACTGCAACATATCTTGATACAGACATTGCCGGTACTGAGTCAAATATTTCAGGGATTCGTCGCGATGCCTTAGGTTTTTGGGAAGTGCTGGGAAGCGTGAATACAGGAGGCAATACCATTTCTGGAAATATTACTTCTTTGGGAGCAATTTCAGGAGGAGAAGAGTCGTCAGTTAGTTACCAATCAACTCAAGCGGGAGACTGGAATACTGCATCAACTTGGGTTGCCAATCAGGTTCCCCCACTTGGAGTCGCTGTACTGATTAAACATGCAGTAACTGTAAATGGAACAGCATCAAACAGGGTTAATTCATTAACAATTCAATCAGGGCAATCTCTTACATTTGGTGCGTCAGGCTCGTTAGATATTAATGGCGGAATAATTATTTCCGGAACTTTGGATATGACAAGCGGTGGAACTATTAATTTAGGTTCAGGTGGTTATATAACCAATAATGGAACATTCACAGCTGGTAGTGGAACAATTAACTTTAACAATGCGGCCTATGTTGCAGGATCTAATCATTTTAATTTCAACAATGTTAATGTTAATGCAAATGTTGATTTGGGTGCAGGTTTAACTACAATAAACGGAATACTTTCAATTAATACTGGAGGGAATCTTGTTACAAATGGACCCTCATCTTATGGTTCTTCTTCTATTCTGAAATATGCTATGGGTGGAACTTATTTTAAACAAATAGAATGGAATAGCCCTGTAAATGTTGAAGTAAGTAATAACACGACAGTTTATATGATGAGTTGGGATCACTCAGATGTTAATACCATTTACACAATGACAGGAAACCTAACTGTTGATATTGGCTCTACATTTAGTTTTGACGATGGTACAGGTAGAACAGCTACATTTAAGGTTGATGGGAATGTTACTGTCAATGGCACATTAAATTTATCAGATGATGTAGGTGGTGATATTGAAATAAAAGGAAACTGGACACGTGGTGCAAGCGGAACACTTAATCTTGGTGCTGGAAATGGCAGAGCTGTTACTTTGAATGGTATAGCAGACCAAACGATAAATGATCCTACTTTTACAACTTTTGCATATCTTACAATTAATAATTCAGCAACTAAGGTTGTTACTTTAAATTGTGACATTGTTGTTAATCAAAGTCTTTCTGTTGAGGCAGATGCAACACTAAATATGTCAGCATATAAGGCAACCGGAGGAGGGAGTTTTGACCTAAAAAACGGAGCTACCTTAAAAACCGCATGGATTGATGCTACTGATGGGGCAATTACTACTCTTGCAACAGGAGCAAAGGGCTGTATCCAGTTAACTAGTGCTAGAACATATTCAGATATTGCAACTTATCATTTTACAGGCAACGATAATCAGAAATCTGGAAATGCTTTGCCATCAACTATAAGTTCAGGTGGAAAAGTAATAATTGAGCTAACTTCTAATACATATAATTATACAAATTCTCATGGCGAAAATATTGATGCAGGAGCTGAATTAGAAATAATGCTTGGAACAGTTTTAGACAACGGAACAAATAATTTTAGCGGGCCAGGAAATCTAACCATGACAGGAGGAATTTATCAATTTACTGATAATGTTGTATTTGGTTCGGCTGTAAGATATCCACGATTTTCAGGTACATATACATTATCGGGCGGAACAGTTGATATTGCTGCAACACTTGCCAGCAATCAGTATCAATATTTATATTCTGGTGGCGGATTAGGAGTTAACGGATATTATAACTTGAAGTTTTCTGGAGGAAGTGTTTCTGATGGATATAAAATTGTTCCTTCTGCAATTGTAATATCAAATAATCTTACAATCACAGGAGCTACTACTATTGTTGAATTCGGTAGTAGCGGAGTAACAGGAGATGCCGGTATTACAATGGACGGAGGTCGTTTAAGAATGTCAAAAGTTAGTACCTCACTACCCGAATTAACAGGAATAAATTCAGTTTATAACTTATCTGGCGGAACAATTGAATATTATGGTACAGGAGCAGCCCAGCAGCAATTAATCAGAGGAACTTATGGTGCAGGGTCAACCAGAATCAGCTATTACAATATTGAACTAAACAGTACTGCTTCAAACCTCACATCACCAGCCCTTGCTGGAAACGTTGACCTTGGGGCGAGTATAGGTATTCAAAATTTATTTTTAGTTAATTCACCTACAGTTTTCAGAATGGATGAAACAGATTATATTGAAGGAGCTGGAAATTTTACATTAACTACAGGGTCAACATTATTATATGGTTCACCAAATGGAATAAAAACGAGTGGGACAGGCGTTTCAGACGGTAATATAAGAATTTCTGGCACAAGAACTTTTCCAACCGATGCGAGTTATGGATTTATTAGTGATGGGAATATGGATGTTGGCAATGCACTTCCTGCAACAGTTCAGAATCTTTATGTATTTAAAACAATAGCTACAGATGCAGTTACTTTACAACAAACTACCAATGTAGCAACAACATTAACATTAACAAGTGGAATTATCACAACTACAAGTTCTTATAAAGTTATTGTCTTAAATAATGATGCTGTAACTGGAATTTCTGGCGGTGGTTCTTCAAGTTTTATTAATGGAAACTTACAACGAGCAATTGCCAATAATACAAGTATTTATCCTTTCCCTGTTGGTGATGGAACAGCAATTACAAATTATAAAAGAGCCGATTTTATAAATAATAATTTAGTAAATTTAACAGCATTAGATGTAAATGTTGCTGCAATTTCTGAAATTGGTAATGACATAGATGAAAATCTAATTGCAGAACAAGATGGGACATTATTAAATAATTTATTGCAAAATGCTGTATGGACATTTAACCCTCAAGTTGGATGGTCAGCTGGGGGTTCTTACGGTGTAAATTTATATGTTGCAAATACTGAATTATCTGGTTCTGACGATAATACGTTTTGCTCAGTCAAACGTGATGATGTTTCAGCCGATTATGCCGATTGGTCAACATTTGAAGTAAGCACAACAATTCCGGTACAAGATGCTGACGGTAGAACTTATGCAAGTGGTTATGCTCAAAGATTAGGATATACAACTTTTTCAAAACATGCAATTGCAAAAAGCGATGCAGTTTTACCTATTGAACTTTTGAGTTTTGATGTAGTTTCTAAAGGCGATTTAGTTGAAATTAACTGGAAAACGGCATCAGAAATTAACAACGATTATTTTATTATAGAAAAATCTATTGATGGCGTTAATTTTGAATCATTTGCAAAAGTTGATGGAGCTGGAAATAGTAATTATCTTATAAATTATGCTTCAGTTGACTACTCACCTTTTAAAAATATAACTTATTATAGATTAAAACAAATAGACTTTGATGGAAAATACTCGCACAGCAGTATCAAGTCAGTGAGTACAAATAACAATTCTAGTATAAAAGTTTTTTGTAATGAATTTGGACATTCTTTTATTATTGTAAATAAATTGAAGCAAGAATTAAAATTAAGAATAGTCGATATGTCAGGAAAGTTGAGGTTTGAAAGTCAAATCAGTTCTGACAATGAAATTATTAAATTAAATATTAATAAATTGCATTTGAAATCAGGCATTTATCTGTTAAATGTTTTTAGTAATTCTGAATCTGTTTCGCAACAAATTATTGTCGCCGAATAATAAATTAATTTTTTTTTCTATTATTGTAACTAGACCAGCTAGTATGCGTATAACCATTGTTAAAAAAGTATTGTATATATGATAATTCGTTTCAATTTGCTGATTTTTATTTCTTTATTTTTTATTAATTTATTATTCTCTCAAGGTGGTATAGTCAACAACGGAGCTACTATTGTAATACCATCTGGAGTTTATTTAGTAATTGATGGAGGTGCTGGAGTTGGAAATTATTTGAATAAAACAAATGTCAACCATGGCTCAATTGATATTGATGGAACAATGATTCTAGAAGGAAATTGGACAAACAATGCTTCAAATAATGTATTTATTAATCGTGATGGCAATGGAACAGTTCAGTTTACTTCAACCGGAAATCAAAATATTAATGGTACAACAAAAACAATATTTGAAAATTTGACAATAAATAAAACAGGGGACGAAGTTGCACTTGCTATTGATGCAGAAGTAGAAAAAACTCTCGACCTTGATGATGGTGTAATTACTACAGGAATTAATTACCTAATTCATTCAAGTATTGTTGCCGCAGATTTAGCATCATTTTCAAACGCAAGTTTTATTAATGGAAATTATCGTAGATATATTGAATCAAATGTAAGTACATATACTTTGCCATTAGGAAATGGAACAACTTCAATAGATTATCATCGCTTTGATTTTGTAAACAATAGCATAGTAGGTGTAAACTTTTTAAATACAAAAGTAGAGCCAATTGCAGATGAAGACGACGACGATGAGAACTTAACTACATCACAAAGCGGAACACCTATTATAGATATTCTTGAAACTGCACAATGGTCAACTATACCTGATGCACTTCCGTCAGGAGGAAGTTACGGTGTTAAACTTTTTGTCGAAAACTTAGCAATGTCTGATGCCGATAATAATCAATTTTGTGCAGTAAAACGCGATGATGCTTCAATCGATTATGCCGATTGGTCAACTTTTGAAAGCACAACAACAATTCCAAATATAGATGTTGCTGGTAGAACTTATGCAGATGGTTATGCTCAAAGATTAGGATATACAACTTTTTCGAAACATGCTGTTGCTAAAGGAGTACATGGCTTACCAATTGAATTATTAGATTTTAGTGCAAAGCAAAATTCAGAAATAGTAAATTTATTTTGGAATACAACAAATGAGATAAATAACGATTTTTTTACAATTGAAAAGTCTAATAACGGTGTCGATTTTAATTATTTAGGATTTGTTGATGGTGCAGGAAACTCAAATTCTATTCAAAATTATTCTTTTAATGATAATAGACCTTTTGAAGGAGTTACTTACTATCGATTAAAACAAACCGATTTCGATGGTAGATATTCTTATAGTAATATTGTGTCAGTGAATACAAAATATAATAATGAAATACAAGCTGTTTGGTATAATAAAGAAAATAACGAATTAAATGTTGAGTTTAATACAGTTAACTCTACTGATTTTTATGTTTGCATTTACGATATGTGTGGTAAACAGGTAATTGCTAAATCTGATAATGTAGAAGGCAAACAAAATGATATTATTAATTTGCAATTTCTTCCAACAGGTATATATACAATTTCAGTAACTTCTGAAAAGTATAAATTGAATAAAAAAGTAGTAATTATTCAATAAAAAAATGTAGAATTGGTAAGTCTCGTTTTAATTAATTTAGATTATATATGTGCAATTGCCTTCGTAAGTTTTTGTTTTTACCATCATTTAATTTTCATTTCATTCTATTACAGTATTTTTTAGCAAAATAATATTTATAAGGTTTAATGCCGATTTTAAATAATTTTTGCCTTATAGCCTTCAGATAATAGAATTTGCAGTATTTTTTGTCGGAAATCGCCCTGAATTAATATTTCACTATCCTTAGATGAGCCTCCAACTCCGCATTTTGTTTTTAGTTTTTTTGCTAAATCGCTTAAATCGCCATCAGTACCTATAAATCCAGTAATTAATGTAACCTGCTTTCCT
>MEND01000030.1 GCA_001768975.1 Bacteroidetes bacterium GWA2_31_9 | reverse complement strand
GTTCGGCAAACTTAAATCCTTTTCCTTTTTTAGTTAAAACATGTAACAATTTAGGTCCGGGAATAGTTTTTAAGTCTTTTAAAATTTTTGATAGATAAACAACATCGTGTCCATCGACAGGTCCAAAATATCTGAAATTAAGAGATTCGAAAAGATTTGATTGTCGAAGTATTATTGATTTAATACCATTTTCAATTTTTTGTGCAAAAACCTGTGCATTAGGTCCGAAACGACTAACTTTTCCAAGCATTTTCCAAACTTCGTCTTTAACTTTATTATAAGTTTGTGAAGTAGTTATATCAACCAAATATTCTTTTAATGCACCAACATTTTCGTCAATTGCAATGTTATTATCGTTCAGAATTACAAGCATATCTGGCTTTAACATTCCTGCATGATTCATTGCTTCGAAAGCCATTCCAGCTGTCATTGAGCCATCGCCAATAACAGCAATTACTTGTTTTTTTATTTTTTGCAGTTTAAGAGCCATTGCCATGCCGAGAGCCGCAGAAATTGATGTTGATGAGTGACCAACACCAAAAGCATCGTAAATGCTCTCAGATGGCTTTGGAAAGCCACTTATTCCATGATATTTTCTGTTCGATTCAAATACATCTTTTCGTCCAGTAAGAATTTTATGACCATAAGCCTGATGTCCAACATCCCAAACCAACAAATCGTCGGGAGTATTAAATACATAATGCAATGCCACAGTCAGCTCAACAACACCCAGACTGGCTCCAAAATGCCCCGGATTGTTGCAAACTACATCAATAATATATTGTCGTAATTCGTTACTTAGCTGAATTAACTGAATTTCGTCGAGTTTTTTCAGGTCAGAAGGAAACTGTATTTTTTCGAGCAATTGCCCTTGTTTAAACATAAATTGCGACTAAAACAATTTACAAAATTAATAATAAATTCTGTGTATTCATTGCAAATATAGGTTTTAACGTAATTGTGTTGAAAAAGTTATGATAATTTTAAGATTTAGATTTTGTTTTTGTAAGTTTTCAAAATAATGTTCCCAATTTTGAAGGTCGAGAATAACAGTGCAAACACTCGTTGAGTGTTTGAGCCAGCATGTGTGATAGTCGGACATTGTGGACAAACTCTACTTAATCATTGTTAGCAAAGTTACAACAAAGTTATTTAGATTATGCGAAACCACAGGCATAACTATGCTTCTACTTTTTAACAGCATCCAGCCCCATATTAATCCGAAAATAAATGTATAGGTGAATGCAAAATAGTCGAACATAATTGGCAAATTATATGTAAACGAAATGCCATGAACCAATCCAAAAAGAAATGCTGTTACAACAACAGCAGGATTTCCAAATCGTAAATTTCCGACAGTAAATGCAGGTTTTAATGAAGGCAATAAAAAAGCAATCATTAACCCACGAAAAGCAAATTCTTCGTCTAAACCAGGCATGGTAAGCCTGAATGCAAGAGTATCAAAGTCAAGTTCGTATTTTTCTTCTGAGAAGAATGTAAATGTGGCTGATAATAACGTAATTAATACTATAACAGAAAGTGTATATTTTAATGATTTAGCATTTTGTTTTAAGGTAAAAAAGTTGTTTTCACTTATATTTTTTCTGAAAATGAACACAAATAATATTGAGAAAATAAATGCAAATATTTTTCCTTCCCAGTTCCAAATACTTGAAATAAAATCAATGCCGAAAATCCCTTCGTACAGTGGTGAATTAAAAAACGACCAAACAAAATATATCAATAAAAAAAGTAATAAATTTTTGTAATTTTTCTTTCCCCAATCGAACGATAAAATCAGTATTGGAGTGATTAAGGCAAGCAAAATCAGGATTTTAATGAGGATGATTTGCATTTTAAAGGCTTTTAAATCATTAATTTTATGTATTTAGTGTCTCTTAATTTTCAAAACTGCGAAAGCCTCATTCTTGAAGTTTTCTGAAGAAACACTGTGTTTTCTTATTGACACTATTTACACTATTGACGTTTTCACCAACAGTGGCAGAATAACGAACAATTGCTCTGAAATACACACAAGTAGTAAATATTTTTCCTTTTCGTATCTTTGTGTCTTTGTGGCAAAACTCTTCTAATATTTAAAAATTTCCTTTAGCTTATTTCCAAGTTCCTCGCCTCTTAGATTTGAAGCAATAATTTTACCGTCTTTATCTATTAAAAAATTCGCAGGAATTGACGAAACATTGTAAAGTTTGGCAGCAGGTGAGTTCCAATATTGTAAATCGCTTACATGTATCCAGATTAAATTGTCTTTTGAAATTGCATTTACCCATTCTTGCTTGGTTTTATCAAGCGAAACCTGAAATATTTCAAAGCCTTTTTTGCTATATTTTTTATAATTCGCTACTAAATTTGGATTTTCGGCTCTGCAAGGCTTACACCACGATGCCCAAAAATCAAGTAAAACTATTTTTCCTCTGAAATCAGACAGGTTGATAGTTTTTCCATCAGGATTTGGCAATGAAATTTCTGGAGCTTCAGAACCGGAATTAATATTTTGTTTATTAGCGTTTTCAGCCTCAACAGCTTTTCGTACTTCGAGTAAATTTGCATGAAGAGCTTTTGAATGTTTCGAGTTAGGATAAGTTAATCCAATTGCAGAATCAACTTGATTAAAAAATTGATAATCGCTGTATGGATTTATTAAAGAATTGTTTCCAATTTTCTGATAAAGAGCTTTTAACGAAGCCAATGAATTTTTATTTTTATTTATAAAATCTAAATTAAACCTTCTGTTTTCTTCCAAAATTCTTTGATATTCGGCATCAAGTTGTGCTTTTATAGTATCAGCATCAGGACTATTTTGGCTTTCATGAAATGTTTTTGTTAATGAATCAACTTTTGCAATTGATGTATTTACTTTTTTGTCAATTTCCATTACAAGTTTTGAATCATTACTCCCAGCAACATTGTATGTTGATAATAAGTTATTTGCATCGCCTGTAACTTCAATTTCCGAAAGCGAATCAACAATAAGGGTAATGAAATTATTCATTGTAAAACGAAGAATAAAAAACTTTGGTTCTGAGGTAATTCCTGATATTTCAAAACTTCCATCTGTTCCAATTTTTGCCGAATCGCTTGGCTCAATACCTGTTGTTGTTAACTCATCAAGATAGATTGTTTTATCGGCTCCGTTTTCGAGTTTTCCAGAAATTGTAAATCCACTCTTTTTAGTACAAGATGTTACTGAAAACAAGACTATTATTGAAAATAAAAAAAATTGTTTCATATTTGTTAAAAGATTAAAAATTAAGATTGTAAAATTATAAATTAAATTTAAAACCTAATTGCAATATTTCAGCTTTTGTAGATGCTATTTAAAAGTTTACTTTTGCCAAAAATATTTTTGAATTGAAAACTTGGACAAATTTGAGTGATTTCAAAGCAAAGAATCCCATTCTTACAATTGGGACATTTGATGGCGTTCATTTAGGACATAATGAGGTTTTAAAAACACTTATTTCTAAGGCAAACGAACTTAATGGCGAATCGGTTGTGTTTACATTTTGGCCACATCCTAAGCATATTTTACCATCAAAAGATTCTTTTCAATTATTCTTATTAAACAATCTTGAAGAAAAAATAGAATTATTAAGCAAAACAGGAATTGATCATTTAATAATTTTTCCTTTTTCTATTGAGTTTTCAAATTTATCTTCCTGCGAATTTATCGAACAAATTCTTGTTAAACAAGTTGGAATAAAAGCTCTAATTGTTGGACACGACCACCATTTTGGGCATAATCGTGAAGGCAATTTTGAATTTCTTAAAACCTGTTCGTTAAATTACAATTTTCAGGTTGAACAACTTCCTGAATTTAGCATAGAACAAGATAAAATTAGCTCAACTACAATCCGAAATTTTATTTTAAACGGCAATGTTTCACAAGCAAACAAACTTCTTGGTTATAGTTATATTATTTCGGGAATAGTTGGCGAAGGTAAAAAACATGGCAAAAATCTTGGTTTTCCAACTGCAAATGTAGAGTTAAACGATAACTTTAAATTACTTCCTAAAACAGGAGTTTTTGCCGTAAGAGTTAAATATAAATCCAATTATTATGGCGGAATGTTAAGCATTGGAACTAACCCAACAATAAGTAAAGACAATAACATTAAAACTATTGAAGTAAATATTTTCGATTTTGATAAAAACATTTATGGCGAAAAACTCCGAATCGAATTTGTTGCCAAAATGCGTGATGAAATTCGTTTCGAGAATATTCAACTTTTGATAAAGCAATTAGAAAAAGACAAAACAATGGCATTGAGTATTCTAAAAAATACTAGTTTTTAATATGTCATTTAGTTAAGTCCGATATGTTTAAATTTGAATAATCCCGAATTTCGGGATTAAATCAAAGCAGAAGATAACCCAGAATGGGTTGAATATTAAATTGAATCTAATCAGAATTAAAGAATTTGCTATGTTTATACTCATAACAAATTTAGGGTTAGTAGATTGGCAAAAAAAAGACTTTTTGGAGTAAATTCAAAAAAGATTAATTCATTTAGATGAAGTTGATTCAAAATTTCATTTTATTTTTGCCCAAAGTAATTTTTTGTAAAGTTTTGGACAAAGAGCAAAGTATTCAGGTTTTAAATAAATATTTTTTAGAGCATATATCTCCATTAATTTTTGATATAATTACTGAAAATGATTTTTATTTTAAAGTTACTAAAAAACGATGCTCTAAGTATGGCGACTTTAAGCCCTTACATAATGGAAAATCGAAAATTACTGTAAACAACGATCTCGACAAAGATCATTTTCTTACTACTTTTCTTCACGAATTTGCACATTTTAAAGTTTGGCAAAAAGTAAAAAACTTACAAAATCCCCATGGCGAATTATGGAAGCTTGAATTTTATAATTTATTAAATGAGTTTCATAATCAAGGTGGATTTAGTGTTGGATTGAGTGAACAATTGCTAAAAACATTTAGAAAAAGAAATAATACTATTTCATTTAGTAAAAATAAAATGTCGGAAATATTGTCACGAAATATTTCCGAAGATGTCAGGTTTCTTAAAGATTTAAGTCCTAAAGAACAGTTTATTGACAGCAAAGGAAACGCCTTTGAAATACTTGAAAAACGAAGAACACGTTTTTTATGTCGTAATATTAAAACAAAAAGGCTATTTTTGATTCATGGTTTATTTAAAATTAAAACAATTTAAAAATGCATACTGATAATTATTGTGTTATAATGGCTGGTGGTGTTGGAAGTAGATTTTGGCCTGTAAGTAGAACTCTAATGCCAAAACAATTTCTTGATATTTTAGGAACAGGAAAAACCTTGCTTCAAGAAACATTCGATAGATTTAAGCCATTAATCCCTGCTGAAAATTTTTATATAGTTACTAGCTTCGAATATCAAGAGATAGTATTAAGTCAATTACCAGAAATAACTGCCGAACAGGTTTTGTTAGAGCCAATGCGTAGAAATACAGCCCCTTGTATTGCTTTTGCTAATCATAAAATATTTCAAAAAAATCCTAATGCAAATATAGTTGTTACTCCTGCTGATCATTTAATTATTAAAGTTGAAGAATTTTTAAGAGTAATTGAACAAGGATTAGGATTTGCAAGTAGCTGTGAATCCTTGTTAACTTTAGGAATAAAACCAACCCGTCCAGACACAGGTTATGGCTACATTCAATTTAATTCCGATTTAGAAATTTCAAAAGATTTACCAAATCTAAAAAAAGTAAAAACTTTTACCGAAAAGCCTGAGTTAGACATAGCCAAATTCTTCTTAGAAAGTGGTGAGTTTTATTGGAATTCAGGAATTTTTATTTGGTCTGTAAACAGCATTAATGCAGCTTTTGAACGTTACTTAACCGATGTAAGTAATCTTTTTAAAGATAAATATGCAACAATGTCTGCTAAATCAGAAGAAAGTATAATACATGCAATATATACTGAATGTCAAAATATTTCGATTGACTATGGTATAATGGAAAAAGCATCAAATGTTTATGTATTATGTTCTGACTTCGGTTGGTCCGACTTAGGAACATGGAACTCTGTTTATGAGCATTCTGCAAAAGACGAAAAAGGAAATGCTATCAAGAATGATACAGTTTTATTGTATAATTCAAAAAATAATATTGTTAAAGCAAACAAAGACAAATTAGTTGTAGTACATGGACTTACTAACTACATTGTTGTTGATACTTCAGATGTGTTGTTGATTTGCAAAAAAGACGAAGAACAGCTTGTTCGCCAATTTGTTAACGATGCTAAGTTATTAAAAGGAGAGCAGTACATATAAATTGTGCATCTAAGAAAACAGTATGTTTTTGAAAATACCAAACTTCAAAAATCGAATAAATCTGTTATTCGCCAAAAATTAGTGAGAAATGACGAAGAGTTATACATTATAAAAGATGAAAACTTACAAAAATGATTTACAGTTTTTTAAAGCTAAGCGAAGCGTAATAATAATTCCTTATTAATTGCAAGCTGTTTGTGCGAAGTCGCAGACGGAGTGAGTTCTTGCAATTAAAAGTTTTTTGTTACTTTTTTTCGATAAAAAAAGTAAAAGGAAATATTAAAATAAATGCTATTTCCACTTAAAATGTCGAATAGCCAATAAATCTCAAATTACATTTCGACAAACTCAATGCATCGCAATTATTTAATATTCAAACGGTTTTGAAAATTGCAATTTTAAGAATTGGAATTTGTTTGACATTTGTTTTTGCTTTACTATTTTAAGTTAAATTACGACATAAAATAAGGTTAATTATAAATTTAAATTAATTTTGCTCGCTACTACATAAAATAAAATAATTATGGCATTTATAGATTCAATTTTAAAGAAATTTTTTGGCGACAAATCTAAACGAGATGTAAGCAAAGTATATCCATTGTTAGAAAAAATAAATGCAGAATATGCTAAGGTTATAAATCTCTCGAACGATGAATTGCGTGCAAAATCAACCGCATTAAAAACTAAAGTTCGTGATTTTATTAAAATTGATGAAGATGAAATCGCCACATTAAAGCTATCTGCAGAAAACGAAGACACAGATATCGACGAAAGAGAAAAAATATACACTAAAGTCGAAAAAATCGAAAAAGATTTGCTCGAAAAAATCGAAACGATACTTCTCGAAAGTCTCCCCGAAGCCTTTGCTATTGTTAAAGAAACTGCAAAACGATTTAAAGAAAACGAAGAAATTACAGTTACAGCAACCGATTTCGACCGAAACCTTGCTGCTACTAAAGATATTGTTGAAATAGAAGGCGATAAAGCAATTTACTTTAACTCTTGGCTAGCAGGAGGAAACAAAATTAATTGGGACATGGTTCATTACGATGTTCAGCTGATTGGTGGAGTTGTTCTGCATCAAGGAAAAATTGCAGAAATGGGTACAGGTGAAGGAAAAACCCTTGTTGCAACCTTGCCTGTATTTTTAAATGCACTTGCCGGAAAAGGTGTTCATATAGTTACTGTTAACGATTATCTTGCAAAACGTGATGCCGAATGGATGGACCCAATGTTCGAATTTCATGGCTTATCGGTTGACTGTATCGACAAGCACGAACCACATTCCGACAAAAGACGACAAGCATATTTAGCAGACATAACTTTTGGAACAAACAATGAATTTGGATTCGACTATTTAAGAGACAACATGACAGTTAATCCTAACGATTTAGTTCAACGTAAGCATCATTATGCAATTGTAGATGAGGTCGATTCGGTTTTAATCGACGATGCTCGAACACCTTTAATTATATCAGGACCAACTCCAAAAGGCGAAGACCAGCTATTCGACGAACTAAAACCAAAAGTTTTAAAGCTAGTTACAGAACAAAAAAATCTTGTAGGACAAATTTTAAACGATGCAAAAAAACTAATAGAATCGGGCGACACAAACAAAGGCGGTGTACTTTTAGTACGTGCCTTTAAAGGACTTCCAAAAAATAAAGTTCTGATTAAGTTTTTGAGCGAATCGGGAATGAAAGCATTATTGCTAAAAACCGAAAACATATACTTAGCCGAAAATAGCAAACGAATGCCCGAAATTACTGAAGAACTATTTTTTGTAATCGACGAAAAACAAAACTCTATTGAGTTAACAGAAAGAGGAATTGACTTAATAACAACAGATTCTGATGATTCTCGGTTTTTCATAATGCCTGATATAGGAACCGAAATAGCCGATATTGAGAAAGGCTCTTTTGATGCAGCCGAAAAACTTGCTAAAAAAGACCTTTTAATTCAGGATTACGCTATCAAATCTGAACGAATACATACAATAAATCAACTACTTAAAGCCTACACTTTATTTGAAAAAGACGACGAATACGTTGTTATGGATAATAAGGTTAAAATTGTTGACGAACAAACAGGTCGTATTCTCGATGGTAGAAGATATTCCGACGGTTTACATCAGGCAATTGAAGCAAAAGAAAATGTAAAAATTGAAGCAGCAACCCAAACATTTGCTACTGTAACTTTGCAAAATTATTTCAGAATGTATCACAAGCTAGCTGGAATGACTGGAACTGCCGAAACCGAAGCAAAAGAATTGTGGGACATTTATAAACTCGATGTTGTTGTAATTCCTACAAACCGCCCTATCGTTAGAAAAGACCGTGAAGATTTGGTTTACAAAACAAAACGCGAAAAATATAATGCTGTTATCGACGAAATAGTGGCATTAACCGAAAAAGGTCGTCCGGTTTTAGTTGGAACAACTTCTGTCGAAATTTCCGAATTGTTAAGCCGAATGTTAAAACTTCGTGGAATAAAACACAACGTTTTAAATGCAAAACTACATCAACGTGAGGCAGATATTGTTGCCGATGCTGGTAAATCAAAAACAGTTACAATTGCAACAAACATGGCTGGTCGGGGTACAGATATTAAACTTAGTCAGGAAGTTCGCGAAGCTGGCGGACTTGCAATTGTTGGAACTGAAAGGCACGAATCTCGTCGAGTTGACCGTCAGTTAAGAGGACGAGCCGGACGACAAGGCGACCCAGGCTCTACACAGTTTTTTGTTTCGCTGGAAGATAATCTGATGCGTCTTTTTGGTTCAGATAGAATTGCAAAAATGATGGACAGACTTGGGCTTAAAGAAGGAGAAGTAATTCAACATTCATTAATCACAAAATCAATAGAAAGAGCACAGAAAAAAGTCGAAGAAAATCACTTTGGAGTAAGAAAAAGATTGTTGGAATATGACGATGTTATGAATTCG
>MEND01000029.1 GCA_001768975.1 Bacteroidetes bacterium GWA2_31_9 | reverse complement strand
CAAAATTTCAAAGAACTCTTTTTTTATTAATTTTCAATATTTTATCTACTTTTGCTTAACTAAACGACATTGATATATAATTCCATTTTTAATTTTTATTTATCTGGTATTGAATAGTTTATGGTTTTGATTTTATTAATCCGACTTGTATCAATTTTTCATCGGGAGATTTCACAGATTTAAATAAATTGGCAATGAATTAAGACAATTTTTTCAATATCTCTTTTGTGAGCATATAATCATCATCTTCCTCATCCTGAACTACTGTGTAAAAATCGCAAGCCAAGCAATTTTGCATTTTTGAAGCATATTCGCCCTGCACTGTTCCTCCACATAATGTACCTGCTACTGCCCAACATGCTCTGCCAGCATTTATGCCATTATTAATACCATTAGCTTTTGTTTCTGTTGAAGCAGGGCAAACACCTAGTTCGGCTACTTTTGCACCGCCTTGTTCACGTCCACAATTTTTGTATTCCCAACAGTTTTGTTTTTCCATATTATTTAACTTTTTGTTTATTGTTAATCTATTCAATGAAAATATACGAGAGATGTATTTTAATAAAAAGGTATAGAGGATATATGGTATAAGGAAATCAGGAAATACTAAATGGTAAAATGATTATCATTTTAATACCTTTATACCTATGTTCCTTTATACCTATAAATCTTAATTTAACTTCAATATCATACATACTCAATTAATTAATTATTTTTTGTAGCTTCTAATTCTAAAGTTGCTGCTTTTAATTTCTTTTTCAATTCTTTTTGCTTCATAAAGAAATCTTCTTCCATATTTAGAATTTGAATTTGTGCTTCTTCTTTTGCTTGTTTTACGATTAGTTCATCTTTAGTTCTTTGCTCTTCTGCATCTTTTAGAATTTTTTCCTGAATTTTTATTAATTCTTGAAGTTTCTGATTATTTTCATTAGTTAGTTTTTCAATTTCGATACTTTGAAGTTTGTCTTTTTCTGCTAATTGATTTTTTAAATTTTCAGCTTCTTCCATTCTCTTTAAAGTATCTTCCTGAAGTGTTTGCATTTCTTCCATATTCTGACGCAACTCTTCTTGTTGTGCCATTAATTCATCGGATTGTGTCTTCATTTTGCGATCTTGCATAACAACTTGAGTAATTTCGTTGGCAAGAACTAATATTTTATTAAAATTACCATTAGAAGATTTTACAGGGGTATAGGTTTCGAAACACCATTTTTCAACTCCTTTAAATATAAATTGATGTGGACCAGAGTGTTTGTCGCCTTTAAAAAGCTTAGGTAATAAGTCGTACATTAACTTTTGTTTTTCAACAGGCATAAAGTCAATAATTGATTGTCCAATTATCTCATTTTCTTTTAACCCAGTTATATCAAGAAACATTCTGTTTACATTGAGTACTATTCCTTTTTCATCAAATTCATAAGAACCTAAAGATTCGTTTATTCCATTTATAATTGCAGAAAGCTCAGTTTCTCGCTTTGTTGATTCTTCTTGAGTTGCAATTATTTCTTCAAGTTTTTGGTTGTTTTCGTGAATTAGTTTTTCAATTTCTTGCTTTTGAAGCTCGTCTTTTTGAGCTAATTCCGATTCAAGTTCTTTTTGTTGAGTTACGTCAATTGCCATAAACAGTACTTTAGCAATTTGTTTATTTGAATCAAAAACAGGTGTAACAGAACAAAGTAGCCATTTTTTTGTATTTTTTGCAGTATGTCCTTTTATAGTAAAATCGGAACTTTCACCAGATGAGACTATTTCGAAGCTTTCATCAAAAATATCGAATTGATTATCATCAATGAATTTTTTAATATTATGGTTTGTAAGATTTGTTTTTTCTACTTCAAAAACTTTATTAAACTTAGCATTTACATTAATAATTACTCCATTTAATTGAAGTTCGGCTTTTGCAATTGTGTTATCTATTGCATTTACAATGCCCGTGATTTCTGATTCGCGTTTTAAAATTTCATCTTGAGTTGAATGTAATTCTTCAAGATTTTGACGCATTTCTTCTTCTTGTTGCAATAGAATTTCGGTTTGTTGTTGCGATTTAGTTAGAAGCTTAGAAGTTTGGATGTTGATTTTTACTGTCGAAATAGTTGATGCAACGCTTTCTCCAACTTTTTCAACAAATTCAATTTGATATTTTTCAAAGCTAGTAAATGATGCTAATTCTAAAATACCATACACAACATCGTTTAGTTTCATTGGAACTATTAGAATGCTACGTGGAGGGGCATCTCCTAAACCTGATGTAATATTAATATAATCAGTAGGAACATCAGTTACATAAATTGTTTCTTTTTCGATAAAGCATGTGCCAATAAATCCTTCTCCAATATTTACTTTTCGGTCTGAAAATTTCTTTCTGTCATAGGCATGGCAAGCAGTCATTTCAAGGAATTTGTTATCTTCAGACTCGTTTAATAAAAACATCCCTGCTTGATTAATATCCATGAATTTTACAAGATTTTTAATAATGTTGTATGATAGCTTTTCGATGTTATCGTTATCTTGGCGAAGAATTTCTCCAAAAATCGCAAAACCAGATGTTGCCCAATTTCTTCGTTTTTCTTCTTCTGCAACGCTTTTAAGTTTATCGCGCATGTTCATTAACGCAACATTCAAATTGTCTTTTTCGTCAATATTTCCATCTTTTATTACTTCTAGGTTTGCATCATAATTTCCTTGTCCAATTTTAATTGTAAATTCTGAAGCATTTTTTAAATTTTCAATTAATGATTTAATTGACGAAACAATAAGTCCAAGATTGTCATTTATTTTGTGCGAAAGTTTAGTTTTTAAATCTCCTTTTGCAATTTCAACAGATGCTTTAGCAATTTTGTTAATTGGACTTACAATGAATATTTGAAGAATAAAAAAGTTAAATAATATGATTATTAATGCAATAATATTAATTAAAATAAAAAGTGACAGAAATATATTCTCATTTGCAGTATTATATTGTTTAATCATTTCGCATAGTTGTTCATTATTTGTAATTAATGAATTTTCAATAGCATAAGAATTTATTTCTTTAATTGCAGATTTAACTATTGGATTCATTAAAGTAATAACGTTTAGATTCTGTGAAGTTGAAGTGCTATCAAGAATTGTGTATGGCTTAATATTTAATTCGTTTAAAAATGTTGTTTCTTTAACAATTACTGAAAATAGTTTTTTTTGCTCATTGAAAATCTTTTCAACTTCGTTCAATTTTACAAGAGTTTTTTCGTCTTTAATAGCTTTAATATATGTTTGAGAGTTATCGGAATTGAAAATAATTCCGCCATATTTCAGATTATTATAAATGGTATTTATTTCAATCAATTCATGGTTTAAATTTTGTTTTGCAGGACTACTAACTGATAAATCTTCATTTATAGCTAATGATGTAAGCGAAAATAATTTTTGACTTTTGGATAATGCTAAATTAGAATAATCAAGTATTTTATTATTTTTAGCAGAATTGTTTGTGTGGATATAAACGCTTGTAAATGATATTGCTATAAATAGTAAAATCCAAAAAAATGATATATAAAACTTAACATGAACTGGTAGGTCTTTATATAGAACACTCCAAATTTTATTAATGATATTCATAATTTAATTGTTTATTTAGTGCTTCTTAGTATCATTTTTGAAGTTTTCTAAAGAAACACTGTGTTTTTAAAATTGCACAATTTAAGTATAAAAATACATTTTTTTCGGAATAATAGATATTAATATTATGTGGTTTATATATGTTAATAACTAAATATATAATTATGATTGATTGTAATGCTCAAATAATAATGATTTTAGAAGATTTCTAAATGTATAATTTGCAATAGTCAAATATGTTGTAGAATATAAAAATAAGAACATTTGAAGCTTCTTTGTAACTATTCACCCTATTTAAAACGCTAAATAACAAATATATGCCACAGATTCACAGATTAAAATTAATCATTTTTTGTAAATTTTCGCAGAATAAACAACCTTTGGTTGTTTAAATCTGTGTAATTAATATTTGGTTATTGTTTTAATTATCATAGATTTAATCTGTGAATCTGTGGCTTTTTTATTAATTAATTAGAGGCTGAATAGTTACGCTTCTTTTAAAATCCTGAGTTTTTAATTTGCAAAAAAAGAGGTTGAAATTTCAACCTCTTTTAAAATTATAAAATTTATGAAAAAAACTCTTACCAAGGAAAAAGTACTGTGTCTTGACCCATAACCATCATATCTCTAATATCTTGGTCTGTAATGGCAATTTGTGGCATTGCATAATCTCCAGAAGTACAACCTATGGCAACATTTTCTCTATCAACTGGCATTCCCCAAATTGCTTTATGATGCACTTCATGTGGGTCTAATCTGAACATTTCGCCTAAGAATAAACCTTTGCAATAAATATCAATAGTTTTTCCATCAGCACCATGACAACTTTTGCATTTTGAATCATATACTACTTTACCGTTTGTAGCATTTCCACCTTTTCCAATATTTGAGAAAGTTTTACTTCCTGTTGGATATGTACCTGTTGTGGCTATATCATAAAAATCATCTGTATTATGTGAAGTTACTTTTAAGAATTTAACAATTTGCCAAATTTGTGAATCGTTTAAAATTTCACCATAATAAGGCATATTACCATTATAAGATTGTTTCAAACTTTTATTTCTTCCACCAACGTTTTTAACTGCATCAAAAACTTCACGAATACTGTGTAATCTTGCCCAGGCGTATAAGTCAACATCGGCAGCTACAGGATATGAGCTAGAAGGGCCTTTGTCTATTAAAACTCCATTTCTTCCACGTAAATCCCAACCATGACAACTTTTACATCTGAAAAAGTTTGAACGGCTTCCACTTGACATTACAGCAGAGGGTAAATAGTTTATTTCATTTAATGGATGGTCATATAATCTTGCTCCAATTGTGCCATCGGCAGCATCGAAAGCAGCTTGGTCGGCAGCAGTTACAGCACCATAACCATCAGTTCCATTTGTTCCGGCAGTACCAGGAGCACCATCAACTCCATCTTCGCCCTTTTTGCAACTTTGAGTTGTTACGGTTAAGATTGCGAGAAACAAAACCGCAATAAAATACATTTTCTTTTTCATTGTGTAATTTTTTAGATTATTATTAAATTATTTTAAAATTTTATTGTTTCAAAAGTAGATGGTAATATCGTACTTCACAATAACATATACTTGGTATTTATATACCATAAACTACGTAGTTTTTGTTTTTTGTTAAAAAGAACTTAAATAAAGAAAGGATAGCAAAAGCTACCCTTTTTGGTTATAACTTAGTATTTTATTTGCGATTTATGAAAATTAGAATTTGTTAAAATATGTCAAATTTTCAGTTATCAATCAATTAACCAATATACGTAACACTAAATTAATGGAACGAAAATAAGTACTTGATACAGAAAATAAAATACCATTGATTTGGTATTTTTTATACCATGTATTACTTATTCTGTTTTTTTAAAAATTAATCCACTTCCAAGCTAACAACATAATTAAAAATACTGAACCATATATTGCAGAAAGCGAGTAAATTGGTTTTGATTCAGTATTGTTGTATGAATATTTTTTATTTATAAGCTTAATGGTTTTAAAGCTTAAATATATTCCAATAAGCATAATAAAACTAATTGCTACAGATACCAAAAAGTTAAACCAAAATGGCATTTGGAATAATGTAATTTTATGTTCGATAATGTTCGGTGTTGTTTTCATGCCCGAAACATCGTCGAAAAGGTATTGAAAATATGGTAGCCTAGATGTCATCTTCAAAATAGCTTTATCGAGGTGTGCAGCAGCAATAATAGGAATAAAAGCTATTCCGTAGTTTAATAAATAATCTTTTAATTTCAATTTTAAGCCAACAAGTTGTGATATGAAATATGGTAAAAGCCACAAAATAAGAGGATATATGATGAAAATAATTGTAGAGCTTATTAAAACTTCTAAAAAATGGATATTTATTGAAAATTTTTCAATTATTAAATCGGGAATAATTTTTAATAAATTATCGGTAGTTTTCCATTCCGACCAAATTTCAGAAATTACAAAGCCCGAAACTACCATTACAAAAAACATTTCGGCATATTTTAATGGTTTTACTTTAAATAAGTCGTTTGCAAAACCAATTTTTACTAATTGTGGGTTTGGTCTTTCGTTAATTTTTACAGTTTGATATTGGCTACAACTTTTTGCACAACCTGCACATAAAATACAGTTTGAATTGTCGCTTATTTGGGCAGGGTAGAGGTCAACTCCACAACTTTTTTTATCAATAT
Source organism: Bacteroidetes bacterium GWA2_31_9 (assembly GCA_001768975.1). GTDB lineage: Bacteria > Bacteroidota > Bacteroidia > Bacteroidales > GWF2-33-38 > GWA2-31-9. The sequence continues at coordinate 41,015 of MEND01000029.1, read as the reverse complement.
TGTATGTGTAATTTTTATGAATACATGATTTGTCTTTACAAGAGCTGCAAATACTTTGAGATTTTACTCTCCAACCCAAAAACGATAATCGTGAATAAATTCCCAATAAATATCCAACCGGGCAAAAATAACGGCAAAATGTGTTTTTTTCCCAAACTAATCCTGTGATAACAGAAACTGCAATAATTGAAAGAAGGTATATTGCCATGTATGTAGGATTTCGATGTATTGCAAAGCCTTCAATTCCTATAAATAATATTAAAATGTAAAAAATCGTAATAGCCCAACCTGATAAAATCCAACGTGGACGTTTGTTTCGTAGTCCTAACTTAGATGCAATAGTTGTTATAAGTTCTACTGGGCATACCATACACCATAATCGCCCAAAAAATATTGCTGTAATTATAATTATGGGCCACCAATAACTCCAAACTATAAGGTTAGCAAGGTTTGTATTTCTTAATTCTTTTAAAAATGCAGAATCTGACGAATTTGCCGAAAGACCAATAATTATAAGCAGTATAAACATCACAAGGCTAATAATTTTAAGCCATGTCGTTATGGTTGGTGTGCGTAGTATTAAATTAATCTTTTGCATTAATTATAAAAATTATGCAAGGTTAAGCTTATTATTTTGTAATACCAATACCATATTTAAGGTAAAAATATACCATATAGTACGTATGTTATGTGATTTTGAAACGTTAAACAGAATTACAGATTTTAATTAAATCAGTAAAAGGATATAGCCTAAAATTGAACTTCCCAAAACAATATAAATGTTGTTAAATTTCTTAAATTTAAACAAGATTATTAAACTCATAATTGCAATTACTATTGTTCGCCAGTCGGTTATTGAATCTTGTCCTAGTTGGAAGCAAATGGCAATAATAATAGCAACAGAAGTAATATTAACTGCATCTAAAAAGGCGGAAAATAGTTTTGAATTTTTCAATTTCTTGACTATTGGATTTAACAATGCAACAAATATAAAAGATGGAAGAAAAATACCAAGTGTAGATACTATTGCACCCATCAAACCACTTATCTGATAACCAATAAAAGTAACTGAAGAAAATATTGGACCGGGTGTAAATTGTCCAACAGCAACAGCATCAATTAATTGATTTCTGGAAATTAGCCCTCTAGCAACCAATTCATTATCGAGAAATGCAAACAAAACATAACCACTACCATAAAGAATTGCTCCAATTTTAAGAAAAATTAGAAATAAATTAAGATTTAATGAGGTTAAAAATGTAAATTTTGGAAATTGAAAAAGCAGAAGTGGTAAAATAATATTTGAGTTTGATTTATTATTTTTAATTACATCTAACAGAATTGCAAATAATCCTGCACCAAACATTATATAAATTTCATTAAATTTTAATAATGATAACAATAAAGCCATTATACCAATAAGTCCTAATTCTAAAGTCTTAAACGATTTTTTAAAAAGCGGATATATTGCTACAAGTATAATTGCAATTAAAGCTGGTTTTATACCATAAATAAATGGTTGAATTTGGGGCAATTGACCATAATTTTTATAAAACCAAGCAAAAATAGTTGTTATAATAACTGCTGGCAAAATAAAACAAATACCTGCTATAATTAAACCTTTCCAACCGCCTTTTTCATAGCCAATATGTATTGCTAGTTCTGTGCTATTTGGACCTGGTATTAAATTAGTTGCACCAACTAAATCAAGAAAATGTTGTTCTTCTAGCCATTTGCGTTTTACTACAACTTCATTATACATCATTGCTGTGTGTACTGCTGGTCCTCCAAAGGAAATAAATCCTAATTTAGTAAATAATTTTGCAAGTTCTTTTAAATTATTTTTATTCATTTTGTAAAAATAGCTATACTTTTTTGCATTAAAATACTGTGTTTATGGTAAAAATATACCATAGAGTACTTATTGAATCTTTTAAAAAAATTAAAGAGAGGCGATATTTTTATTCAAAGCATATCTTACAAGGGCTACAACGGTTTTGACATTAAGCTTTTGCATAATATTTCTGCGGTGTGTTTCGACTGTTCGGAGGCTAATATTTAAGTTATCGGCAATTTCCTGATTGCTTTTATCTTTAACTATTAATTTCACAATTTCAAGTTCTCGTTTTGTTAAAAATGTCTGAGTCATGGTTGTTTAAAATAAAAAGAAGCGTTTTTACAAACGCTTCTTTCATTCTTACTAACTATTTACACAATAAATATTCCTTTTCATAAAACTTAAGGAATAAATTTCATATAATACGATTTAGAGCATCTGTGTTCGTAACCATGTCTTGAATTATCAAATTGAGCTACATTAAACAAATATTCTTTTAATAAATCGGTATATTGAATATCATCGGTAGTGCCGGTATTTAGTTTTCTGGCAATTTCGGTTGTCCATTTACCATTATTCCAAACAGCACCAATTTCTAAGTCGCCACGACTTCCTGTTGGCACTTTATGAATTCGTTCGCATACAATAGCATTAAGAGCCGTATACTTAGGCCAATAAATTGCAGCATCGGCATCGCTAACTCCAGTTGTTTCGTTTCCAACACATTCGCCACCATCAATTTCTGTTTGTGTAATAAACATTGCATCAGCAAAATCGGTTGGATTTTTTTCCATCCATTTTGGGCGTGATTTGTCGGAAATTCTATTATGCGAAGCAGCAGCAGTTCCTGCATCACCATAACGACCGCCATCTTCACCGTTTGTAGCATCATCACCCCATACATCAGTATAAGTATCGTCCACATATCCAGTCATTTGAAAAGTGCCGGCAGTTACTTCGTGCGAAGTTGAATTAATTGTTAATCCTGAACCAGAGGCAGAAGTTACAGCACCTGCACGAGCAGCTTTACTATGCCATAAATCGGCTCTTCCGCTTGTTAACCAAGCATCGTCAACAATACCGTGAGTACTTACATGAGGATCTTGATCTGTTGGATAATACATGTGGCATTTTGTCATACAACCGCCTGTACTGTATGGAGCACCAGCAATAGTTCCGATGGGCCAGAAAAAAGATATTCTATCTTCTGATTCGCCGGTATGAGGCTTTGCCCACGAACCCGAAGCAAATGACCAAGATGCATCGCGTGTAAAACTAGCTGTTGGGTCTGACCATTCCGATAAAATGTATAGATAATCAGTAGTATATACGGCTTTTAATTTAACCGAAATACTGCTAGTATAGGCATGGCAACCAGTACAGTTATTAATTTTTGACGCATCGTTTGGTGGATTGTTTGTTTCTCCAAGTGCAACTGTTAATGATGGTACATTTGCCCAAAGACCATCAATATTTCCATCAACTGAAGGTGAAGCACTTGATTTAATTGCATTTAGCTTTGTTAAGTCATAGGTTGGTGTTGGTGTTGGTGTTACAGAATCATAAGTACACGAACCATCGTCTTTTTTTGCTTTCGAATCATAGTTTTTTGCCTTTGGGTCGGTACAACCTTCACGCTTACAACCCATATTCGTGCAAAATATTCCTGTTAGAACAAGAATAATACTAAAAAATTTGAGTGTTTTTTTCATTTTATTAAATATTAGTTTATAAAAAAATTATCTATCTGTCAAAATTAGTTTTCAATAATTCCTAAGACAATACAATGTAGCTGGTATGTCTGATACCATACAGTACGTATTTTATTGTATCTTTTTGAAATAAAGAGTATAATAAGGTTTTAATGAGAAAATAATTATTAAATGAACTATTATTTATAATATCAAGATACATAGATTGTAAGAATTGAAATCAATATGCAAAATGTTAAATTTTAAATATATTTTATTAAAAAGGAAAGACTCTTAATTTTTTATATTAAAAAACATGTTTAAGTGCTTAATTATGTTGTATAACTCAATGCTTAACAACACTGCTGTAAAACACTGATTATGAATTAAATTATATGATAATATGGCTGTGTGTTAATAGATGTGTTAAGCGTTACAATACTATTAAACTTATGTAATGCTAAAATATCTGTTGTTTTAAAAGCATCGAAAACCCCTCAGTATATATTATCTCACACTGAATAATAGTTGATTATTTAAAGAGATGTAATATTATTATTCAAAGCATATCTGACAAGAGCTACAACAGTTTTGACATTAAGTTTTTGCATAATATTTCTGCGATGTGTTTCGACAGTTCGGAGGCTTATATTCAAATTATCGGCAATTTCCTGATTACTTTTATCTTTAACTATGAGTTTAATAATTTCAATTTCCCTTTTTGTTAAAAGAATCTCTGTTTTATCCGACTTTTCATCCTTAAAATCAGACTGTGATACATAATTGTTTAAAATAATATCGGAGATTTTTTTTCCAAAATATTTATTTCCTTCTGAAATAGCTTTTAAGGCAGTAATTAATTCGTCTTTATTTGAATTTTTTAGCAAATATCCATCGGCTCCGGCTTTAAGCATTTGCATAATATATTCGCTTTTATCGTGTTGAGTAAGTGCAAGTATTTTAATTGTAGAGTCCTTTTCTCTTATTTTTTTTACTACATCAATTCCATTTATTTTTGGCATTGAAATATCCACTATTAAAATATCGGGTGCTAATTCTTTTACTTTCGTTAAAGTTTCCTCACCATCACGAGCTTCTCCTACAATCACATATTCTTTGTGTTGAGATAGCATTGCAATTATACCATCTGTTATTATAAAATGGTCGTCGGCTAATAGAATTTTGATTTTTTGCATTTATTTAATTGGTATATCTATTAAAATTTCAGTTCCTTTATTTTTATCACTATTTAGTTGAAATACTCCATTAAAAGCATATACTCTTTCTTTCATACTAAATAAGCCAATTCCTCTATATTTGGTTTCATTAGAAATGGTTTCGGGATTAAAACCGATACCATCGTCATCAATGGTTAATGATATCAAATCGTCTAATTTAATAATTTGAATGTTTGCATTTTGGGCTTTTGAATGTTTTATAATATTACTAAGTGCTTCCTGTATAATTCGGTATAGTGCTTTTTCTATTTTTTCATCAACTCTTTTTTCGTAATAAAATGTAGCGAAATTAATTTTAATACCGCAATTTTTATAATTGTATTCTATCAGATTTTTAACAGCAACCGATAATCCAAAATCTTTTAACAAAATAGGGATTAAATCGTGTGCTATGTTTTTTGATTCTACAATAGCATTGTCGATTTGGGTTTGAAGATTGTATATATTTTCCTTATATTCAATATCGTTTTGGTATTTTTCTTTAAATTTATTTTCAATTGTATAATGAATAGCTGTTAAAATTTGCCCAAGTCCATCGTGTATTTCTTTAGCAATGCGAAGTCGTTCTTCTTCTTGAGCCTCGTTTAACGCAATTAAATTTTCACGTCTGATATTATTTAGCTTGTTTTCATTATCAAGTTTTTCGGAAATGTCATGTGCAATTACAACATAACCTGTTGTTGTATCATTCGTTTTTATGGCTGATATTGATATTATTACGGGTATTTTATTTTTATTTTTTGAAATAAGAGTTTGTTCTGAATTGTAAACAATATTTTGAGCTTTTATTGTAATATTTAATTCTTTTTCAAACAATAAATTTATATTTTTCTCAGACAATTCTTCTAAATTATAAGATAAATTATTTTTTACGGCAGCGTTAATTGATAAGATATTAAAGTTTTTGTCGGTTACAATAATAAAATCAAATATACTTTGAAAAATGTTGTCGAAGTAATCTCTCGAAATTGTAGTTGTATTTATTGTTTCAATCATTTTATTGAACGATTTGGCTAATACATTTAATTCATCATCGTATTTAGTTTCAATTCTTATTGTGTGTTCGCCCTCAATATATTTTTCAGTTCCAATTAAAAGTATTTTTATTTCGGTAAATATTTTTCTTATAAAGCCCAAGCCCCATATATACGAAGCAAAAATTAATAACGTAGCTAATAAAATAACAGTTATATTACTTCTAATGTATGATTTGCTAAAAAAATCAACATGCTGGTTAATTTCTTCTTTTGTTTCTTCAATTATCGTATCAAGGTGAACTTCGGCATTGTGAATTATTGAATTATATAAATCTTTATAATATAGATATTTTTCATTGTTTAAGGTATCAATAATATTATTACTGATATTTTCAGACAGTTTATTAATGTCAATTATAAAATCTGACAATATATTTTTATTATGATTATTTGTTATGATTAAATTACAGGCAGTTATATTATTGTTTATATTGTTTAAATAAGTAACCATCTCTGATTTAGTTGGGCTTTCAGATTCTAAAATAGAAATTTTAAATAAATTAAGACTATGTTTTAGTTCGTGCACAGCATCTAGTTCGTGATATTCTATAACTATTTTATCTGACCTGTTTTTTAGAATATAATTTATTACGAGGCTTGCTGTTACTATTAAAATGTTTACAATAATAATAACAAAAACACCTTTAAATAACCTTGAGCTAATGCTATTTTTTAGATTATACTTTTTCACTCAGCAAACTTATAAATTTATCGTAACTACTCAGCAGTTTATTTTGCCACAGATTATCACAGATTTTAAACCGCCAAAGGCGGTTTTTTCTGTGAAAATAAATAATAAATTAAGTTCATTTTCTGTATTAATCCGTGTAATCTGTGGCATAAATATTTGTTTTTTAATATTTTAAAACTGCTGAGTAGTTGCAATTTATCATTATTTGAACAATTTAGATATAATATCAGCTTTTCCAATCTTTTTCAATTCAGAAATAATTTCATTTCGCAATTCCTTTTTATACCAAAAGAAAAATTTTTGTTGTTTCTTTTTTTCTTCAATTGATTTTGCACTATAAACTTCTTTTCCAGTGTAAGGATTTATTCCTGTATAGAAAATTACTGTTGACAAGGTCATTGGAGTGGGAGTGAAGTCTTGTACTTGCTCAAGGCGATAGCCGAGTTCTTTAGTTTTGACTGCAAGTTCTGCCATATCCTCGTTTTTCGATTCGGGATGGCTCGAAATAAAATATGGAATTAGTTGTTGTTTTAAGTTTTTGACTTTATTAATTTCTTCAAACCTTCGTTTAAGTTTTACGAAATCTGCAAATGGCGATTTTCGCATTAGCTTTAAAATCTTTTCGCTGGAATGTTCAGGTGCAACCTTTAATCTGCCTGAAACATGATGCGTTACAAGCTCTTCAAAATATTTGCATTTATCGTTATTTACAAACATATCGTAACGTATTCCGCTTCCAACAAAGGCTTTTTTGATTTCTGGTATTTTGCGGATTTTTCGATAAAGTTCAATTAATTTGCTGTGGTCGGTATTAAGGTTTTTGCATAAATCAGGAAATATGCAAGATGGGCGAGTACATTTGTTACAAATCTGTAAATTAAAGCCTTGCATTTTGTACATATTTGCCGATGGTCCGCCAACATCAGATAAATATCCTTTAAAATCAGATAGCTTTGTTATTTCTTTAATTTCGTTTAGAATTGATTGCTCTGACCTACTCTGAATAAACTTTCCCTGATGCATCGAAATTGTACAGAAACTGCACCCACCAAAGCAACCACGATGGATATTTACGGAATGTTTAATCATTTCATAGGCAGGAATATCACCTTTATTTTTGTATTTGGGATGAGGAAGTCTGGTGTAAGGCAAATCGTATGGAGTATCAATCTCTGATTGAGTTAAATTAAAATATGGCGGATTCACTACTATTGCAATATCTCCATTAATCTGAACTATTTTTTTTGCAATAATTTTATTAGATTCTGTTTCAACTAATTTGAAATTTTCGGCATATTTTATTTTACTTTTTACACATTCTTGATGTGAGTTTAAAATTATGGAATCTTTATTATCAGCTATTTGCGATTTGTTGATTTTAAATGCAGTTTGTGGAATATCTCTAATTTCTTGAATTGAAATGCCATTATTCAATTTTAGTGCAACTTCCGAAATACTTTTTTCGCTCATTCCGTAGAGCAATAAATCGGCTTCGCTATCAATTAAAATGCTGTTTTTGAGTTTGTTTTGCCAGTAATCGTAATGTGTATATCGACGCATTGATGCTTCAATTCCGCCAATAATTATCGGAACATCGGGATACAATTTTTTAAGTATTTTTGAATAAACAATTGTAGGGTAATCGGGTCTGAAACTGGATTTTCCTCCCGGTGTGTAAGCATCGTCTGAGCGAAGTCGGATATTTGCAGTATAATGATTAATCATTGAATCCATATTTCCGGCTGTTACACCGAAAAATAAGCGAGGAGTTCCAAATTTTTTAAAATCACGTAAATCGTCTTGCCAGTTTGGTTGTGGAACAACTGCAACTTTATATCCATCATGTTCTAAGATTCGGGCAATTACAGCAACTCCAAACGACGGATGGTCAATATATGCATCTCCCGAAAACAGAACGACATCAACTTCGTTCCAGCCAAGTTCTTTGGCTTCTTTGGCAGTTGTGGGGAGAAATTTGGATTTATTATTCATTTTGTATTGTCAAAAAAAACTGATATGTCATGCAAATCGCTATTATTAATTTTCATCCAGTATAATTTGTTTTATGCTTGCAAAATTCTAATTAAATCATTATTAAGATAGAAGACTTCTCTGCCATCTGTATTAACTGAAAGTACGCCAAGTTCGACCAGCTTTTGCAAATATTTTGTTAATGTAGTACGGCTTCTGGAACCAGTTATTTCTCCTATTGTTTTTTGCTTAATATATGGTTGTGAAAAAAGTGCAAGATTTAATTCTAATGAATACCATTTAAGTTTTGGATGAATATAACTGTATGTAGCATCCATTTGTAAAAGTATTTCGTCGATTTTTTGATTGGAGTATTTTGATGTGCTTTCAACAGCAGTTAGCATATAAATTAGCCATGGCTTCCAGTCCTGTCGTTGTGTAATGCCAGCCAATAAATAGTAATAATCGTCTTTATGTTCAATTATATATTTGCTTAAATAAAGCACAGGGTGGGATAATAAATTTGTATTGACAAGATACAGTAAATTAATAATTCTTCCTGTGCGTCCGTTGCCGTCTGTAAATGGGTGAATAGCTTCAAACTGATAATGTGCAATTGCCATTTTTATCAAGGGATCAAAAGAATTTTCTGTTGAATTCAAAAACTCAAACATATTCGCAAGTTTTTGATCTACAATATCTACACCTCTTGGTGGTGTGTAAATAATTTCGCCAGGTTTTAAATCGCTTTGTCCTCTTCTAATAACAACCTGCGATTGTGGCGGACGAATTGTTTGGCTGGTATTTTTAATCTTTTGAAAAATATTAATTGCAACCGTTTTGTCAAATGTTTGATTGTTATTCAATAAATTATATCCACTCCAAAGAGCTTCTCTATATCGTAAAACTTCCTTTATTGATGGGTTTGCAGTTTCTTCTTTTATGGAATCTGAAACAGCTTTATACAGTTCGTCATCGGTTGTGAAAATATTTTCAATTGCGGTTGATGCTTGAGCTTCCTGTAGCGAAATCGTATTAATTAACATACTTGGATTAGGAATACGCAAAATGTTTTTATTTAATTCAGCCAATGCTCTTGAAGCAAGCCCCCATTTTATAAGTACATCTTTATCAATTATTTCTTCTGAAGGTGGAAGATTTGGCAGGTCGTTATATGGTAAATTTCTATCAAACATTTCTATAAATTATATGTTCATTATTTTGTGTTTTTTGGACATATTGCAAATATATGTCCATTTTTATTCAAACACAAATTATGTGTTCATTTTTTATGTAAAAAATGAACATATTTGTGTTTTATGTCCAGTTTAATAGTGGAACTGTGGCACTGTTTTAAACCGTGTCACAGTTAGTATTTCAGTTTCAAAACCGAACTATCACCATAACTTAAAAACCTGAAATTGTTATTTAAAGCATAATCATAAACTTTCGTCCAATCTTCGCCAATAAATGCCGAAACCAATAATAATAATGTACTATTGGGTTGGTGGAAATTGGTTATTAAATATTTTACAAATTTAAAGTTGTAACCCGGAACAATCATAATTTTTGTATAACCATCTAATTTGTTTAATTTGTTTTTTATCAAGTAATTGATTAAAGTTTCAATGGCATTTTTTGCTGTTAAGTCTGGACTTAAATTATATGCATCCCATTGTTCGATAATATTAAAATCGGGCATGTTTTTGTGTAATTTCAAAGCCATCCAGTAAAGTGTTTCGATACATCGGGTTGAAGTTGTACCCGAAACAATTAAATCATTATGGTTCAGATATAAAGCTTGAAGAAATTCTAATGAAACTGAAAAATATTCGCTGTGCATTTCATGGTTTGCAACGGTTTCAGAAGTCATTGGTTTGAAAGTGCCCGCTCCAACATGAAGTGTTAGCTCATTAATTGAAATATTTTTTGTTTTTAGTTTTTTGAAAACATTTTCGGTAAAATGTAGCCCCGCAGTAGGTGCAGCAACCGAACCATTGTGTTTTGAATAAACCGTCTGGTAAGTTTCTTTGTCTTTTTCGGTGCTGTTACGTGATAAATATGGTGGAATTGGAATAATTCCACAATTTTCAAGAATCTGCGAAAAGCAATATTTAGCATTATTCCACGAAAATTTTACAATAACATGTCCGCTTTGCAATTCAACTAAAGTTGCAGTTAACTTAATTCTTTCATTCTTAATTATTAATTCTTTAGTTAAAAATGGTTCTTTCCATTTTTTTAAATTTCCAACCATACAATTCCATGTGCAACTTTCTGTAGATGAAAATGATGAGTAATATTCTTTTGGTGAATGAGGTTCGAGACAAAATATTTCAATTTTTGCACCTGTAGTTCTTTGAAAAATAATTCTGGCTTGTATAACTTTAGTATTGTTTAAAATTAACTGACTATCAGATGGTAAGTATTTATCAATATTAAAAAAATTGTCTTCTTGAATATTTTTATCGTAGTAAATAAGGAGTTTTGAATTATCTCGCTTTTCTAACGGAAATTTTGCAATTTTATCATCATGTAGGTTATAATTATATTGAATTGTAGATACTTTTGGAATTATCATTTCTTATTGAATTTTGAATACAAATTTGTAAATTTAAGATTAATCAAATTTATTCAATTAAAATTTAAGCGGATATTCGACAAAATTAGTGAAAGACTTTAAAATTAGGATTAAAAATCAAATCTTTTTTTTTGACAGAATTATTAGGATTTAGGATTTTTTTAGACAGAGTTTACCGATAAATCGGTACAAGTTATCCCGATTTTTCGGGAATTACAGGAATTACAGGATTTAAGAATTTTGGGACTTGGGACTTGCATTTTTTTTAACAGAGTTTTCTTATTGACACTAGTTAGGTTTTTACTAAAAATGTCGAATAAACAAATTAATAAGGTTTCAACTAAAAATGTCGAATAGCCAATTAAATCACAAATTAAACATGTTTGACATTTGGGTTAGTTGAAATTAATTGTAATTATTCGTTTATAATTCACATCTTTGTATTATTCTAAAAAATAACCACAAATAACTCCCGAATTTTAAATGCAATCAATCAAAAAAACATTAATTCTTATTGTTGACGATACCTTGCAAAATATTCAGGTACTTGGAAATATTTTATATGAAAAAGGTTACAGCGTTTCTATAGCTACTTCTGGAATGGAAACTCTTAGATATGTAAAAAATACAATTCCGGATTTAATATTACTCGATATTCAAATGCCTGAAATGGATGGTTTTGAGGTTTGTAAAATATTGAAATCAAGTTCTAAAACAAAAGATATTCCTATAATATTTTTAACTGCTGAAGCTGAAACAGAAACTATTGTACATGGATTTGAACTTGGAGCAGTTGATTACATAACCAAACCTTTTAATAGTGCAGAACTTATTGCTCGTGTAGCTACTCATATCGAATTGAAAAAAGCGAAAGAGAATGTTGAAGCATTGAATAAAAAATTAAGTGATGCATACGACCAAATTAAAGACAGTATTAATTATGCTAAAATAATTCAGGAAGAAATGCTGCCCGATTTGAATATTTTGCAAGAAAAAGGTATTCAGCATTTTGTAATTTATATGCCAAAAGATATTGTAAGTGGAGACTTTTATTGGGTAAAATATTGTAATGAAAAACTATTTCTTGTTGTTGCCGATTGTACTGGACATGGAGTACCTGGAGCTTTAATTTCAATGTCGGGACATAATCTTCTAAATGAGATAATCAATATTGAAAAAATATATAATCCTTCAGAAATTTTAAATAACTTAAACAATAGAGTTCGTAATATTTTTAAACAAGGGTTATCTAAAATTAATGAGGGCATGGATATAGCGATGTGTGTAATTGACACTAAAACTAAAACAGTTGAGTATGCTGGTGCAAATAGCCCTGTTTGTTACATTACTAACAATAGTTTCAAAAAACTTTTGCCTGATAAATTTACTATTGGAGATGACAAAATTGAAAATAAAAAATCCATATTTAAAACACAAGTTGTCAAATTTAAATCAGGCGACAGATTTTTTATGTTCACAGATGGAATACTCGACCAGTTTAATAATGCTGACAAAAAACGAATTACAAAAAAGGGATTTGAAAATCATCTTTCATCATACATTGATAAACCATTTAATTCTATTAAAAATGATTTACTTGAGTATTTAAAAGAGTGGCAAGGAAGCAATTATCAAACTGATGATATTTTAATATTTGGTTTTGAAATTTCGTAATTAAAAGTTAGTTCAATTAATCATATCTTTTGCGTTTCCAATTATTGATTTATTCTAATGTGTGAATAATACAACTTATATAATAAATTGTGTAATAACCGTGCTTTTATTGTTTGCATATTTGTTAAAATAATTTAAAAACTATTTTATTTATGATGCCTTCAATCAAAAACATATACATAAAAATATTATACATAGTTTCTTTTGCATTATTAGCTGTATTTATTGCAGCTTTAGTCCGATATTTATTTTTAGGCTCACTTGAAAATAAAATTACTTGGTTGACTTTCTATCCAGCTATTATAATTACTATATTCTATGGTGGATTTTATTCTGGAATGGTGGGGATATTTTTTTCCTGCTTATTAATAATTTTTGGATGGAAATTATTTGCATCAAAGCCATTTATCTCAAATAGTGATGATTGGTTAGCATTATTTTTTTTTATATTTAACTGCATACTGATTTCATTAATTGCTGAAATTGCAAGAAATTCCAAAAAAAAAGCACAGAAAATAGCTGAAACATTGATTGCTTCCGAAACCCGTTATCGTCGCCTTTTTGAAACAGCGAAAGATGGAATTATTATCCTTGATGCTGATACCGGAATGATTATGGATGTAAATCCATTTCTAATTGAAAAATTAGGTTATTCAAAAGAACAATTTCTTGAAAAAGAAATATGGGAAATAGGATTCTTAAAAGATATAATTGCGAATAAAGATAAATTTTCAGAATTACAACAAAATAAATATGTCCGTTATGAAGATTTACCGCTTAAAACTGCTGACGGGAAACAAATTAATGTTGAGTTTGTCAGTAATGTGTATTTAGTAAATAATCATAAAGTAATTCAATGCAACATTAGGGATATTACAGAGCGTAAACGTACAGAAAATGCCTATAAAGTATCTGAAGCCAAATACCGGGCATTTTTTGAAAATAGTATGGATGCTATTCTATTGACATTGCCTGATGGAGGAATAGCCTCTGCAAATCCTTCTGCATGCACCATGTTTGGTTATACAGAAAGCGAATTGATTTCAGGTGGAAGAGCAAGTATTGTTGATATCACAGACATCCGGTTATCGGAGTTGTTAAAGCAGAGGGAAAAAACAGGAAAAGCATCCGGGGAATTAACACTTATCCGAAAAGATGGAACCCAGTTCCCTGCTGAGCTAACCTCATCCATTTTCAGTGATGCAAATGACCAATTAAAAACCAGCATGATTGTTCGTGATATTTCTGAGCGCAAAATGGCGGAAATTGCATTAAGAGCAAGCGAATTTTCATTAAAAAATGCACAGGCTGTAGCAAAAATTGGCAGTTGGGAAACAAACCTCTCCGATTTAAGTGTAATATGGTCCGAAGAGATATACCATATTTTTGAAATTGATAAAGATGTTTTCGAGGCATCACATCCTGCATTTTTATCATTCGTTCATCCCGACGACAAGAAAATTGTTGATGATGCTTTTGTAACTTCACTCGAAAACCATTCTCTCAATATAATCGACCATCAGATTATTACACCCTCTGGTCTTGTTAAGTTCGTTGAGGAACGCTGGCAAATTGTAGTTGATGATAATGGAAAGCCACTAAAGGCTGTAGGTACTTGTCAGGATATAAGCGAACGCAAAATTGCTGAAATAGCAATAAGTGAAAGCGAAGAAAAATTCCGAAGTTATATTGAGAATATGCCTGATGGTGTTTTTATAGCAGATGAAAATGGAAAATATTTAGAAGTAAATAAAGCTGCTTGTCAAATAACCGGCTATTCAGAGACTGAGCTTTTAAATATGACTGTCTTAAATATTACTTCTCCCGAATCTTTAGAAAAAGCAGGAAATGAATTTTTAAAAGTTATGAGTACTGGTTTTGGTAACTGCGAATTGCATTATAGACATAAAAACAGCACAGACAAAATATGGTCTATTGATGGAGTTAAACTATCAGACACAAGAATTCTTGGTTTTGTGAAAGACATCACTGACCGTAAGAAGGAAGAAGTTCTCTTTAAATTTAATTATTATATTCAAACAACATTAAATTCGATATTACAATTATCTATTAAAAATGTTCCCCTTATAGAATTACTGAAACAAACTTTCGACCTTATTATTAATGTTCCTTCGCTTAACCTTGAATCAAAAGGATGTATTTTCCTTGCTAATAAGAAGGAGGATGCACTTATAATGGTAGTTGAAAAAAATCTTGGAGAATACATAAAAAAAGCCTGCAAATCTGTTCCGTTCGGATTGTGCCATTGTGGAAGGGCTGCATCAACGCAGGAAAACCAATTTTCAAACAGATTAAATGAAGAACATAAAATTACTTATAATGGAATTCATGAACATGGACATTATTGTATCCCAATTGTTTATGCAGGTAAAACTCTTGGTGTAATCAATATTTACTTAAAACCAAACCATATTAAAAATAAAACAGAAATTAATTTTTTACATGCCATTGCCAATACATTGGCGGGAATTATTGTCAGGAAAAATAGCGAAGATGAATTACAGAAAACCTTAGATAATCTAGAGATAACTGTAAGTCAAAGAACAGAAGAATTGAATGCTAAAAATATTGAATTAAAAGAAGAAATAGAAGAACGAATTAATATTGAAAATGAACTTTCTGAAAGTGAAGAAAAATTCAGAAATCTCATCGAAGATGCCGTAGATTCTATACTTCAGTTTGATATTAATGGAAATTTCATTCGGATTAACAATGTTTCATTGCTCCTTACAGGATATTCAAAAGATGAACTTTTAAATATGAAAAAGGAAGATTTATTCAAAAAGGAAGATTTAAAATATAATCCTTTAAGATATAATCAGCTTAACTTGGGAGAAATTGTACATGTAGAACGCAACCTCATAAGAAAAGACAATAGTGAAGTCCCAGTTGAAATAAATGCTAAAAAAATGCCGGATGGAACTTATCAGTCCATCATTAGAGATATAAGTGAACGAAAAAGATTTGAAAATGAACTTAAAAAAATGGCTGTTGTTGTTGAGCAAAATCCAGTGGGAATAGTTATTACAAAGCCCGATGGCGCAATTGAGTATATAAATAATAATTTTTTAAGCATTTCAGGATATACAAAAGAAGAACTTTTAGGAAACAAAACCACTTTACTTAAATCTGGCATACATGATAATGCTTTTTATAAAGAATTGTGGGATACTATTCTTTCGGGTAAAGCATGGAAAGGCATTATTTGCAACAAAAATAAATCTAGCGAATTGTATTGGGAACAAAATACTATTGCACCAGTGCTTGATGATAATGGTACAATATCCAATTTTATCGCAATGAAAGAAGATGTAACTAAATTAAAAAGAACAGAAGAAGAATTAATCAAATCTAAAGAATCTGCCGAAGATGCAAATCGCATGAAAAGCGAGTTTCTGGCAAACATGAGCCACGAAATACGTACACCATTAAATGCCATTGTTGGGTTCTCAAGTATCCTTAAAGAAAAAACTACAGGGCAAAAGGTATTTACCGAATATCTTGATAATATAATGCAGAGTAGTAAAGTACTTCTTTCTATTATAAATGATATACTTGACCTTTCAAAAATAGAATCAGGGCGAATGGTAATAGATTATCAGCCAGTTAATTTGAATAGCATTATATTGGAGCTAAAGTCTGTTTTTCAAATGAAAGCAAAAGAAAAAGGAATAACATTAAATATTCTTATTTCAAAAGATATTCCCGATAGCCTAATTACAGATGAAAAATTTTTAAGACAAATTTTATTTAATCTAATTGGAAATGCTGTTAAGTTCACAAACATCGGTTCTGTAGAAATTGCTGTAAATATTATTCCAAAAGATATACATGGCAGTAAAGTAGATTTAATTTTTGTAGTTAAAGACACTGGTATTGGCATTCCTGAAGACCAGTTAAATATAATATTTGACCCATTTATTCAGGTAATTCACAAAAATCGAAACAAATATGGCGGAACAGGGCTTGGTTTAAGCATAACCAAACGATTGGTTGAGTTGATAGGTGGTAAAATTTCTGTTGAAAGTAAAATTGGTTTTGGTTCAACTTTTAGTGTATCTCTTTTTGATTTGGAAATATCGTCATTCCATATCGACGAAAATAAAAACAATCACAAATTATTGAATATTAAATTTCACAATCCGATTATATTAATGGCAGAAGATATTCTATCGAATCGTCAGGTAATAAAGGGTTATCTCGAACCTTTGAACGTTACAATTATTGAAACATTGAATGGTGCAGAGTGCATTAATGCGACACGAAAAAACAAACCCGATTTAATATTAATGGATATGCAAATGCCTGTAATGGATGGTTTTACTGCAATTAATATTTTAAAATCAGATAATTTACTTAAACATATTCCTGTTATTGCCCTTTCGGCATCGGGAATGAAACAACAGAGAGATGAGTTTCAAAAAGTAGCTGATGAATTTCTTATTAAGCCAATCTATAAAAATGAATTATTAGAAAAACTTATCAAATATTTACCTTACGAAGAATTATCAGATAGTAATATTACATTAGATGAGTTAGCAATTCCTAAGGAAAATAAGCTTTCTATTTATGCTAAAAAGGAAATGATTAGTGAGTTTACGCCTTTATTAGCAAAACTTCAAAATGTTTTAAATATTGATGAGTTGCAGGATTTTGTTCAAAAATTAGTAAAATTTAATGAAGCATATAATAATTCAGAAATTAATGAATATTCCTCAAAATTAGAGAATTATATAAACTCATTTAACATCGAAAAAATTCATATAACCTTAAAAAGCTTAAATAAATTTATAACTCAATAACTAGTGTTAGTAAGAAAACTACAAAAAACAAAAAACAAATGTCAAATAAATTCCAATTCTCAAAAAAACAATTCTCAAAACAGTTTGGATATTAGGTAATTGTAATTTGAAATTTATTTGTTTTTTGAAGTTTGAAATTTGGTATTTTTTTAAATATACAGTTTTCTTAGAAGCACTAATTAGTAATCTGTAATTAGTAAACTATAACCAATATGGCATCAATAAAAAAAAATCTAATACTAATAGTCGATGATAATTCTAAAAACCTACAAGTACTTGGAAAAATTTTGTACGAAAAAGGATACAATATAAATGTTGCATCGTCAGGCGCAAAAGCTTTGCAATCGGTAAATATTCAGCCTCCCGATTTAATTTTACTTGATATACAAATGCCCGAAATGGATGGCTTTGATGTTTGTAAAATATTGAAATCAAATGCCAAAACAAAAGATATCCCAGTAATATTTTTAACAGCAGCTACCGATACAGAAAGTATAGTAAAAGGCTTTAAGCTAGGCGGAATGGATTATATAACAAAACCATTTAATAATGAGGAACTAATTATAAGAGTTAATACTCATATTGATTTAAGAGCCAAAACATTAGAATTGCAAAAAATAAATCAAAATCTTGAGAAAATTGTAGAAGAGCGAACACACCAATTACATGAATATGCTTTTATAACATCACACAATTTAAGAAAACCATTGGCAAATATCATAGGTTTTATTTCAATACTTGAACAATCAATAGATAAAAAAGAGCAGTTTCCTGAAATATTAAAATATTTGAAAAATTCATCAACCGAACTTGATAATATTATTAAAGAAACAGCACATAATTTAAATAAAAAATAAACCAAAAAATGAAACGTCCATAATTATAATAAACACTAAAAAAATTTAGAATTTTGAAATTTAAGAATTTATGGATTTAGGAATGAAGAAATGAGGCATGAACTGCGTAGCCAACTTCAAACCCAATTAAAGTAATATTTAAGAAGTAAAATGTAAAATTAAAAATAAAACTTTGCGTCACTGCAACTTAGCGGTAAGGAAACTTCGTAGCCAACTTCAACTGAGCTTGCGAGCTCAACGAAGTTAAACCTCAAACCTCAAACCACTCTTAACCACATAGAAACATAGAAACATAGAAACAAAGAAAAAAACACATAGAACAATAGAACAATAGAACAATGGAACAATAGAACAATGGAACAATAGAAAAATAGAACAATAGAAAAATAGAACAATAGAACAATAGAAAAATAGAACAATAGAAAAATAGAACAATAGAACAATGAACCTCAAACCCTTTAACTATTAACAAAAATATAAACACATGAAAAAATCAGAAGTACTCATTATGCTTGTTGATGACGACATTTTAAATAACTTTTTAAACAAAATGTTTTTAACAAATTATGATTGCAAAATAAAAATAATTGAATTTCTTAATGGAAAAGAAGCATTGATTTATCTCAAAAATTCTGAAAACAAAATGCCCGATTTAATTTTACTTGATATACAAATGCCTGAAATGGGTGGCTTTGATGTTTGTAAAATATTGAAATCAAATGCAAAAACAAAAGATATTCCTGTAATTTTTTTGACATCGGCTATCGATACAGAAAGTATATTAAAAGGCTTCAACCTTGGTGGAATTGATTATATAACAAAGCCATTTAATAATGAGGAACTAACTATAAGAGTTAATACTCAGATTGATTTAAGAACCAAAGCATTAGAATTGCAGGATTTAAATCAAAATCTTGAAGAAATTGTAGAAGAGCGAACACGTCAATTAAGTGAATATGCTTTTATTACATCACACAATTTAAGAAAACCACTAGCTAATATATTAGGTTTTGTAAATTTAATAGATACTGTTTGCAAAAATAAAGATGAACTTTCGGAAATTTTAAAACATTTGAAAAATTCTTCAATTGAACTTGATAATGTGATTAAAGAAACTGCACATAATTTAAATAAAAAATAAACCAAAAAATGAAACGTCCACAATTATAATAAACACTAAAAAAATTTAGAATTTTGAAATTTAAGAATTTATGTATTTATGAATGAAGAAATGAGGAATGAACTGCGTAGCCAACTTCAAACCCAATTAAAGTAATATTTAAGAAGTAAAATTTAAAATAAAATTTTGAATCACTGCAACTTAGCGGTAAGGAAACTTCGTAGCCAACTTCAACCGAGCTTGCGAGCTCAACGAAGTTAAACCTCAAACCACTCTTAACCACATAGAAACATAGAAAAAAACACATAGAACAATAGAACAATAGAACAATAGAACAATGGAACAATAGAACAATGGAACAATAGAACAATAGAACAATAGAACAATAGAACAATGAACCTCAAACCTCAAACCTCAAACTCTTTAACTATTAACAAAAAAAACATATGAAAAAATCAGACCTACTCATTATGCTTATTGATGACGACACTGCAAATAATTTTTTAAACAAAATGTTTTTAACAAATTATGATAGCAAAATGAATATAATTGAATTTCTTAATGGGAAAGACGCATTGATTTATCTCAAAAATTCTGAAAACAAAATGCCCGATTTAATTCTACTTGATATTAACATGCCGATTATGAATGGTTTTGAATTTCTGGAACAATATCAAAATTTAGATTGTAACATTACTCTAAATATGCTCACAACCTCTGTAGATGATAGAGATTACGATAAGGCAAAATTATTTAGTAAAGTTAATAATTATTACACTAAGCCACTAAATAATGATGTTATAAATGAGATGATTATCTCACTTGACAATAATCAGTTTTAACACCAATTTTTGCAAAAAAAAATAATTTATTACACAATGCTCATAAACGCTGAGAAAAAATCTTTGATTTTTAAATTTCCATAAAAAATTGATTATTAAGTTAACGCCAATGCAATTGCATCGGAGGTTATTCAAATTCAAGTTTTTTTGGCTTAACTTAATGACATTGCCCTAAAGTCGAAGAGAAAAAAAATTAAATACTATTTTTTAGTTTTTTTAGGAGCAACTTTCTTTTTTACATCTTTTGCTTTTGGTTTTGCTTTTCCTTTAGAAGATTTTTCATCATCTTCATCTTCGTCATCCTCGTCATCATCTGTATCTTCATCGTCATCCTCGTCGTCGTCATCTTCATCGTCATCATCGTCGTCATCATCGATAGGCTTGCTTGGCTTTACTTTTTCATCATCATCTTCTTCAGAAGCTGCAAAATTATCATCTTCACGTCCTATTCCTGAATTGTCATCTTCTTCCTCATCCTCATCATCATCAAACCCACTATCAATCTTTACATTAACTTTTATAAGATAGCTAGCATCAGGCATCTCAAGCATAAAAGCATAAAAAAAAGTATTTGATGGACCATTTACTTTTATTAAATGGTCGTTAAATCCATTTGGATATTTTTTACTTATTTCCTTAAGTAGCTCTGGTGTTAGGTTCTCATATTTAACTACTTTCCTGATTTTCTTTTCCATGAAATATTTTTTTGCAATTATAAATGAATAATTTGAAAAAACAAGCGTTGAAATGACACATGGCTACATTTTTTTTGTTTTTTTTTCAAATAAACATTTTTCAAATATATAATTAAAAAAAAATGTTTTATAATATGACAACGAAAAAATTAATATTAACTTAACATTGAAGCATTAAATATATGAATCGAAATAGTTTAATTTGAGAAAAATATAATTTTATGAGTTTAACGAAATTTTTTAAATTTTTAACACCAAAGGATAAACTGTTTTTTCCTCTATTTGAGTGTGGTGCCGACAATTTGGTAGAATGTGCAATATTGCTAAATAAGTTGTTTCTTGTTAGTGAGCAGTCTGAAAAAACATCAATAATGATGAGAATTAAAGAGCTTGAGCAAAAAGGAGATGAAACTACACATACAATATTTGAAGAGCTAAATAAATCTTTTATTACTCCTTTCGATAGAGAAGATATTCATAAGTTAGCATCAAGTCTTGATGATGTTCTTGATTTTATAAATAGTTCAAGCCAAAGAATTAGATATTATAAACCAAAAACTCTTGGAAATGAATTTATTGAATTATCTGAACTAATTTTGCAGGCATCAAGAGAAATTCATATTGCAATATTTGAATTAAAAAATTTGAAGAAAGCATATAAAATAAAAGATGCTTGTATTAGAATAAATGAAATAGAAAATCAAGCAGATGATATATATTATCATTCATTATCTCAACTATATAATAATGAAAATGATGCTATTGAAGTAATTAAGAAAAAGGAAATTCTTACTGCTTTGGAAGAAGCTACAGATATGGCTGAAGATGTTGCTGATGTTTTAAAGTCAATAATAGTTAAAAACGCATAAAATATGACATTACTTCTAGTTATAATTGTAATGGCATTGGGTTTTGACTTTATCAATGGTTTTCACGATGCAGCAAACTCAATAGCAACAATAGTTTCTACTAAAGTTCTTTCTCCATTTATTGCAGTTTTATGGGCAGCATTTTTTAATTTTGTAGCATATCTAATATTCGATTTAAATATTGCTGACACGATTTCAAAAACTGTTGATACTGATTTAATAAATCTTTGGGTAATTTTTTCTGGAATATTGGCTGCTATTTTATGGAATCTTTTTACATGGTATTATGGTATTCCATCTAGTTCTTCACATACATTAATTGGTGGATTTTCTGGTGCTGCAATTGCACATGGCGGAATATCTGTTGTAAATCTTGCAATTATTGCAAAAATTGCTTCATTTATTTTATTAGCTCCATTAGTTGGTATGGTTATGTCGTATTTTATTAATATTATTATACTTTGGTCGTTCCGAAAAATCAGACCAAGTAAAGCCGACAAGATTTTCAGAAGAGGGCAGTTAGTTTCATCAGCTCTTTTTAGTATTGGTCATGGAGGTAATGATGCTCAAAAAGTTATGGGTATTATTGGTGCTGCCGTAATGGTTTATTTAAATACAAGTGGTTTGTCAATTGACGATGTTCCTTCATGGTTACATGTTTCGATGGATGTAGTAAATGGTAAAAAACATTTATCAGTTCCCGAATGGGTTCCTCTTGCATGTTATACAGCAATTGCTCTTGGAACAATGTCAGGTGGATGGAGAATTGTTAAAACAATGGGAACTAAAATTACTAAAGTTACTCCATTAGAGGGAGTTGCAGCCGAAACAGGCGGTGCAATCACTCTTTATTTAACCGAATATTTAAAGATACCAGTTTCTACAACTCATACAATTACAGGTGCAATTATTGGAGTTGGAGTAAGCAAAGGAGTTGGTGCAGTAAAATGGGGAGTTACAATTAATCTGCTTTGGGCTTGGATTTTAACTATACCAATTTCTGCTATAATCGCCGCAATAATTTATTATATTATAAATATTTTATAGACTAACAATTTTTTAGCGACTTTTAGAATACCTTAATTTCCTTTAAGGTATTTTTTTTGTAAATTTTACTAAATTTACATGAAATAAATTTTATATTCACAAATTACCAATATATTCATTTATATGATCTTAGCTGAGTTTGATGTAAAAGGAAGAGTTAAAGCTGCAGAACCAATATTTTGTACTTTATTAGGATATAACGAAAAGGATATTAAGAAATTAAAAATTGAAAATTTTCTTTCTGATACTCAATTTAAAAAGATAATTAATCATCTTAAGGACAATAACAAATATGAAGGAATTATTGATTTTTTGAATAGTAAATGCGAGCCAATTAATATTACAGGAAGTTTTATAAAATTTTATCATAAAAATAATTCAAGAACATATTTTGTAATTAACGATAAAATTAATGATGCAGAACTCAGATTAGCAGATGTTTATGAAAATAAATTTGATAAACCAGAACGATTAAATGAACTTGCTACTCTTAATCAAATTTCAAATATCCTAAAAACTGGAAGGTCTATTATTGATAGTTTACAACAGTTGATATTTGTACTTCCTAACGCATTTCAATTTTCTGATTATACATGTGTAAGAATAAAATTCAACGAAAAGGAATTTAAAAGTAAAAAATTTGCTGTAACAGATTGGAAATTATTAAATAGGATTTATGAAAACAATGTTTATAAAGGCGAAATAGAAATTTATTATTCAAAGGAATTTCCTTTTGTTCATAACGATAGCCCTTTTTTAAATGAGGAAATACATTTGATGAATCAGGTTGCTGTACAAGTATCACGTTTTTTGACCAGCGTAAGTAATTCCGATTCAAAATATTATGAGGCAGTAAGATATGGGACTAAAAATCAAAAGTCAAGAAAAAAGATTTCAAACACTACTAGTCGCCATTTATTGCAAGATTTTTTAAATAAGTACAATACCGACAGAGATATTTATCACGATTTAATGCCTTTTAAAGTTAAGGAAATTCTTTTTGTTGCAACATTATATGATGCTTATAATATTGAAAAAGAAGGACGTTTTACTGAACACATTTTGGGCGAATATCATCAGTTGAATTTAACTTCATTGCCAAGAATGACAGGTGTTACAAATACCGATGAGGCTTATGAATTATTAAAAACTAAACATTTTGATTTGGTTATGATAATGCTTGGCTCTGATAAAAAAACTCCTATGAAATCTATTCAGTTAATAAAACAGGATTATCCATATATTCCTGTTTATGTTTTATTGAATAATAATAGCGATGTTGATGTTTTAGAGGAAGAAAATGCAATTATTAATGACATTGATAAAATTTTTATTTGGAATGGTGATTCAAAAGTGTTTTTTGCAATGGTTAAACACATTGAGGATAAGATAAATGCAGAAAATGATACTCAAATTGGAATGGTGAGAGTGATAATGCTTGTTGAAGATTCTCCAAAATACTATTCCAGATATTTGCCAATGCTTTATAATATTGTACTTGGACAAACAAAGCAATTAATTGAAGAAGCTGGCTCAGATGAATTATATAAAGTAATGAAACTGAGGGCAAGACCAAAAATACTTTTGGCATCAAATTATGAAGAGGCTGTGCATATTTTTAATAAGTATAAAGAATATATGCTATGTGTAATTAGCGATGTTAAATATTGTAAGGATGGCATTTTAGATGATGAAGCCGGATTTAAACTTGTAAAACATATTAATAATTTTATTCCTGATTTGCCAATTGTATTGCAGTCGTCTGATTGTGAAAATGAAGCTAAAGCTCACGAGTTGAAAAAGAGTTTTATTAATAAAAATTCCGAATCATTAAATCAAGATATTAAAAACTTTATTATTACATATTTAGGATTTGGAAATTTCATATTTAGAGATGCTTATGAGAGAGAAATTGCAGTTGCAAAAAATATTCAGGAATTTGAACATCATCTAAATTTAATACCAGCTGAGTCTGTAATTTTCCATGCAATGAAAGACCATTTTTCGCTGTGGCTAATGGCAAGAGGTGAAATTAGAGTTTCGCAAATACTGAATCCTGTTAAAGTAGAGGATTTTAAATCGGCTGATGCAATTCGTAAATTTATTTTAAACATTATTAGAAGAAATGTATTAGATAGAAGTGTTGGAAAAGTAATTCCTTTTGATGATTATGCTTTACTTGATGAATCTAATATTTTAAGTCTTTCATCTGGTGCAATTGGAGGAAAGGGAAGAGGATTATCATTTATTAATTCACTAGTTCATAATTTTGATTTTACAAGTTTAGTTCCGAACATAAACATAAAAATTCCAAAAACTATGATTGTCGGGACTGATGAGTATGAGCAATTTTTAGAAGATAATGATTTGTCGAATGTGATTTATGATGGCTCCGATTATGAGACAGTTAAAAAGCTATTTGTGAATGCAAAACTTTCTGAAAAGTTAATAACCAGACTTAAAATAATTTTAAATCAAATAAAAAAACCAATTGCAGTAAGATCTTCTGGTTTGTTTGAAGACTCATTGGTTCAGCCATTTGCAGGAATTTTCGAAACATTTTTACTTCCTAATAATCATCATAATCCTGAAATCAGGCTTGAGCAAACAATGAATGCTATAAAATTGGTTTATGCATCTGTATTTTCGGGTCTTTCAAGAGGATATATTGAGGCAATAAATTATAAAATAGAAGAAGAAAGAATGGCAGTTGTTATTCAAGAAGTTGTTGGAAATGAATACGATGGCTATTTTTATCCACACATTAGTGGAGTAGCTCAATCATACAATTATTATCCTTATGCTTATATGAAACCTGAAGAGGGTTTTGTTGTTACTGCTGTTGGATTGGGAAAATATGTAGTTGAAGGTGAACGTGCATACAGATTTTCGCCAAAATATCCTGAAATTGAAATTAACTCAACAAAGGATCAATTAAAAAACTCACAAACAGATTTTTATGCTGTAAATCTGAGAAAAAACAATGTCAATTTACAAGAAGGCGAAATGGCAGGGTTAATAAAATTAGATATTGAAGATGCAGAAAAACATGGATCATTAAAGCATTGTGCTAGCGTATATGATGCAGCAAGCGATAGAATAATCCCAGGAATAACAACTGATGGACCACGGATTGTAAATTTTGCAAATATTTTAAAGTACGAATATATTCCTTTGGCGAAAACTATTGATATATTGCTTGATATTGCAAAAGATGCTTTTGGTTCGCCAGCTGAAATAGAATTTGCAGTTGATCTTAATAAAGATGCAAAAGGAAAAGCATCATTTTATTTTCTCCAAATTAAGCCACTTATTGGGAATTCAGCTGATTTTGCCATTAATATGAAAGAAATAGATAAAGATTCTATTTTATTATATGCTGAAAAGGGAATGGGAAATGGAATTATGTCAGATATTTATGATGTAATTTATGTTGATATTGATAAGTTTGATAAAACTAGGACAGAAGAAATAGCAATTGAAATTGAAAAATTTAATGCTGATTTAGTAAAACAAGATAGAAAATACATATTAATTGGACCTGGAAGATGGGGTACAAGGGATAGATTTATAGGAATTCCTGTTACCTGGCCACAGATTTCTAATGCAAAAATTATTGTAGAAACCAGTTTAAAGGATTATCCATTGGATGCCTCTTTAGGGTCACATTTTTTCCACAATGTTACTTCAATGAATGTTGGATATTTTTCTGTTCAGCATGAAGTTTCAAATAGTTATATTGATTGGTTAAAATTAGAAAATCAGAGCTTGATTAAAAGAACCGAATTTGTTAAGCATGTCAGATTTGATAAGCCTTTAACAATAAGAATGGATGGAAAACAGCGAATTTCAGTGGTTACTTTTGAAAAGTAATTATTATTTTGAAAATAGTCTGAGTTTTTCAGTAAATTCTTCTTTTCGTCTTCTTGACACTTCAATTTGTGAGTTATCTGACATAACAATATATCCTCCTTCTGACTTAACAAATCGATTTATCTTATTCATATTTATTAAATGAGACGAGTGAGCTCTAAAAAATGAATGAGAAACTAGAATTTCTTCAAATTCACCTATTCTTTTAATAGCATATAATTTTTTTCCGTTATCAATATAAATATAGGTATATTGACCATCAGCTTCAAATCTAATTATATCGTTAATTGTAATAATTTCAATACTATTTCCAATATTAATTGCAATTTTTTCAGACTTTTCTTTTTTATAGTTTTGAAGTAAAAATTCGATTCTAGAATCTGTATTTTGTAATTTTCTTCTTTCAATAGCCTTATGAATAGCTTCTTTAAATATCTGAATGTCAACAGGTTTTAATAGGTAATCAATCGCACTAAATCTAAATGCCTTAACTGCATATTGATTATATGCTGTAATAAAAATAACTTCATAGTTATATTTTTGTGTTGATTCAAGTATATCAAATCCACTTCCTCCAGGCATTTCAATATCTGAAATGAGAATGTCGGGAGGATTGCTATTAATTATTTTAATAGCTTCTAAAGCAGAACTTGCTGTTCCGATTATTTCAATTTTAGGGAAAAATTCTGTAATAAGTGATTTATTAAAATCTCTTGCATCTTTTTCGTCATCAACTATTAGTAATTTTATCATTTTTTTCCATTTTAAGATTATTTGGAAACTCAATACATACTTTAGTCCCAATAGAATTATTGTTAATATCAAACAAGTCTATTGTTTCAATTTTAATTTTTTGTTTATAAAGAGAATATATAATTCCAGCTCTCCCAGAGGTAATATCAGTTGCACGTGAAACATGACCTAATCTTTTTTTAGAATTAATTTCTTCTGAATTTTTTCTGCCAATACCATTATCAATAATTTCACATTTTATGGTATCTTGGTTTTCTTTAACAATTAACTGAAGTAAACCACCACTTTCTTTATGCATAAGTCCATGCCAGATTGAGTTTTCAATATATGGTTGAATCAGAAATGTTGGAATAAAAGTTCTTTCACTATCAATATTTTCATCAATATCAATTGAATATTTTAGTTTTTCTTTAAATCTATAACTTTCAAGTTCAATATATGTTTCAATAGCTTCTAGTTCAGCTTGTAATGACACAAGTTGATTTCTAGAATTATCTAATATTTTCCTCATTAATGATGAAAATTTTGAAATGTAATTAAAAGATTCTTTTTGGTCATTATTATAAACGTAATATCCAATAGAATTTAATGTATTGAAAATAAAATGGGGTTTCATCTGTTGACTTAGAGATAGATACTGCGATTTTAATAAATCCATCTTTAAATTATTTTTCTTTCTAATTTCTTTAATTCGAATATAGTAAATTGTCAATAGAGAAAATATAATAAAACACATTAATGATGTATAAAACCACCAAGTATTATAATATGGCTTTTTAATATGAATTTTTACAGATATTTTTGGCGAGTTTGCATCTAATTTTTCGGTATAAGCATAAACTTCAAAAGTGTAATCGCCTGGTCGTAAGTTCGTATATTGAATATTATTGTCGGAGGAGTAATTCCAATTTTTATCTAAGCCAATTAATGAAAATTTATACTTGACACTTTCAGGAGATTTATAATATAATCCTAAGAATTTAAATGTGATAAAATCTTGATTGTATTCTAAAATGTATTCAGGAAGTATTATGGTATCTATATTATTAATTAAAATATTTTCAAAATAAAGCTTCGGTTTGATTGGAGTTTTCTTTGTAATTTCTTCATTAAATTTAATTAAACCTTTATCAGTAGCTGCGTACATTATATTACCTATTGAACTAATACCATAAACTTGCTCTGATGGAAAGCCTTGTATAGTTGTTAGATTTGAAATTATGTATTTATTTTCGTGCTTTTCAATTCTGGAAATTCCACTTTCGCTACTAATCCATATAACTGAATTATTTATATAAATATCTTTAATGTAATTTGAACACAATCCCTCTTGAGTTGTGAATTTCGTGATAGTATCGTTTTTTAATAAAAATAATCCTTGGCCTTTACTCCCAATCCAAATGTCACCATTAATTGAATCAATGTTAATAGAGCTAAGTCGTTCATTTAACTTAGGATAAGTGTTAATATTGTCTATTATTGTATGATTTTTATAGTTTTTCAATCCTTGTTCAGTTGCTAACCAAACATTGCCTTTTTTATCGCATTTTAATGCATTTGTTTTGGTCCAGTGTTTATCTGTATCCCAAATGTCAAAATTAAAATTGTCATTTTTAGTTTCAAGAATACAGCCTGAAATGCTTAAAAATAAGTTATTTGAAGAATCGTTTTCAACACAATAAACACATATAGGTCTGTTTACAATTTTGTTATAGATATAAACTTCAGGATATGTCATTGTAATACCTTTCAATACTCCACTCTTAATCTTAAATAGTTGTAAATTAGTACAGATGTAAATTAAATCATCAATTTTATTGTAAAATAATTGATGGATTTCTCTATCGTTCTTAATCGGAAGTATATATGTTTTGACATTTATATCATTAATTAAATTAAATATATAGTTTTTACCATCGCTACACCAAATCTCATTATTTTTGTCAACTACAATATTTCTAATTTCTTCATTTATGGATAAATTATTAATATTCAATTTTGTAATTTCTATGTCTGAAATATATTTTATACCAGAGTTATAGGTAGTAAACCAATAGCTATTCTCATTATCTAAACATATTGAAGTTACAATATCATTTTTAAAAAGATGATATTTTGCAGTTTTTGAAATTAAGCTTTCATATCCAAATATTCCATTTCCAGCTGTTCCAACCCATATTATTGCATTGCAATCAAAACTAATCCATGTAATCCTTGTATCATAAATATTTTGCCTGACTAATTTGTTATCATGTAATATATATAATGTTTTTCCATAAAAAAATACTAACGAATCATTTACCAAGCAAGCACCTTCAGACTGTCCATATTCCTGAGTAACAATATGATCTAAATTAGTTTTTATTAACTTATTATTATAATCAATATCTAAATAGTGACCTAAAGTTTTAGAATATTGTCTATAAATCGGTAAAACTCTAGTGTTTTTATTTTCGTCAATTAATATGATAGATGATGTATAGTTATTATTTCGTCTCTTAATATTTCCTACAGAATCAACAATAAACAATCCTTCTCTATATAAACAAAAACTCAAATTCTTACTGCGATCTATACAAAATGATTTTTTAACTGGATGTATATTATCAGTAAATATTTTTGCTAATGTGTCATTATATTCATACTGATAAATTTTATTATTAAAATAATATGTAAACTTGCAAGTCAATGATATAAACCAGATTTTTCCTTCAAAATCTTCATATATTTCAGTAATTGTATTGTCTAGTAAGCCATTGTCAGTTGAGTAATTTGTAAATTTAAAGCCATCAAATTTACTTACTCCATAGTTTGTTGCAAACCAAATAAAGCCTTTTGAATCCTGAAAAACATGATAGGTTTCGTCACTAGGTAAGCCTTCTTTAGTTGTGTAATTAATAAATAAGTGATCTTGTGCCTGAAGAGAAATATTTATTAATAGAAATATGATAAATAATCGGAACATTAACTGTGAAATTTGGCTTTAACTATATTCTCATGCAAGGTAAGAAAATTAGAAAAAAAATAATAAAAAAAAGCCGGACTAGTCCGGCTTTTTTTATCAGTAAAATTCGTTATGATACTTGAGAAATATTTATAGAATCATATTTCCCTGCTTTTAGTTTCTTTTGAATTTCTGCAAAAGCATTAATTGTATATTCTACATCTTCTCTTGAATGAACAGCAGTAGGAATTATTCTTAACATAATTACATCTTTTGGAACAACAGGATAAACAACTATTGAACAAAAAATATTATAATTTTCTCTTAAATCTAAAGTTACATTAGCTCCTTCAATTGCGGTTCCAGAGAAGAAAACAGGAGTAACAGGAGATTCTGCTTTTCCAAGGTTAAATCCTTTTTCTTTAAGTCCTGCTTGAAGATATTTAACAATATCCCAAAGATTTTCTCTTAGTTCAGGTTTAGTCTGTAGTAACTCAAGTCTTTTTAAAGCACCAATAACCATTGGCATTGGTAATGATTTTGCATAAACTTGTGAACGCATATTATATTGTAAAAAGTCAATCACGTCTTCAGTACTTGCAACAAAACCGCCAATTCCTGCCATCGATTTAGCAAAAGTGGAAAAGTAAATATCAATTTTATCCATTACACCAAAATGCTCACCTGTACCAGCACCATTTTTTCCCATAGTTCCAAAACCATGAGCATCGTCAACCAAAAATCTGAAACTAAACTTTTTCTTTAATTCTACAATTTTATCAAGTTTTCCTAAATCACCCATCATTCCGAAAACACCTTCGGTAATAACTAAAATTCCACCTTTAGTTTTTTCAGTTAATTTGGTAGCTCTTTCAAGTTGTTTTTCAAGGCTTTCCATATCATTGTGAGGATAAACAAAACGTTTTCCTATATGTAATCTTAAACCATCTAAAATGCAAGCATGTGCATCTGAATCATAAATAACAACATCGTTACGGTTTAGTAAAGCATCAATAATAGATACCATTCCTGGGTAACCATAATTTAATAAATATGCTGATTCTTTGCCAACAAATGTTGCCAGTTTTGATTCTAATTCTTCATGTTTATTTGTTTGTCCTGACATCATTCTTGCTCCCATTGGATATGCAAGACCCCATTCTTTAGCAGCTTCAGCATCAACTTTTCTAACTTCTGGATGATTAGCTAAGCCTAAATAATTATTCAAACTCCAAGTTAAAACTTCTTTATTTCTGAACCTCATTCTTGGCTGAATTTCCCCTTCTAGTTTAGGAAACGCAAAATAACCATGAGCTTCTTTTTGATATTGACCAAGTGGTCCTCGGTTTGATGATATTTTATCGAATATGTCCATGATATATTAATTTTTATGCAAATGTATTTTTTTTAATCTACAAAAAAAACAATCATTTCATTTTTTATAATTCTGTTGAAAACTGCTAATTTAATTGTCTAAATTTTAATGTAATTTATCATTAATTGTTAATAACTAAACCTATTTTAAAACAATTTTTTTGTATCAACTATATAGTGTCAATAAGAAAACAAAGTGTTTCTTTAGAAAACTTCAAGAATGAGGCTTTCGCAGTTTTGAAAATAAGGAGTTTACGAATGTAAATGCGATGTGTTGAGCTTTGTCGAAACAACTGTTTTCAAAACCAGAGTAACGAAATTATTGGAGTTTTCTAAGAGACACTATTTACTAATAATTTTAAACTCAACCCTTCGGTTCATTTGTCTGCCTTCTTCTGTATCATTTGTTGCAATAGGTTCGTTAAACGCATAACCTTGTGAACTTAGGCGACTTGCATCAATTCCGTGTTTAACCAAAAAATTAACAACTGCTTTTGCTCTGTTCGACGAAATTCTCATATTTGATTTTAAAGAGCCTTTATTATCGGTATGTCCCGAAATTTCAATTTTCATTGTTGGGTATTTATTTTTTAGAATATCAATTAAAAGTTCTAATTCATTAGTGGATTCTTTTCGTAAATGTGATTTATTAAAATCGAAGAAAATATTTTTTAAAATAATTTTTGATTCAACTTCAGCTTTTTGTAGCAACAACTCTTTTGAAATTACTTTATTCGATTTAGACTTAGTAAGGTCAATATTCTCTGAAAAAAACATATAGTCATCAGCTTTTAATGAAATACCATAATTTTTTCCTGAAACCAAAATAGTATTAAATTTTCCATCTTTTTGGTTTGTTTCAATAGTTTCGATTAATTGATTATTGTTATTATCAAAAATTTCAATTTTAACTGACAAAGGCAATAAGGTTTTAATGTCTTTAACAATTCCATTGACTGTGGTAAAAAAAGCTGATTTTCCAAAATTGACTGGCTCAAGATTTACTGATCTATGAATTTTAAAGTATGCAGAATCGTTAGATGGAGTAATGTCAAAATTTTTAACCTCACCTTTATTTGAAGTTACTTCAATATTATATTTTTTGTCTGACGGTAATACAAGCAAATATTTCCCTGATTTTGAATTTGGAATGTAAGAACCAAATATATCGCCAGATTCTGTATTTGTCACAGTTAGAGAAGCATCACTTGCAGGTTTACCATCGACTGTAACTAATCCTGTCATAACAGTTAAGTTTTTCTCGTCACCTTCAGGCAATGTTAAAAGATAGAGATCATCATGACCTTTTCCTCCATTTCTAAACGAAGAATAATATGCACTTTTTCCATCAGGAGTAGGATTGTAAAATACATCATCGTCGGTTGTATTAATAGGATAACCAAGATTTGTAGCTAGTGAACATTTTTTATTTTCGTTATCTATTTCAGTTGCAAAAATATCAAATCCTCCCATGCTAGAAAGTCCTTGAGAGCTAAAGAATAACGTAACGCCATCGGGATGAATAAAAGGTCCATCCTCATCGTATTCAGTATTAACATTTAGTCCTAGGTTTTGAGCTTCACTCCATTCTCCATTAGGAAGTTTTTTAACAACATAAATATCCATTCCTCCATATCCTCCAGGTCGGGCACTAGCTAAATATAGAGATTTTCCGTCTGCTGAAAGAGAAGCATGAGACTCTCGATATTTTGTATTTACAGTTGAGCCAAGCTTTTCGGGTTCTCCCCATATATCACCATTAAGAGTACTAATGTAAATATTTCCATCTTGGTTATCATCTCTATAAATTAGTAGTTGTTGACCATCTACAGAAAGCCCGATTGATGCTTCATGTTTATCTGTATTAATGCTATTTCCAATACCTTTTGGAGAAGACCATTTTCCATCTATTTTATTTGATATATATATGTCTTCGTAATATTGTCCATCAGGAGTTAACTTTTCGCCAGTACTTCCGACTCTTTTTGAAGTAAAAATTAATACTGATTCATCTGCGGTAAAAACAGGACTATGTTCAGAGTATTCAGAGTTTATGCTATCTCCTAAATTTGTAACTATAATATCAATAGGTTTTTTTACAAGTTCCTTTCCATTTTGGCAATAGCTGATTGTATGTTTAATTTCCTTAATAAAACTAGAATCTGAAGCTGGAATTATTGTAAGTAATTTATTTAAAACAGCCAGTGCATCGTCAAATTTATAATTTAAAAGATAAGCATTTCCTAAAAAGTACCACGACTCAATGGGAGCATACTTTTCGGTATAAGCCTCAGCATCATAATTATCTGAATAATTTGCTACTGCCTTTTCGAGAAATGAAACCGACTTTTCTTTTTCGAGATGTGTGTTTAAATAGCAAAAGCCTACTTTAAAATTAAAATTAGCATTATTTGGATCTCTTGATATTAAGTCTAAATAAATAGGTAGGGCTGCACCATAGTTTTCGTCGTCGAGGAAACTTTCGGCAGCTGTATATTTTGTGAAAGTTGATAATTCATCGAGTGAATCAGGTAGGTTTTGAGAAAAAAGATTAGCTGAAATAGCAACTAAAGTAATTAAAAGATAAATCTTTATCATAAAAACATCACATTAAATTTTGTGCAAGATAAATAAAAACAGATTTTATTTAGGAACTTTTATTGAATTGGCTTTTTTTTAACTAAGATTATGACAATTATTAAGAGCTTAAAATGCAAAAAAAAAACGGCTTAAGCCGTTTAATTAATCTTGTACATCAAAATTTGGCATGTCAGAATCGCTTTGATGAGGTTGGTATTTGTTATATGAACCTCCTCCGCTATTATTAGTTCTTCCACGACCAATAGATTTTATGTAATTATTTAATTTAGTTTCTAAAATGTCGATTTCGCCAATGAGCATTTCTAAATCATCAAAATTTACTAAACCTCGACTATGGGCTTTTGTTAACCACGATTTTGCAGCAAATAGGGCTCCTCTTGAATAGTAGGCATATACTTTAGTATCGTATTTACTGTATCTGCCAAAACCGACTGCAATATTAGTTGCAACCATATCGGTAGCCATTATTAATTCTTTGCCCAAAGTATCTTTTGAAAAGGAATCCCACTGAACTATCAGTTTCCAGATTTTGTCAGCTAATTCGTTGGATGTTTGATAAATAACTAATTCTTCTAGTTTCATAGTTTTTGCTTTTTTTGATTAACTATACAAAAATATAATATTATTTCGTTAACTACAAGCACTTTGTAGATATAATTTTTTTAGCATAAAAAATGCAGCAATCATGGGCAATACAGCACTTTTTAATGTTGATTTATTGTTTTAAATAGATTACAATTTTATATATAAAAATCATAAAAGCCTCTAAATCAGATTTAAAAAAAATAATTAAAATCTTATTAAATTTTTATAATAATATTTTCAATTGGTCGTTTTACAGGTATGAAAATTTTAAAATTTAATTACGCCTATGAAAAGAAATTATACACAATTTTATATTTATTTAAATCAAGGAGACGAAGTTACTTTATTGAATTTGAATAAATTTTACGATGAAATAGATAATTGCTTAAATAATATTTTCATTGATTCTGATGTTATGTTAGAACCATCTGAAAAATCTATTGAAAATATTTTAAAGTTTGCTAAATCTACTTTCTGAAAATTACACTAAATGTATAGAAGTTAGGAATGAAAGTTATCAATTGTTGATGAAAGATTGATTAGTTCTTTGTGTCAATAAGCCTAAAAATTATACCTTCACACAAAAAAATGATTCTAAATTTCAAGCATAATCAATCTTCACATTGCGAAAATGGTGTAATATCAAACTTGCTTAAACATTATGGTATTAATGTTAGTGAAGCAATGATTTTTGGTTCTGGCTCAGGTTTGTTTTTTGGTTATATGCCTTTTCTGAAACTGAATAAAATTCCTGTTGCTACATTTCGTCCCGTTCCTGGAATAATTTTTAAAAGAGCAACCAAAAGAATGGGCATCAGAATATTTAAGAGGTCGTTTAAAAATCCTAAAAAAGCAATGGATGCTCTGGATATGGCTTTAGAGCAAGGTCGTCCTGTTGGACTACAAGTTGGAGCTTATCATTTAACTTATTTTCCAAGAGCGTTACGTTTTCATTTCAATATGCACAATATTGTTGTATATGGAAAAGAAGGTAATACTTATTATATTAGCGACCCTGTTTTGGAAAATACTACAACTCTAACTCGTGAAGAACTTATAAAAGTTCGTTATGCAAAAGGACCATTTGCTCCAAATGGTAAGATGTATTATCCAGTTTCATTTCCAGAAAAAATTTCTATTGAATCAGCAATTAAAAAAGGAATTTCACAAACATGTTATCACATGCTAAATATTCCTCTTCCTTTGTTTGGAATAAAAGGAATTAGATATTTTGCTAAACGCATGGAAAAATGGCCACAAAAATTAGGAGATAAAAATGCTGCAGTATGGTTAGGTCAATTCATACGAATGATGGAAGAAATTGGGACTGGTGGTGCTGGTTTCAGATTTATTTATGCTGCCTTTTTACAAGAGTCTGCCACAATTTTAAATAAACCTGATTTAAAAAAATTATCTACTGATATGACTGAAATTGGTGATAGATGGAGAGAATTTTCTGTAAATGCTGCAAGAAACTGTAAGGGGCGTGGCGAAAAAATAATAACTTATTCAGAACTTTCACAAATGCTTAAAAATATTGCTGATAAAGAAGAGATTTTATTTAAACAACTGAAGAAAATAATTCAGTGAAACAAGATTCAAAAGCCATAATTAAGGTCGAAAACCTTACTAAATTTTATAAAGGAACTTCTGTACCTGCATTAAACAATATATCATTTAAAATATTTGAAAAAGATTTTTTTGGATTTTTAGGACCTAACGGGGCTGGAAAAACAACTACAATTTCAATTTTAACAGGTATTACAACCTTTTATAGCGGTAATGCCTTTATTTTAGAAAATAACATCAGAACTTCTGCAAATGAAATTAAAACACAAATTGGCGTTGTTCCTCAAGATATTGCACTTTATCCAACTCTTACAATTCATGAAAATCTTGTTTATTTCGGTAAATTGTATGGCTTAAATAAAAAAACATTAAAAGAGAGAATTAGCTTTTTTATAAATAAGTTAGATTTACAAAATAAAGCTAATTGCAAAATAAATACTTTGTCGGGTGGAATGAAACGACGTGTAAACTTAATTGCAGGAATTTTACATAACCCCAAAATTATATTCCTTGATGAACCTACTGTTGGAATTGATGTTTATTCCAAATCTGTAATTATTGAACTTTTAAATGAACTTAACAATAACGGTGCTTCAATAATTTATACTTCGCATCAAATGGAAGAAGCTGAAAATCTTTGTAATAGAATTACAATTATTAATAACGGAATAATAAAAGTTAATGGAACGATTTCTGAAATTTTAAACCAAAATAATTGCAAAAATCTGGAAGAATTATTTTTAAAACAAACATCTGAAATTGAATAAATTATTTGCATCAATAATTAAGGAAACATTAATCGTTATAAGAGACAAAGCAGGATTGGCTATTGTATTTGTAATGCCAATGGCGTTGCTTATAATAATGACACTTTTGCAAGATTCGTCATTTAAGAAAATAAGCAAATCAAAAACACCAATTCTATTAGTCGATTCTGACAATGATTCTTTAGGTATTTCAATTAAAAATGGATTGATTAATTCAGGGTATTTTGATGTAATAGAAAATTATAATGGGCAAAAATTAACTGAAAATAAAATAAATAATCTGGTTTCGGATGGCCTTTTTCAATTGGGAATTGTTATACCCGACAGTTCATCAATAATTATAAGGAATACAGTAAAACGATATATTTTAGTTTGTATGAATCAAGGATTATCTGTTGAGAAAATTTATAAGGAAGTTATTAACGTTAAAATATTTATCGACCCACTTGTTATTCAGTCATTTAAAAATTCAATTATAAGTTCAATCGAAAATTTTACCACTAAAATTGAAATGAAAATTATTTCTACTTCATTAACAGAAGAAATAAATAAACGTTTCTCTGGTAATAAAAATATAACATTTAATGGCGACAAACTACTTAGTTTTGACGAAATTATAGCAAGTACTGAACCCGATATGATTATGCCAAATTCTGTTCAGCATAATGTTCCTGCATGGACAATTTTTGCCATATTTTTTATTATTATTCCAATGGCATCGCATATTATAAAAGAAAGAAACGATGGGAGTTTAAATCGAATTTTAACAATGCCGGTGCCTTATATAATTATATTATTTGCAAAGATTATAGTTTATACAGTAATTAGTTTAATCTTAGTTGTTTTTTTATTTTCAATAGGTTATTTTGTTTTGCCGTTATTTGGAATGCCGGAATTAAATATTGGAAATAGTTTTTTAGCAATTGTTTTAGTTTCACTTTCAACTTCGTTAGCTGCTTGTGGATATGGTGTTTTAATTGGTTCAATTGCAACAACTCACTATCAGGCTTCGTCGTTTGGTGCAATTTCTGTAATTATTTTGGCTGCAATTGGCGGTATCTGGATTCCAGTTTATGTTATGCCTGATGTTATGAAAAACATTAGTGAATTTTCGCCATTAAACTGGGGCATAAATGCCTATTACAATATTTTTTTAAGAGGATATGGAGTTTTTTCAATTCTTGCTAATTGTTTTAAACTAATTGGATTTTTTAGTTTTACTTTATTAGCTTCTTGGGGTTATAAAAAATATTTACGATTGAAGGGTTGAAAAGATTTCTTTGATTTACCTTGAATCCGCAAGTTTATTTGTAAGTGTCCCAATTTAACATCGGGAAGGCATGGTGCTTCAGCCTGGTGTTTTCACCTGACTGATAAACAACAATTTAGCGTAGAATCTGTGAGTTTTAGGATTTACAATCAAATTTATCTCATAAAATAAAAAATCCTTGTCAGTTAAAATACCAACAAGGATTTTCAATTTGTAGTTTTGAGAATTTCAAAAACTACTAACCTTTTCTTACAATCTTCTTAACGTAAACAGTATTATCAATAGAAATTTTCACGAAATATACTCCCACTGGAAGTTCGTCTTTAAAATTATAAGAATGTTTTCCAACTGATTGATTATCATTGCAAACGTTTATAACATTTTTTCCTAATGCATCAATAATGTCAACTTTTACATTTGCCAATTCTTCTAGTGTAAATTCAATATTGATATTCTCAGTAAAAGGATTTGGAAAAACATTAACTGCCATAAATTTTCCATTTACTAAAGGAACAAATATCGTATGGTCAACATAAATTCCTAGCCCAACATCATTGGTATCAACAACAAAATTCAAATTATTAATGCTAATATCATTTGGATTGACTGTAATATTATAGGTTTCAAATTGTGTATATCCAGGAATATCAACTACAATTATATAACTTGCACTAGGAATGTCCATAAAATCGTAAGTTCCGTCATTTCCGGTAGAAGTTGAGATAATTGGTTCATCATCAGGCTCTTGTTCAAGAGTAATTTCGGCTCCCGGAATTGGTTCGCCAAGTATAGATTTATTGGTTGTAGCAGTTGTAACTTTTCCGTGAATTTCAGTATTTCCATTTGCCATTGCCGGAACTTGCAACATATTAATATTTATATTTTGTGTTGCACTACATTCTAAAACTATTGGAGAAGCATAAAACCAATGACTGGTTGTGTCGTACCATGTAGGAAGTGTATTTGGATAATCACCTTGAGCTATAATCTTTGCTTTAACGTAATAAGTTCCTGATGATAAACCTGTAAATTCATAATATCCATTATTAACATTATGTAAATCACCAACTTTTTGTTTTCCTGAATTATTAGAGGTTGTTTCTTTCCACAGTTCAATTATAGCAGCATCTACAGGCAATAAAATTCCCGAATAATAAATATTTCCTTTGATTTTTGAAAGAGATTCAATATTTATCTGAACGCTATATTGCTTGAAACAACCATTAGCATCTGTGATTGTAACTGTATTCATTCCAGGGCACATATTAAGTGCAGGGTTTACAGATTGACCTCCAGACCATAAATAATTATACGGACTTGTACCACCGATAATTGTTAACGATGCCGACCCCGAACAGCTATAATTACAATCTGCAACAGTAGTAGAAACGCCAGAAGCAGATAGTTCTGATACAGGTTGTGTAATATTGTATGAAATTACTTTGCTGCAAGAAGTACTATCAGAAATAGTTACACTATAATTACCAGATGATAAATTGGATAAATTATTCAAAGTAGAACCATTTGACCAGTTAATGCTAAATGGTGGAGTTCCTCCGCTAACATTTAAATTTATTTGACCATCGTTCGCTCCAAAACACGAAACATTTATAACCGAATCTGTTACAATAATATTTCCGCCCGAACCTACGTTAAAATTTTGACTCAATGCACAAGAACTTCCATCTGTTATAGTTATTGTATAAATTCCGATAGGAATATTTAATAAATCTTCAATAGATGAGCCATTTGACCAATTAAATGTATAAGGACTAACGCCACCCGAAACTGTCAGATTTATTGCTCCGTCAGATGTTGCACCGCATGTAACATCGGTAACTGATGAACTTATTAAAATCTGAGCAGGTTCGCTAATAAAAGAGTTTATAGTTGATTCGCAAAAATTTGCATCATAAACAGTTAAATCATAAGAACCTGAAAAAAGATTAATTGCATAAGGAGTTGTTTGAGAATCTGACCATAAGTACGAGTAAGGCAAAGTTCCTCCAATAACATTTGAGATTATTAAACCATCTGAAAGCCCAAAACAAGTTACATCTGTTTGAGATAATATACTTGCAATTAATTGTGGAGGTTCTGTTATTGTAAAGGTTTCAGTAATATATGCTGAATTAGCGTCAGTTACTGTAACTGAAAATGTAGATGAACTTATAGCCGATAAAGTATTAATAGTTTCACCATTCGACCACAAATAAGAGTAAGGAGTTTGACCTCCACTCGGAATAATTTCAATACTACCATCAGAAAAACCATTGCAACTTACATTAGAAACAGATGAAGTTAAT
>MEND01000028.1:4567-11695 GCA_001768975.1 Bacteroidetes bacterium GWA2_31_9 | reverse complement strand
CTTTTACAATTCCAAACTTTATTTTTGTTGACAAAATCAGAGTTCACAGCAATAAAATATTCTTTTTGGATTATGATTTAAAAAACAACGACTTACAAATGTTATATATTCAGAATTTGAATTAATCATGTCTCTTTTTCTGCTGTTAAGCACAAATGAGATGTGTTAAAAAAAGGTCTTTATCAATAATACACAAAGACAGTTCTAAAAAAATTCTTAACTTGCTAATCTAATTTTAAAATTTATTTATCATGAAGAAATTTTCACCAATTCTTATTTTAGGAGGAGTTATTTTACTTATAGTATTAATAATGAGTAGCAACATGTTTTATACATTAAAGCCAGGCGAACGTGCTGTAATATTTAGAAAATTCTCTGATGGATTAGATAAAACAAATATTATTGAACCTGGTTTTCAGGTTGTTGCTCCTTGGAACGATTTGTTAATTTATAATGTACTTGAACAGCAAAAGGAAGAAACAATGGACGTTTTAGCAAAAAATGGTTTATCTGTAAGTGTTGATGTTTCTGTTAGATTTCATCCTGTATATAACAGAATAGGATATTTGCATGAAACATTTGGAAAAGAATACATTACTCAGTTAGTAATTCCTGAAGTTCGTTCATCGGTTAGAAAAGTAATGGGTCGATATACAGCAGAAGAGATTTATTCTACAAAGAGAAATCAGGTAGAAAGTGAAATTATTAACGAAACCAAAGAAGTTCTTACAGCAAATAGTATAGAAATGAGGGCACTGTTGATTCGTTCAATAAATTTGCCTGCAGATATTAAGCAAGCAATTGAGAGTAAGTTAACCCAAGAACAAGAAGCTCTTGCATATCAATTCAAATTAGATAAAGAAAAAAGTGAAGCTGAAAGAAAGCGTATAGCAGCCGAAGGAGAATCAAGGGCTAATAATATCATTAATAACAGTTTGTCCGACAAGCTTTTAAAGATGAGAGGCATTGAAGCAACAATAAGCTTAGCCAATTCTGCAAATGCAAAAGTTGTTGTAATCGGAAGCGGTAAAGATGGTTTGCCTCTTATTTTAGGGAATAATTAATTATTTGTAACAGGGGTATATAATTAATATTTGTTTATAAAGTCAAGAGATTGACTCATAATGACTAAAAGAATAATGAAAATTCTAAAAAAATTATTAGTTTTTTTGTTATTCTTTTGTGTTTTAAGTTTATATGCTCAAAACTCATCAGACTCTCTGCTCAACCTTATTAAATCAACAAACATTGACACAATAAAGGTTAATACATATATCGAACTAGCATGGATAAACTCTAGATTAAATCCTGAAAAATCTAAAGAATATTCAAGTAAAGCAATTGAAATTTCTGAAAAAATCGGTTATGCAATTGGTTTAATCGATGGGTATAATAGACTAGGCTCTGCTTATCACAATAAGGGCGAAAATATTAAAGCCTTAGAGTTTTATCAAAAATCTTACGATTTAGCTGTTAAAGCAAATAATCTTTTAAAGCAATCTATTGCTATTAGTAACATGGCTAATGTGTATAATTATACAAGCAACTTAGATAAATCTATTGAGTATTATAATAAAAGTCTCGAAATTGAACTAAAATTAAACAATAAAGAGGGAATTGCTTCTGAATATCATGGCTTAGGAAATGTTTATAAAGATAAAGGAGACTATGCTAAATCAATGGAATATATGTTTAAGGCGTTATCAATTAGAGAAGAGCTTGGCGACAAAAAACAAGTTTCTACTTTATATATGAGTATTGGAAGTTTGTATTATTCTTTACAAAACTTCGATTTGGCTTTATCATACTTTAATAAAGTGTATAGCATTATATTACAAACTGATGATAAAAGTAGTTTAGCCGATGTTTTAGGCAATATGGGTGTTTTATATATGGAGAAGCGTGAAATAGATTCTGCTTTAATGAAATACGAGGAAAGTGTTGAGGTAAGTAAACAAATAGGTGATGATTATAGTTTAGCAATGGGATATTCAAATATTGCTAGTATTTACTATTTTAAAACTGATTTTAAAAGTGCAATTGAATACAATCAGAAATGCATAGAACTTAGAGAAAAAGTTGAAGACATTGAGGGTGTTATACATAGTTTGTCAAATTTTGGAGATATATATACCAAATTGAATCAATATGACAAGGCTATTGAATATACTCAAAAGGCTGTAAATATTGCAATCGAAAAAAAATTATTTATTTCTGCTCAATATTGTGAAGGTCAAATAAGTGCATTATACGCAGATATAAATGATTTTAAAAATGCCTACAAGCATCATTTAAGATATAAAGAAATTTCGGATAGTTTAAGCAGCGATGATAATGTTAAAAAACTAACACAACTCGAAATGCAGTTTGAGTTTGATAAAATTCAGAAACAGCAAGCATTTGAGCAAGAGCAAAAAGAAATTAGCCAAAAAGCAGAACTTTCAAAACAAAAAGTTTTACGTAATTCATTCATTTTTGGATTTATATTAATGATTTTATTGGCTTATGTAATGTTTAAAAACTACAAACGTAAGAAAAAAGATAATCAGCTTTTAACCTTTCAAAATCAGGAAATCAGGCAACAAAAAGAAGAAATTTCTGCTCAAAGAGATGAAATTGAAACTCAACGTGATTTAGTTACACAACAGAAGGATAGAATTGAGGAAATTCACAAAGAAGTTACCGATAGTATTAATTATGCATTAAGGATTCAGCAGGCAATGCTTCCCTCTTTAAGCTCCAAGTCCCAAATTCTAAGAACCAAGAACCAAGACATGGAATCAGAAAAGCTACGTAATAGCGAAATGCGGTGCATTGAGCCTGCCGAAATGTTTATAGAAAAAGAATCAAACATCAATCTTGTCGCAACCACAAACGATAATCAAAGCGATAAAACAACATGCGACATAGTAACGTCACAAGATTCAAGCCTCAAGTCTCAAACCTTGGAATTTGAAACCTGGAATCTGGAATTTGAGACTTTTGTTCTATTTCATCCCAAAGACATTGTAAGTGGCGATTTTTTCTGGGCAACACAAGTCGCAGATATTAAAATTTATGCTGTAGCTGATTGTACAGGGCATGGCGTTCCGGGAGCATTCATGAGTATGCTGGGAATTAGCTTTTTGAATGAAATCGTACGAAGAAAAGAAGTTATTCAAGCCAATCAGGTCTTAAACCATTTAAGAGAAGAAATAATAAACGCACTACAACAAACTGGACAAAGTGGTGAACAAAAAGATGGAATGGACATTAGCCTCATTGTTATAAAGTCCCAAGTTCAAAGCCCCAAGTCTCAAGCTTCAAGTTCCAAGTCTAAAGTCCAAAGTGATGAACATTTGCAAAGTTCCAATTCCCCCTTTCTAAAGGGGGCTGGGGGGATTAATTCTGAACTTTACCAAGCCCAATGGGCTGGAGCAAACAATCCGCTGTGGGTTGTTCGTATAGTAACACAATCCTCTGGATTGTTGTCTAACGAACCAGAGGTTCGTGATACAGATTTTCCAAATTTCCAAAATTTGGAAAATCTTGAGGAACCTACGAACCAGAGGTTCGTGTTACAGGAAGTGAAACCCGACAAAATGCCAATTGCCATTTACGACCGCATGGATAGCTTCACAAATCACGAAATACAACTCCAAAAAGGCGATACTATATATTTAATGAGCGATGGTTTTCAAGATCAGTTTGGTGGACCAAATGGTAAAAAATATAAATCATATCAATTAAAAAAATTGTTGATAGATAACTCCGAAAAATCGCTTTCAGAGCAAAAGGAAGTTTTAGAAACTACTTTGATTAATTGGATTGGTAGAGGAGAACAGATTGATGACATAAC
The DNA here is from genome assembly GCA_001768975.1 of Bacteroidetes bacterium GWA2_31_9. Classification (GTDB taxonomy): domain Bacteria; phylum Bacteroidota; class Bacteroidia; order Bacteroidales; family GWF2-33-38; genus GWA2-31-9. The sequence goes on along the minus strand of MEND01000028.1, from coordinate 7,857 downwards.
AATTCTTGGTATTAAAATCTAAAATATATTTTATAAAATCAAATGAAGAATTTAATTTCTTTTGTAGTCTTTTTTATTTTATTTATTAAAATATCATTTTCACAAGAAAGTATTAAAAACCATAGTTTTGATATTGCACTAGGAGTTGGTTCTGCATATGGAGGAACATATGGTGCTAAAATTTCAGTATTTCCAATTCAAGCTTTTTCAATCTTTTTTGCAGCTAATCCAAGATTTGAATGCTTTAACTTTGGTGGGCAAGCTCAAATAGTTCCACATAATTCTGATAATGCATTCCGAATAAATACTAAGTTAATGTATGGCACTAATAATATTTATTATCCGTTTAAACCAGGAACGACAATAGGTATTGGTTTGGAATTTAGGTTTGGAAGATCAAAATATCATGGACTTGATTTGGATATTAGTATCCCTTCAAGTAAACATTTTAAAAACGTTAACGTTAGAGTAATCCATCTTATTTCAATTGGTTATCATTTCGAAATTTAAATCGGAAAAATTATGACGTTCAAGAATTTAAAAAATAACTTTATAAAAACCTTAAAACATTTATATGCTGAACACGAATGTGAAAGCATTTTTTATATACTTGCAGAACATGTGTTTAAATCAACAAAGTCGGAAATTCATTTGAATTTTAACAACAACATTCCTATTGAAAAATTATTGGATTTTAATAATTGTTTGTCTGAATTAAAGCAATCAAAACCAATTCAGTATGTTATTGGCGAATCTAGTTTTTTCGATTTAAACTTTATTGTTAATGAAAATGTTCTTATTCCACGACAAGAAACAGAAGAGCTTGTTAATTTGATCATTAACGACAAACTGAATTCAAAAAGCAGATTAAAAATACTTGATATTGGAACAGGTTCGGGTTGTATTGCAATAAGCCTTTCGACAAATATTTCTAAAGCGGAGGTTTTTGCTTGCGATATTTCTGAAAAAGCTCTTGAAGTGGCTAAAAATAACGCAGTTAGAAACAATTGCAACGTGTCATTTTTTAAACTCGATATTGCTAACTGTGAGAATTATAAGGTTAATGAAAAATTCGATATAATTGTTAGCAATCCTCCTTATGTAATTAAGTACCAAACGTCTGCAATGCAAAAAAATGTATTGGATTACGAACCACATATTGCACTTTTTGCTCCTGATGATAGTCCGTTATTTTTTTATGATAAAATATTACAATTTGCAGAAAAGTACTTAGTTAGTGGCGGTTGGATTTATTTTGAAATCAATGAAATATATCATTCTCAGATTGAAGAATTGATTTCGAAATTCAATTATAAAAACATTGAAATCGTCAAAGATATTAACGATAAATTCCGAATGGCAAAAGCTCAAAAAAATGGATAAAATTATTGATGAAAAAGAAGCAATAAGACGGTTGTCAAATATTTGTGCAAAACAAGAAAAAAGTCCGAATGATATATTAAAAAAGCTTAGAACTTGGGGCTTTAATTCTAATGATTCGAAGCAAATTTTAGAAAAATTACAAGGAAGTAATTTTATAAACGATTTAAGATTTGCATCAGCTTATGTAAATGATAAACTGAAGTTTAATAAATGGGGAAAGAAAAAACTTGCCTATATGCTTAGTCAAAATGGAATTCATTCAAGTGTTATTGCTGATGCGATAGATTCCATAAATCAAGAAGATTATGAAGCGATTATTTCAGAAGAACTCAGAAAAAAAGCAAAAACAATAAAAAGTTCAAACAAGCGTGAACAAGAAATTAAATTAATGAAATTTGCCGAAAGCCGTGGTTATGAGTTTGAAATTTGTCGAAGGTTAATAAGCCTATAAATTATTCAATAAACAGTCTTTCAAAATAATTGGCATCGTCAATTGTAATTGAAACCAAATAAAATCCTTTTGGTAAGTAACTTACATCAATTTTACTGTTTTTTTCTTGAATTATCGAATTTGAAACTTTTTGTCCAAGATTATTATAAATATTTATCTTAGCTGACGAAAAATCTATTTTTGAATTTATTGAAATATTTACGTTGTCGGTTGTTGGATTTGGAAATAGTTTAAATGAATATACATTCTCGTTGTGATTCTGTATTCCTAAGATTGTATTCCAAACCATTTCAACATATTCGGGGTGGTCGATAAATGGATTTCTATTATTCTGAATACCATATACTTTATTATTCCTGTCAATTTCCTTTTGGCTAACAGTATCAGCTAAATGCCACTCGTAAAGATTTTTTAAAGCCCAGTCTTTTATATCTGATTTTATAACCATATCATTTGTTAGCCAACTTCCATCTTCTGTGTAGTATCTAACAGACATATAAAAATAAGTTCGTGCAAGATCACCTTTATATTCATCAATTGGTTCAAAAACTAAACCCGTATAGCCAGGAAAGTTGCAGTAACCTAATTTACTACCATTTAATGATGTCCATGTAACAGAACCAACATTTCCATAAGGATTATCGCCACGTTTTCCGTTTACATATCCATCAGTTGGGTATAGGTGAAATAAATCTGAAACCATTGGGCTATTACTATTGAACCAGCTTTGAGGCCAAGAGTGTTCTCTGTTATAGCAAACTCCCTCACCACTATATGAGCCACATTGATCAGATGTATAAGTATATTCGTATGGTGGTGTTCCGTTAGGATTATCAGAATACATATCCCAAACCTTTCCATTTGCTTTTTTATCAGTTTGTTGAAAATATGACCAAAGAGAACTGTAGCTTACAGAATTATGATTTTTTATTATATTGTGTAGTGCTTGTTTTAGAGGAATTCCGGTTAAGCCTTGTGCAGAATTATAGTAACCAGTTGGTATTTGTGAGTTTGAATATAGAAATTGAAAAACTAGAAAACAAACTAAGTAAAAGCGAATCATTATTTATTAATTTAAGTGTAACTTTATACTCTCAAAAGTGTAATTAGTTTCATTATTTAACAAGTCTTTTATCAAAATAAAATGAGAGCTGTAATACAAAGAGTTATAAGTGCAAATGTAGCAATTAATAATGAGGAATATTCATCTATAAAACATGGTGTTTTGGTTTTACTTGGAATAGAAGAGGCTGACAATTTTGAAGATATTGAATATTTATCGGGGAAAATTTCTCGTTTACGAATTTTTGATGACGAGAATGGAGTTATGAATCTTTCTGTTTCAGAAATCAAAGCTGAAATATTAGTTGTAAGTCAGTTTACGCTTCATGCAAGTACTAAAAAGGGAAATCGACCGTCATATATTCGTTCTGCAAAATCCGAAATATCAATTCCA
>MEND01000028.1:0-4476 GCA_001768975.1 Bacteroidetes bacterium GWA2_31_9 | reverse complement strand
AAGCTCAAAAATTGCTTGACTCAAATTTATTTCATTTTGTTTTTGAGTATAAAACCAGCCTTTATTTTTAACATATTCAGCTAAATATTCTTGCTCAGTTTGACCTGGGGTTGGTATAAGAATCGCACTTTTTGATAATGCAACTAAATCCATTATTGTAGAATATCCTGCTCTGGAAATAATAATTTTTGAACATTTAATTAAACTTGAAATTGTTTTACTATCGGCAAACTTTATGAATTCAATATTTTCAGCATTTTCAATATTGTTACTGAATTCGTTAACACCTCTAACGAAAATTGCTTTTGAGTCAATTTCACTAACCTGCTTAATCAGAATTTTCTCAAGAATGCTTCTTTGAGGTTCCGGTCCCGATAGTATTACAAGTATGTCGTTTTCTTTAATATTTCCAAAGTCGTTAAATGATTTTTCAAATCTTGATAGATGACCTATAAATTTAACATTTGATGGTAACGTTTCGGGATGAGCTAATTCGCCAGAAATATTATGCTCAGATTCGTAATCTGGAATCCAACATTCATCAAATTTTTCAATAAAATTATAGTTTATTTTTTGAAGTAATTTTTCGACAAATGAAATACTTTTAGGTATTTTTATTCTAAGTTGATGTGTGATAAGAACTGACAAGCAATTTGGATTGTGAAGACCGTATCTGTTATCAGAAATTACAATAGCAATATTATGTTCTTTTATAATATTTTTTAAGATTTTCTTTTCATTCACAATACGATAAATAAACCTTGGAGTTGAGAGTATAATCCTGAATAACTGACTTTTTCCTTTTGAATATTTTATATTAAACGATGGTAAATAAATAGATTTTAGTTGAGGAAATTCAGTTTTTAAAAGCAATAGCGAGTTTCCTGAGCCAGCAATTATAACTTCGTGTCCGAGTTCAATTAACTTCTGAACGATAGGAATGTCACGGCTTGCATGTCCTAATCCCCAGTCGAGAGGGCTTATTAATATTTTTTTTGGATTGATAATGTGCAATTTATGGCGTAATTAATACTTCTATTCCTAATTTTCTAACTTTTTTAGCAATAATGCTTAATTCTTCAACAGAAACAGGTTTTAAGTTATCGGCAGGAGTATTTCTAGCAATTGAGTAAATCATAACCTGTTTTGGTTTAGTTTCTTCAATTATTTTTAACCATGCATCAATTTCAACTTCCGTTGTGTTATCAATAATGTTTCCATTGAATTCTCCTTTTAAGAACATTGTTTGCAAATGAAAATTGCCATCAAATTTTTTGAAATTTTCGATAAGTTTAGAAATGCTGAAACTTCCGGTTGGCTGATTTATATTAATTATTGTCGATTCAATTCCAGAATCAAGTTTAAGTATTGGCAAATCAATTTTTAGTAATGATTTGAAAACAGATTCTTTATGAAGCATTGTTGCATTTGAGAGTACTGCTATTTTTACATTCGGACAGTATTTGTTACGTAATATTATTGTTTTATCAATAATTTCGCTGAATTTAGGATGAAGTGTTGGCTCTCCATTTCCTGCATAAGTTATAACATCAAGACTTTCATTAGTTTCAGAATATTTTGCTAAAACTTTTTCAAGTTCACTTATAACCGACTCGACAGAATGAAAGTCTATTTTGCCGCTATTTTTTGTCCAACCACATTCGCAATATATGCAATTAAAATTGCAATACTTTGAGGTTGTTGGCAGTAGGTTAATTCCTAGTGATTTTCCTAGTCTTCGGCTGTTTACTGGTCCGAAAATTATATCATCAAATAAAAATGTTTTCATTAGTAATCATAGTTTGAATTTGTACTTGTGCTATCAGAATCATTATTGCGAAGATAATAAATGTTAGGGAAATCATCAGGTCTTCCATTGCTCCACCAAAACTTCGGTTTTCCAGAAATTTGACCATAACTGTATTCAATTTCCGATTTTTTGTTTCCATTTTCGTACCATTCAGTCCATAACCCTTCTTTATATCCTTGCACACATTTCCCTTCAACCTTTTTATTTCCGTTTTTATGCCAAGTAGCCCAAGTACCTTCTAAAACTCCTGATATATAAAAAGCTTTTTCTTTTAATTTTCCGTTATTGTACCATTCGTAGCTGTAATCTTCAAGCACATTGTCAATATAATACAGCTGCGATTTTTGTTTGCCGTTTTTATGCCAATAAACCCATTTGCCGTTCATTTTTCCATCTTTGAAATTTCCATAATATTTTAATTCACCATTATTATACCATGAGTTTAAAATTCCATTTAGGGTATCGTTAATGTAAAAACATTCAAGCTGTTTTGTTCCGGTTTTATAGTAAAAAGTATGAATTCCGGTTTTTAATCCATCACGATAAGTTCCTTCAAATTTTAACTTTCCATTTGGAAAATAATCTGTATAAACTTGCGAAAACGATGTGTTAAAAGTTAATATACTGTGAATGAAAAGTAAGTAAATTGCTTTAAAAATCATTATATGATTAGGCTAAAACTTTAATATTACTATTTTTTGAAACATTCATTTTATCGAAATCGAAATTCTGAATTAGATTAATTCCCGGCTTTTTCCCTATTTCGAAACTCCCAAAAATTTCTTGAATATTTAATGCGTTACTTCCATTAATTGTTGCCCACTTGATAGTTTCCTCGAAGCTAATTTCTGGAAATCTTTCTGAAATAGTAATAAGCTCTTTTAAAATTGATAATTCATAATTTGATGCTAAACTATCTGTCCCTAATGTAATATTTTTGCAATATTTATTCATCATTTTCAAATCGGGCAAAGTATTTTCGATATATAGATTTGAATTTGGACAAATACACCAAAAAAGTTTTTCAAAATATTTTTCAGCTGTTACTATGTCTTCATATTGAGAAAATGTATTATGAACAAGTATAGTATTGTTTTTCTGTGGTAAGTATTCTTTAATTGAATCGAAAGAACTTTTTCCAGTTTTGGTAAAAAAATCTTTATCTGAGCCAAGTTTTACTAAAACATCATATATTTCTCCTGACTTTGTTTTAAACAGCTTATTTTCTTCATCACTTTCTTGATTATGAATACTGACAATTGAATTTTTATTTGATTGATTAAACTCATAAATCAGATTAAATAATTTTTTTGAAAGAGAGTAGGGGGCATGTGGAACAATAGAGCCGTTTAAATTATTTTTTTGTAATTCTTCATATAGCTTAATGGTATTGCTAAATCTATTATTTGCATCATCAGGATTTATTCCATAACATTCAATAAAAGTGTGAAAAAAAATTGATGAGTTTATTTTGTAAGGAAAAGTCGAATTTGAATTTGAAATATCACCAACAGCTACAATACCATTTTTTTTAATATCGTTTAGTGCATTTTCAATACAAAGTTCTGCATTTTCGACACCTATATTCCTGTTTTTATTAATGTTGTAAATGAATCCGGCAAGTTTTGATTTTTCTTGGAATTTATTTTTTAAATATGATAGTTCTAAATGACAGTGGCTATTAATAAACCCTGGAACAATTACGCCATTGTAAAATTCAAGATTTTCTATTGAATCAATATTTGAATTTTTAGGGTCAATTAAATCACAAACTTTGTTTTCAACATCAATAATTAGTATTCCATTTTTAATAGGAGCTGAATTAATAGGATAAACATAATGCGCCGATAATTTTCGCATATTTAATATTCATCGAAAATTTCTTGTGTAACTTGCAATTTGCTTATTTCTATCTGAACAGAGTCATATACTTCTTCGAAAACCTGAGGATGTAACGAATAATAAATTACATTTTCTTCGAAAAATGCTTTAGTGATTTTATGCTTTTGAAAAATATCGTTGTAATAATAAGCTGCAAAATATTTATCATTATTACTCGTCCGTGGTTGTAAAACCGATAATGTAGCATCAACTAAATGAATATCTTTAATAATACTAATCATTTGATGTCTTGTCAAGTATCTACTATCTAAAACAACAACTTCTTTTTTGTCAGATTTGCATGAAAGAAGGAAAAGAAATATTGCAAATATTAAATAAAATCTCATTACTCAAGAAGTTTATCTGCTTTAGCAACTCTATATTTATTAAACCTTGCACCAATCATAAACTCATGAGTTCCAGTGCTTACCTTTCCAATGTTTGACATCGGAAAATCATAAGAATATCCAAAATATAATTGATCTTGCATATTATAACCTAATGTTAAATTAGGTCCGTTGGCAGTTCTGTAACCAATAGATAGCCAAACCATTTTAGAGTATGTTACTTTAGCATTTATCTCAAACTGAAGTGGAGCAGGACTTACCTTTTTTAATAATACAGATGGCTCTAAATTAAATTTATCATTAATATCATATTTGTAACCACCGTAAACAAAAATGTGATTTGCAAGCCTTCTTAAAGTGTTTGATTCGACATCATAAAACACAATTTTATTGTTTAATAATTGTGATGATGATACACCAAAGTAATATTTGTCAGCA
>MEND01000027.1 GCA_001768975.1 Bacteroidetes bacterium GWA2_31_9 | reverse complement strand
CCGTAGAAAATTTTCCTGATGAAAATAAAGAAATAATCAGTTTGATTGCTGAAAAAGCAAAAAATGTAAAAACTCCAGTATTAGGAATTACTGGTACAGGTGGGGCAGGAAAATCATCATTGGTTGACGAAATTGTGCGTCGTTTTTTACTTGATTTTGAAAATAAATCAATTGCAATAGTGTCGGTTGACCCATCGAAACGAAAAACTGGTGGTGCTTTACTTGGCGACCGTATTCGCATGAACTCAATAAATAACGATAGAGTTTATATGCGTTCGCTTGCAACGCGTCAATCGAATCTTGCTTTATCAAAATATGTTCAGGATGCTCTTAATATTGTAAAAATTGCTGGTTTTGATTTAATAATTCTTGAAACATCAGGCATTGGACAATCTGATACCGAAATAGTTGACCATAGTGATGTCTCAATGTATGTAATGACTCCTGAATATGGAGCTGCAAGCCAATTGGAAAAGATTGATATGCTTGATTTTGCTGACATTATTGCACTAAATAAATTTGATAAACGAGGTGGTTTAGATGCACTTCGTGATGTACAAAAACAATATTCACGTAACCATCAGCTTTTTCACGACGATTTGTCAACAATGCCGGTTTATGGAACAGTAGCTTCACAATTTAACGACCCAGGTGTAAATCATTTGTATCTTGCTTTATTAGAAAGAATTGCAATTAAAACAGGAGTAAAGTTTGAATCAAAAATTGATATAAATGAAGAAATTTCTGAAAAAGTTTATATAATTCCTCCTCATAGAACTCGCTATTTATCAGAGATTTCGGAATCGAACCGAAATTACGACAAATGGGTTGAGAAACAAGCTGCAATTGCCCAAAATTTATATTCAATAAAAAATACAATTGAACTTGCCGCAAAAAATGATAAATCAATTGCTTCAGAATTAGACGGTTTATACAGCAAAGTTGAACTCGAACTTGATGGAAATAATAAAAAAATTATAGAAAACTGGGACAAAAAAGTAAAATCATACAAAGACGAGTTTTATGTTTATAAAGTTCGCGATAAAGAGATTAAAATTCAGACACATACCGAGTCATTGTCGCATTTGAAAATTCCTAAAATATCAATGCCAAAATATAAAGCTTGGGGCGATATTCTGAAATGGAATTTACAGGAAAATGTTCCGGGCGAATTTCCATACACAGCGGGAGTTTTTCCATTTAAACGCGAAAACGAAGACCCAACTCGAATGTTTGCCGGCGAAGGCGGTCCCGAACGAACAAACAAGCGTTTTCATTATGTTTCAAAAGGATTGCCCGCAATTAGGCTATCAACAGCTTTCGATTCGGTAACACTTTATGGAAATGACCCCGATTTGCGTCCCGATATATGCGGAAAAATAGGAAATTCAGGTGTTTCAATCTGTTGCCTCGACGATGCTAAAAAACTTTATTCAGGCTTTAATCTGGCTCATTCAAATACTTCAGTTTCAATGACTATTAACGGTCCAGCTCCAATTATGGTTGGATATTTTATGAATGCAGCTATTGACCAACAATGCGAAATTTATATTCGTAAAAATGGACTAGAAAAAGAAGTTGAAGCCAAGATAGAAAGATTTTATAAAGAAAAAGGAACTGTAAGACCACGATATCAAGGTGAATTACCCGACGGAAACGATGGTTTAGGGCTAATGCTTTTAGGAATTACAGGCGATAAAGTTTTACCAAAAGATGTTTACGAAAAAATCAAATGCGAAACAATGTCGGCAGTTCGTGGAACAGTTCAAGCAGATATTTTAAAAGAAGACCAGGCTCAGAATACCTGTATTTTTTCAACCGACTTCTCTTTAAGATTAATGGGCGATGTTCAGGAATATTTTATAAATAACAACATTCGTAATTTTTATTCGGTTTCTATTTCAGGTTATCATATTGCAGAGGCAGGAGCTAATGCGATTTCACAATTGGCATTTACGCTTGCAAACGGTTTTACTTTTGTCGAATATTATGTATCGAGAGGTATGGATATTAATAAATTTGCTCCAAACCTTTCATTTTTCTTTTCAAACGGAATTGACCCCGAATTTTCTGTTATAGGACGAGTTTCACGTAGAATTTGGTCAAAGGCTATGAAATTAAAATATGGAGCAGATTCACGTTCGCAAATGCTTAAATATCACATACAAACATCAGGTCGTTCGCTTCATGCTCAGGAAATTGATTTTAACGATATTCGTACAACTTTACAGGCACTTTATGCAATTTATGACAATTGTAATTCATTGCATACCAATGCTTATGATGAAGCGATAACAACTCCAACAGAAGAGTCTGTGCGTCGAGCTATGGCTATTCAAATGATTATAAATCATGAGTTGGGTCAGGCAAAAAATCAAAATCCTTTGCAGGGTTCATTTATAATTGAAGAACTTACCGATTTGGTTGAAGAAGCAATATTGAGCGAATTTGACAGAATTACTGAGCGTGGTGGCGTTTTGGGTGCAATGGAAACAATGTATCAGCGTAATAAAATTCAAGAGGAATCGCTTTATTACGAAACACTTAAACATAGCGGAAAACTTCCAATTATGGGAGTTAATACATTCCTATCGTCAAAAGGAAGTCCAACTGTAACGCCTGGAGAAGTAATTCGTGCAACAGAAACCGAAAAACAATATCAGATTTCGATGCTTAATGAATTGCATAAAACACATAAAGATACAATTCCTCAATTAATAACTGAATTACAGAAAGTTGCAAAAACTAACGCAAATGCTTTCAGTCATATAATGGAAATTTCAAAATATTGTTCAATAGGTCAAATTACAGAAGCATTGTATAACGTTGGTGGACAGTACAGGAGGAGTATGTAAAAGGTAAAAAGTAATATTTAAGATGTAAAATGTAAGTTTAAAATATTAAATTTTAAATATTACATAAAAAAGGTTTAATGCAGCAATCAAATATAATATTATGAGCAAATTAGGTACAACATCAAAACCAGCAATAGTTAAAGTTCAAACTCAGGATAGAGCTTTTGAAATAATGAAAATTTGCAGTGACAATAATTGGCAGGTTATTGTAGGAATTGAACCCGACAAAAAGGAAGATATTAGTGATGTAGAGCGACTTTTAAATCCTCCAAAACCAGTTATCTCAAAAAGTTGAAAGAAATGCTCCTTGCCCTTGCGGAAGTGGAAAAAAAGCTAAAAAATGTTGTTATTGATTTTTTGAAAAAAATTAATTTGTGCAGCAATCAAATATAATACTATACAATACTCCTAAGGGAAATGTAAATGTCGAAGTTGTTTTTCAGGACGAAACATTTTGGCTTACACAAAAACGTATGGCTGAGTTGTTTGGAGTGGAAGTTCCTGCAATTAGTAAGCATTTAAATAATATTTATGAAACTAGTGAGTTGCAAAAAGAGGCAACTATTTCCATTTTGGAAACAGTTCAAAAAGAAGGTTGCAGAACTGTTCAAAGGAAAGAGAAATTTTATAATCTTGATGCAGTAATTGCAGTAGTTTATCGTGTAAATAGTTATCAAATTACAAATTGAATGTGTTTATTAATACTATGAAATTTCAAATAATTCTTAATTTTTTAATTCTTAATTTCTTAATTTCTAATGCACAACGTCATTGTGCTCCCGATTTTTTTACATCTCCACTAGATATTCCATTAACAATTGCTGGTAGTTTTGGAGAGTTACGAACCGACCATTTTCACGCAGGAGTTGATTTTCGGACAGATGGTGTTGAAGGCAAAAACATATATTCTGTTGCCGATGGCTATGTTTCGAGAGTTAAAATTTCGCTGTGGGGTTACGGAAAATCCGTTTATGTTACTCATTCAAATGGCTTAGTTTCGGTTTACGCACACTTAAAATCAATGACAAAAAAAATTGACGATTTTGTTAGTCAGGCTCAATACGATACTCGAACTTTCGAAATTGATGTATTTCCCTCCAAAGGTCAAATTCCTGTAAAAAAAGGCGAATTAATTGCATTATCAGGAAACTCAGGCTCTTCGGGCGGTCCGCATTTACATTTTGAAATCAGAGACGAAATTACCGAACATGCTCTGAATCCATTTATGTTTAACTTTAGAATAAAAGATAGTACTGCACCTAAAATATTTCAATTATATTGCTATCCACTTGATAATAATAGTAATGTGAATGGTAAAAAAGCAAAATTTGGATTAGAAGTTTCAGGAAGCAATGGGCAGTATAAATTAACCGAAAACTCAACAATTAGTGCTTGTGGAAATGTCGGATTTGCAATAGAAACAAACGATTTTACAGATTTATCGTCAAATAAATGCGGAGTTTATTCGCTTGAACTTTTAGATAACGAAAAGCGAATTTTTTATTTCGAAATGAACGATATTTCTTTTGAGCAAACACGTTACATAAATAGCCACATGGATTATGTTTTAAATGAAACAAAAAACAAGAAAATTCATAAAAGTTTTCTTGAACCAAATAATTTGCTTGAAATTTATAAAGATGTAATTGATAATGGAATAATTAATTTTTCAAACGATTCTGTTCATACTTTGAAATATATAGTGAAAGATATATTTGGAAATACATCTGTATTTTCATTTACTGCTAAAGGTTCAAAATTGAGTGAAATAAATATTGCAAATTCGACTCCTTCATGCGAACAAATAATGCCATACAATAATGAAAATTTCTTTCAAAGAGAAGATATAATGATTTCTATTCCTAAGGATGCACTATATGATACTCTTTATTTTAAATATATGAAAAGCCCTGCAATTGCAGGTGCATACTCTGAAGTTCATCATGTGCACGAAAAATATACACCAATAAATACATTTTATTCAGTTTCAATAAAAGCTACAAAGCAAATTCCTGAAAAGCACATAGATAAAGCATTAATAGCAACTTATAACGATAAAGGAAGATTGATTTCGTTAGGTGGTAAATATATGAATGGATTTGTAACGGCAGAAACCAGAGATTTTGGCAAATTTTTTATTATGCTTGATACAATTAAGCCTGTAATCAAACCAATTAATGTAACAAAGGCTGCAAATATATCAGGCTCAAAATCAATTCAATTTAATATTTCAGATAGTTTTTCAGACATTTTATTTTACAACGGATATATTGATAATAAATGGGTTTTATTTGAATACGAACCAAAAAGCGACAAAATAACCTATTTTATTGATAAACATATTAGTAAAGGTCGAAATCATAAGCTAAACTTGGAAGTAACAGATAATATGAATAATGTGGCGGTATATGAAACTGAGTTTTATTATTGAAGAATGTTCTCGCAGATTATCGCTGATGTTTTCGCTGAGTTTAGCAGATTCTTTTTTCTCACAAAGTTTGCAGAGTTCTAAATTAATCATAAAATCCTTTAATTCTATAAACTTGTATTGAGCTTGTCGAAATATCATAGTTCAGACATGTTTGAAATTAACAAAGAAAAAGCTAGGTTTGCTTATAATTTTAACGAACATCCAATAAAAATAATTAGGATTATAAATAATTTATAATGAGTAATACATGCAAAAATAGAAAACACTGAAAAACAAAACAAAAGAAATCAGCGTTTTCTGCGAAATCTGCAAGAAAAAAAATGAAATCAGAAATAATAACAATAGGCGACGAAATTCTTATAGGTCAAATAGTTGACACAAATTCCGCATGGATGGCTCAAAAATTAAATTCCATTGGAATCTCAGTTTGCCAAATCACTTCTATTTCTGATGAAAGAAATCATATTTTGACTTCTTTACAAGACGCTGAAAATAGAGCAAATATAATTTTGGTTACTGGAGGTTTAGGTCCGACTAAAGATGATATTACAAAAAATACTGTTTGCGAATATTTTGATTCAAAGTTGATTATGCACGAGAAATCGTTGCTTAATATTAAAACTTTTCTGGAAAAGCGAGGAGTCAATACTATAATTGATAATAATAGAAATCAAGCAATGATTCCTGATAATTGCATTGTATTAGAAAATTTTATTGGCACTGCTCCTGGAATGTGGTTTGAAAAAGCTGGTAAAATTTTTGTTTTCATGCCTGGCGTTCCTTTCGAAATGCAATTTCTTGTAACTAATGAAGTTTTGCCTCGAATAAAGGCAAAATTTACACTTCCCGAAATTGTACACAAAACAATTCAAGTTTATGGAATTCCTGAAGCTCACTTAGCCGAAAAAATCTCAGATTGGGAAAATTCATTAGATAAAAGAATTAAATTAGCATATCTGCCATCGCCCGGTTTAATTAAATTACGATTTAGTACTAAAGGATCAAATAGAAAAGAATTACAAAGTTTGATAAATTCTGAAATTCTTAAGCTAAAAGAGATAATTCCATCAAATTTAATTAGTACAGAAGAGAAAAAAATAGAAGAAGTAATAGCCGATTTACTTAAAAGTAAGAAATCAACACTATCTACTGCCGAAAGTTGCACCGGAGGAGCGATATCACAAGCTATCACTAGTATTTCTGGAAGTTCAGAGTATTTTGTTGGCTCAGTAATTTCATATTCTAATGATGTAAAAATTAATGAATTAGGCGTTGATAAAAATAATTTATTGACTTATGGAGCTGTAAGCAAGGAAGTGGTTGAACAAATGGCAAACGGTGTAAGGAATAAATTGAATACAAATTACTCAATTGCAGTTTCAGGTATTGCTGGACCAAGTGGAGGAACTGCCGAAAAACCTGTTGGAACTATTTGGATTGCAGTAGCATCTGAAAATAATGTTATTTCAAAAAAGTATCAATTTGGTGACGATAGACTTAGAAATATTGAACGAGCTAAAAATACAGCACTTGATATGCTTAGGAAATTATTATTAAGTTAATTAGAGTTTGTCCATTCTGTTTCAAACTCTTGACTTTATTGACAGACACTAATTAGTTTCTGTCCATAAGGTAAATTAAACAGCTTAATAAAAGGCATATACTAATCAAAAAACGAATGAAAATATTAATATTAGATAATTACGATTCATTCACTTACAATCTGGTTCATACAATTGAGAAAATTTCACATGAAAAAGTTGATGTATTTCGCAACAATGAAATTGCATTAGAAGAAATTGCAAAATACGATAAAATTGTTTTATCTCCTGGTCCGGGAATTCCCAATGAAGCAGGAATTTTGAAACAAGTAATAAAAGAATATTCTGCCTCGAAAAGCATTTTTGGAGTTTGTCTTGGAATGCAGGCGATTGCGGAAGTATTTGGAGGAAAGCTTATTAATCTCGAAAATGTTTATCATGGAGTTGCAACACCAATGAAAGTCATAAAAAATGATGAACGAATTTTTGCAGGAATTACTAAAAACTTTGAAGCTGGACGATACCATTCATGGGTAGTGTCAAAAGATAATTTTCCAGATTGCCTGACAGTTACTTGCGAGGATTTAAACGGACAAATTATGGCATTATCACACAATAGTTTGGATGTAAAAGGAGTTCAATTTCATCCCGAATCAGTGATGACACCACTTGGCGAAAAAATAATTTATAACTGGTTGAATTGCTAAAAAAACGAATACTATCCTCTTCAACCCTACGAAAAAAATTTAATAACTTTTTTTACCAAAATTACCAACTATTTTTAGCATCATTACCATGAAAATAATAGGTATTATAGAGTTTCTAGATATACAAAATTTTAAAAATAATTTCCTTCAAGAGTTGTCCATCAGACGCAGAAGCATTATCTACGCCTTTAGATTTCAAATCGTATTCACGAATAATTGAAATAATTTTTACTGTTTTTTGTAAGGGATAAAATCTTGCAAATTCGATATAAGAACTAGCAATAAAAGGTGGAACCATTAAGGTTGAAGCAATTGAATTTTGCGAACGGTCTTTAAGCGAATGAAACCTTAATATTTTTTCAAAAAACTGAAACAGAGCCATATTGATAATTATAAATGGATAAGTTTTTTCGTTGTTACTGAAATAATTAACCATTTTGGTAATTTTCACAATCTCTTTTTTACCTAAAACATTTTGAAGCTCATACTGATTATAATCTTTGCTTATTCCAATATTTTTTTCAATATCGTCGGCAGTAATTTTTTTTGTTCCACTGCCAATTGCAATAAATAATTTATCAATTTCATTTGCAATTTTCGATAAATCATTACCAAGGTTTTGAGCTAAAACAAATGACGATTTGCTGTCAATCGAATAACCTCTTTCTGAAATATATTGCTCAATCCATGCAGGAAGTTTTCCTTCGCTAATTTCTTTTGAATTAAACAGAACGCCTTTTTTATCGGCAATATCGGTAAGAGTTTTTTTCTTAATAATATCGTACTTAAAGCAAACAACCAGAATTGTTGTATTAAGTGGATTTTCAAGATATTTAATCAGTTGGTCTTCAAATTTCTTTAAATTTTGTGCTTCTTTAATAATTACAACTTGATAATTCGACATCATCGGATATCGTTGGCAAGTATGAATAACAGTTGTTATATCGCAATCTTTTCCGTAAAAAATGGTTTGATTAAAATCTCTTTCGTGTTCCTCTAAAACATTATCGGCAATAAAATCTGAAACTATATCAATATAATAAGCCTCTTTTCCCATCAGGATATAGATAGGTTTGTAAATTTTATTTTTAAGCTCTTTTATTATTTGATTAAATTCCATGCTTTGATTTAGGATTTTCGGATAGTAAGCCTATTCGGTTACAACTTTTTATTCAATTTAAATTTGAGAAATTTAGAGTTACAATTTTCAAGAAAGTAACTTATTGAGTTTTATAACTAAAACTATACAAATAGTAGAAATTATGGATTTTTACTTTTATTTGCTAAACTCATTAGACCATATGCCATTGCTAATCCCAGTCCAAAACCTACTATTGCAGGAATTACATAACGATTTATTGGTTTTAAACCTATGGATGAAACCTTTTTTCTTTTTTCATATAGCTGAATAATATTATCTAAATTCCCTTTTCTAAGTGCATTATTAATTTCATCTTGAGTAATTCCATTTTTTAACAATAAATCAACATATTCATTATATTCATTTTTTGTTGCTTCATTAAATTTAATTCTCTCAGCAAGAATTTTAATCCTATCAATATTTTCTTGGCTCATAATGATTTCTTTTTAAGCGTTTTAATAGTAGTAGATATGGTGTCAATTTCTTCTTGAAGCTCATTTAAATCATTTTCTGCATCACATATCTTATCTTTAATATCTTTTAATTCATTTT
>MEND01000026.1:9309-12857 GCA_001768975.1 Bacteroidetes bacterium GWA2_31_9 | reverse complement strand
TCCATAAAAATGGTTATGCTTTAAAATTCGCAGTCTTCCACCAATTCCCATAATTACATTATCAGGCGATGCTAATGAAAAATCAATCGGGCGATAAAAAACGACAGGATTTAGGTAATTAACATCATATCCTCTGTAACCTAAAGAATCTCTGCCTCTCCAAATGACTGTTTCAAATAAATTCAAATCAAGGTTTTTGAAAACATTCCATGTTAAGTAATGTATTGAGGCATATTTTTCATTCCAACCAGAAGTTGGTTTATCGGAATCAATGTCTTTAAGAAAAGTGTACATTATTAAATACTTAACTTTCCAAGCGTTTACTGTAGTCTTTATAAAAGGGAAAGCCGAAGAATTATCTGACAAAAATAATGAACGATAACCATCGCCCCAGAAATTTTTATCTAATCCAGCCTGAAAATTAATATAATCTGAAGCAGAATATGATATGTAAGCATTTTGCTTAAAATACGACACATAATTTCCTGTTTTAGAAAAGTTAGTTGTTTCGCCTGAAATTACCTTCAATGAATCAATGTTTTGATTAAAACATGAAGGATATTTAGAATAGCAAAAAACCGGACTGTAAAACAGTGAAAAGTTTTTAAACAAATTAACGTCAAGAGCTAATCCAGCTTGATTTAAGTTTACATCATCGTTGCTTTTTAGTCCCTTGTAATAAATGCTTCCGACAACAGGATTTAAGATAATTTTTGTATTATTTTTCTTGAATTCAAGTAAGTTTTTTTGAAAGAAATTATTTGAAAAAGAATCAGTTTTTGAAGAATCTACAAATTCTCTAAATAAAACTGGCTTGACTGAAGTTCTAACATTATCGGAGTTTTCGTAAATCCATTTCTCCAAATTAAAAAATGAATTATTATTTAAAACAGAAAATGTTGCGTTGTTTTGTGAAAACGCATTAATGCTAAATATCAGAAAAACAATTAAATAAGATTTCAATCGAATTTGTTTTATTGCTGTAAAGATACAATTTTAAAAATTAGTTTATCTATTTGCTATAATTTGTAATTTTCAAAATTTCGACTAGGTTTGTTTAATCAAAAAAGAATAAAAAATAATGATTCTTGTAACTGGCGGAACAGGTCTTTTAGGTTCGCATCTAATTTTCGATTTGCTAAAAACTAACGATAAAATTGTTGCTATTAAGCGTGAAAACAGCAATCTGGCAAATATTAAGCATGTATTTAATGTATATTCAAAAAACGCTGAAGAATTACTAAATAAAATAGAATGGATAAATGCCGATTTGTGCGATTACGAAACGATTTTTGTTGCATTAGATGGCATTGACAAGGTATATCATTGTGCAGCAATGGTTTCGTATAATAAATCAGACAGAGACGCATTGTACGAAAATAATGTGACAGGAACTGCCAACATTGTAAATGCTTGTATTGAAAAAAAAATTAAAAAACTATGTTATGCAAGTTCAATAGCAGCTCTTGGAGTAACTGACGGCAATAGTTTAATAAACGAAAAAACACTTTGGGAGGATTCAGGTCAAAACTCAAATTATTCGAAAAGTAAATATTTTGCTGAAATTGAAGTTTGGCGAGGAATTGCCGAAGGCTTATGCTCTGTAATGGTTAATCCATCTGTAATTTTAGGTCCAGGAGTTGGAGAAACAAGTGCTAATAAACTTTTTAATCTGGTTCGCAAAGGATTAAAATACTACACAAAAGGTAGTACAGGCTTCGTAGATGTAAGAGATGTTTCAAAAGCTATGATATTATTGATGGAATCGGATATTTGCTCCGAAAGATTTATTGTAAATTCAGAAAACATAATTTGGAAAGATTTTTTCACGATGGTAGCCGAAAGCATTGGCAAAAATCCACCAAAGTATTATGCGTCACCTTTTAAGACTGGAATTGCTTGGCGAACGACAAAGTTTTTAAGTTTAATTAAAGGAACAAATCCCTCATTTACAAAAGAAACAGCTCGTACATCTCATAAATTATTGCAATATTCCAATGAAAAATTATTAACTAAATTTAGTTTTGAGCCAATTAAAATTATTGATAGTATAAATTTCAGTAACTTCTCAATAACAACTTGGAAAAAGTCATTTTGAACAATCGAATAATAGAACAACGAATGAAGATTAACGAAGTAAAACCCACGATACGACAGTGTTTTCTTTAATTCACCCCGTTGGATAATATCTTTTATTGCACATCCATTGTTCAACATAAGCTATCCAATGGGGTAAAAAATTTGTTTTTCAAATGTTCCTGTTTATAACGTTTTGCTGTGCTGATTTCTATAACCACCCAATGACGATGCAATCAATAGATTGTGAAACCAATTTTCATGATATTTGAACTTATTTAATCTTTCAAAAGGACTTTCCATTCCATTGTGTTTTTTTATTGTTTCAGGACATGATGGTGCAAAATTGAAAATGAGAGCATATGCTCGTATATTCAGATTGGTTACTTCAACTGAACTATGATAACCCTGATGAGAAAATTTATGTCTGTTCATCAATTTCATTAGTCTGTCTAGGGCATTACTAGTTCTATGTGCTTTCGGGAAATCATAAAACCTTATCCACAAACTGCATTTTGAACACAAATCTAAGAGCTTTTCTTTCATTATACTATCTGGAACGTTTTTTAGTGCCCATTGTTTTACTCTTCGTATTCGTTGTGAAAAACTTCTCTTATCTGTTGCTTTATAGCAATCCCATACCTTATCTCCAATTTCTTTGAAAAGACTCTGCATCTTTTTTAATGCTCTATCTCGTATTTTTATATATGCATGTAAAAAGCACTGGATAATCACTATGGCTGGAAATAAATACCTCCATGCGTTTTTCGTTGCTGACCATCCATCTGTATTTACCGTTACTGGTGAATAGTTTGGATTAATATCTTGTGCTTCTTCTTTAAAAACCATGTAGGCTTCTTTCAGGTCTTCATCTCCACAACCTCTACTTACTTCTGCTCCCAATAGACATTCTTGAGCTACAGTTGTTGCGATGTAGCTTTTTTTTCCATTGATTGTTATATGTTCTTCATCTGCCAATATATTTTCTGGTAATAATTCCCCTGATTTTACAGTAGTTCCAACAATACTATTATGCCCCAGTGAAACGGCTAACCGATACCAATACATAGCATCTTTCCCGAAGATATATGCTAATGCCCAATAGGGAACATTGAATTTTAACAAAAACATTGCATTTGATGCTTCATCTGTATTCCCTCGCATATATGGCAATATAAAAGATGGTTGTATTTGATACTGTTCCCCACATGTCTTTATCTTCACCATTTCATATCCAATTTTTTTTGAAACCATTGTTCTCCCATTTAATTTATACCCTGATTCTATTATGCTTTTCGGAAATAATTCCGGATGATTCTCAATATACTGGTCTATTTGTTTGCGTGTAAACAAATTATCTCTTAAAAATCTTGCATAGTCTTTTTTATCAATATTCAAAACTATTGTTTTGGTATGAAGTTTTTTTTATCTTTGTTTGCCATCTTATAAGTAGTTCTTTTGCAAAAACAACC
>MEND01000026.1:0-9214 GCA_001768975.1 Bacteroidetes bacterium GWA2_31_9 | reverse complement strand
ATGAAGGTGAGTTTTTTTGTCTTCTTGGGTCAAATGGTACATGAAAAACAACCACAATTTCAATAATGACTATTGTTGAGCCAAGCGAAACAACTGTTTTCAAAACCAGAGTAACCAAATTATTGGAGTTTTCTAATAGACACTACTTAGTTAATTTCGTTAGGATTAATAATATTATTCAAAATAGCATAAATGGTGATACCAGATACAGATTTAATTCCTAATTTTTTTGAAATATTTTTTCGATGAGTAACCACCGTATGAGGACTTAAAAAAAGCTTTTCTGCAATTTCATTATTAGTTAATCCTTTTGCAACCTGTTCTATTATAGCTACTTCTCTTTTTGATAATGTTGATTTATTTTTTGATTTGTTTTTAGGATAAAGTGCTGATATTTTGCTAATTAATTCGTGTTTTTCTTCATTTATGTTTAAAAATAAATCAATAAAATCGTTTTTTAGAATATGTTCATTTTCAAATATTGAAATTAACTTAATTCCTTGTTTTTTAATTGATAATTTTCCAATAATGAGATTGTTATTTTCACTTAAAAGCGAATTTTTAATAAAAATCAAATCGAAATTATTGCTTTCAAAAACATCTTTTAAGTCTTCGTTACCAGATGCTTCAGTTATGTTTGGAGATGAGAAGCATTCTTCGATTAATAATTTTAAGCCTTTACGAACGATGTACGATTCGTGTATTATTATAATCTGCATAATTGAAGAATGTTAGAGTTTTTTTAGTGATTTTTCAATTTCACGAACTTTAGGTATAAGAACCTTTTCTTCAATTCTTGAATGATCGTTTAAGTCTTTTTCAAGGGTAAACAAATCAAAAAGTATTTTATTATATATACCAGATTCTGTGCGAGATGGCATATACTTTATTATTATATTTTTTAAATCGAATAATTTTTCTTCAATATTTTCGTGTTCATCAGCAAAAATGTCGATAGAATATTTACTAAGATTGTCGGCATGTTTTGTGGAATTGTTTGCTGTCTCAATATCAATAACATAAGGATAAACAACTTTTTCTTCTCTTTCTATATGATATAAAAGTTCTTTTTTATACTCTGCAAAAAAATTCTTTAGCAATTTTGAATTGTTAGAATTATCGCTTAAGCTGTTTATAGCTTGCTCGATATGAGGAATAATTTCAGAAATATAATAAATATGATTTTTGCGTAAATAATTAACTATCAATGAAACCGAAAATTGTTGTAGATTTTTTTTTGGAAAATAATCTTTATCATTGAAAGCATTAATTATTTCAAGAAAAAAATGGACATTAACTTTATTTATTTTGCATACTTCCTCAACGGTTGAATCGCCAAAACCCAATTCAATTTCAAATCTGTTTATAACTGGCAATAGAGTATAATTCATGTGAATTACTTCAGCCATTTTCATGTTTTGAGTAATAAGCATTTATAAATAAATTAATTATTAAGAATTATATCTGATGTTGAAACTGTATTACTTTTGTGTAAAGCTCTATCGTAAATAAAAAAATCATACTTTATTGTATCATATAACGAAGGTAAAGTATAATCTAATTTTATAATAATATCTGCCTTTAAGGTTTTATTTTTGCCTTTTTGAACAATATTTGGTATTCGATAATAAAGAGGAACTGTTAAATCTATTGGTTCATAAATACCATTTATCTTTTCAAATTCATCAATAAATAAATTATGATAGTAAACGCTTGATGTATCATAAGGCGGATAATGTTCAGAAGTGTCTAATCCTATATCGCCATCACCGTCGATTACATAAAATGTAAGATAAACTCTTTTAATATGATTGTCTAAGGTGTCGTATGTATTTTCAATACGAATATCCTTAAACGAAATTTCAGGAATTTCGGAATATTGTTCGGGCTTTTTGCAAGAGTAGATTGCAATAAAAAGAATTAGTAATATGGCAAGTATTTTACATCTCATCAATTCAAAGGTAAAAAAACTATTTCTTTCTCATAAAAATTTCAATAGGAACTCCCGAAAAATTAAAAGTCTGACGAATTTTGTTTTCCAAATATCTCTTATAAGGGTCTTTTATATATTGAGGGAGATTGCAGAAAAATGCGAAACAAGGGAAAGGTGTTGGTAATTGTGTAACATATTTAATTTTAATGTGTTTGCCTTTTAAAGCAGGTGGTTGATTATCTTCAATAGCCTTTAGCATTATGTCGTTAAGCTTTGAAGTAGAAATTCGTTGTTTTCGGTTATTAAATACTTCCATTGCTGTTTCAACAGCTTTATGAATTCGTTGTTTTGTAAGTGCTGAAATAAAAATAATCGGGACATCGCTAAAAGGTGCAATTTTGCGTTTGATTTTTTCTTCAAACTCTAATGTTGATTTTGTATCCTTCTCAATCAGATCCCATTTATTTACTAGAATTACAATTCCTTTTCGGTTTTTCTGAGCTAAGTGAAGTATGTTTACATCTTGCGATTCCATATCCTGACTTGCGTCTAAAATTAACATACAAATGTCAGAAAGTTCAATAGATCTTATTGAACGCATAACAGAGTAAAATTCAAGATCATCAGTTACTTTGCCTTTTTTTCTTAAACCGGCAGTGTCTATTAAATAAAAATCTTGTCCAAATTTGGTATATCGTGTATGTATTGAATCTCTGGTTGTTCCGGCTATTTCGGTAACAATATTTCTTTCTTCACCAATTAATGCATTTATAAAAGATGATTTGCCAACATTTGGTCTTCCAACAACTGCGATACGTGGAACATTAGGCTCTGTTGACTCTTCTTCAGGTTTAAAATGCTTTACAACTTCGTCGAGAATTTCGCCTGTTCCGCTTCCATTTATTGATGAAATACAAAATAATTCGCCAAGTCCAAGTTTATAAAACTCATGTGAATCGCAAATTCTGTCGTTAGTATCAACCTTATTTACAACTAAATAAACTGTTTTTTTTGATTTTCTTAAAATTTCTGCTACAGACGCATCTAAGTCTGTAACTCCTGTTGTTACATCAACTAAAAAAAGTATTACATCAGATTCTTCGATTGCAATTTTAACTTGTTTATTGATTTCTTCTTCGAAAATATCTTCAGAATTATCGACGTATCCGCCAGTATCAATTACAGAAAACTCTATTCCGTTCCAATCTGAGCGACCATAATTTCTGTCTCTAGTTGTTCCGCTTGTTTCGTCGATGATTGCATCTCTGCGACCTGTTAGTCGGTTAAAAAGTGTTGATTTCCCTACGTTTGGTCTGCCTACAATTGCTATTATGTTGCTCATTTTTATATTATAATGTTGTGTTATTTGGTTAATTTGTTAATAAAATTGCCTTGATTTTTAAGTGGCTTAAGTACTTAAAGTTATTTTTCGAGTTTAATTAAATCTTTATGTCTTTTGCATCAACATACACGATTTTTCCATTTTCAGAAAAAACTAATTTCCTGTTTTCTTTAAGTTTCTTCTCTATTAATCGTTTAATAGTCAAATCTAAGCCCAAAAGAATTTTTTCATTTAATTCCTTTATAAATTTATTTTTTTCCTTTTTGTTCATTGATTTTATTCCAATTATTTATATTTATAACATCAAGTTTTTCAACATATTCGCCTTTTGCAATAGTATAATAAGGAGATTTAGAACTATCTATTAAAAGCCAATAATCGCAAACAGGAATATATAATTCAAAAAGATTTTTTATTCCAGCGTCATAGCGTTTTTTAATTGTGTCAACAGGAATATTATGTCCCCCTTCGCTTACACGTGTTTTTACACGCTCAATTGCTAATTCCTTACTATTTAGCCAAAAGAAAATTAAAGTTATAAAGTATCCTTTTCCGTGAGCTTCTTTAATCAAATTGACAAATGACTTTGCAGACAATGTAGTTTCAAATGAAAAATCAACTTCTTGATTTAAAAGATCATTAATTCTATTTAGCATAATTCTTCCAGATTCAATTGCAACTTTTTCTGGTTGAAAAGGAGATAGACCTCTTGCAATTTCATCAGCATTTACAAATTCTTTGCAATTTAACATTTCAGGTAATACAGTATATGAAGCTGTGGTTTTGCCAGCTCCGTTGCATCCTGCTATTATGTATAAATTGGGCATTAATCTTTTTAGTATTTGGTTGTTGCTTCGATACTTCGGCAAGCTCAGCACATCGCTTCGCTCAGCAAACAGCATTGTTTCTAATATCCAAAATCTTTTAGCATTTTAGGATTGTCGCGCCAGTCTTTTTTCACTTTTACATACATTTCTAAAAATACTTTTTTCTGTAAAAACTCTTCCATGTCTTTACGTGCCTCGGTTCCTGTTTTCTTTAATGCAAGTCCTTTGTTTCCGATTATAATTCCTTTTTGCGAATCGCGGATAACATATATAATTGCTCTGATTTTTATCAGTTTATCATCTTCTGTGTATTCTTCTATTTCTATTTCAACAGAATAGGGAATTTCTTTTTTATAGTTTTTTAAAATTTTCTCACGAATAATTTCCGAAACAAAAAACTTTTCAGGTTTATCTGTTAATTGGTCTTTTGGATAATATGCTGGAGATTCAGGCATTTTAGAAACTATCAAATCGATCAGTTCTTTCATATTTTTGTTGAGCAATGCCGACAAAGGAACAATTGTAGCTTTAGGAAATATTATTTCAAACTCTGCAACAAGTGCTTTTACTTCGTCTTCGTTTGATAAATCAATTTTGTTAATTATAACAATTACAGGAACTTCCGAAGACGTTATTTTTTCGAAATATTCGCTATTCTTATCAATAGTTTCTTTTATATCTGTTACATATAGTAAAACATCTGCATCTTCAAGGGCACTGCGAACAAATCCCATCATGGATTCCTGCATTTTGTAATGAGGTTTAATAATTCCGGGAGTATCGGAAAAAACGATTTGAAAATTTTCGTCGTTAACTATTCCCAAAATTCTATGGCGAGTTGTTTGTGATTTATGAGTAATAATTGAAACTTTTTCTCCAACCAATACATTCATTAATGTGGATTTTCCAACATTTGGATTTCCTATGATATTTACAAAACCTGCTTTGTGATTCATTTTATTTTTTTTTTCAATCCCCCTAACCCCCTTTTCTAAGTGGGAAGAAGAAATTATTTTTTACCTGATATTTTTGCCCAATTATCTTTTAATGTAACTGTTCGGTTAAATACTAATGTTTTGTCTGTGGAATCCTTATCGACATTGAAATATCCAACTCTTTCGAATTGAACTTTTTCGCCTACTTTCAAATTTGCCAGTTCTGGTTCAACATAGCAATTTCTGATTTCCAGAGAATTTGGATTCATGTTGTCAACAAAGCTTTTACCTTCTTCTGCATCTTCAGGATTTTCCGACATAAATAATCTGTCGTATAGTCTTGCTTCGGCAGTAATTGCATGAGGTGCTGAAACCCAGTGCAATGTTCCCTGAACTTTACGTCCATCGGGCGATTTTCCGCCTTTTGATTCGGGGTCGTAGGTGCAACGAATTTCTTTTATTGTACCGTTTTCGTCTTTGACAATTTCGTTGCATTTTATAAAATATGCATAACGTAAGCGAACTTCGTTTCCGGGTGCAAGTCGGAAAAATTTCTTTTCAGGAATTTCCATAAAATCGTCAGCTTCGATATATAATTCACGGCTGAAAGGAACTTTTCTTGTTCCCATTGACTCATCATCAGGATTGTTTTTTCCGTCAAGATATTCAGTTTGATTTTCGGGATAATTTGTAATCACAACTTTTACAGGATTAATTACAGTCATCATTCGAGGTGTAATTTTGTTAAGATGTTCTCTTACAAAAAATTCCAAAAGTGCAATGTCAATAACATTCTCACGTTTTGCAATTCCAATTCTATCGGCAAAATTACGAATTGCTTCAGCGGTATAACCTCTGCGTCGCATACCTGAAATAGTTGGCATTCGTGGGTCGTCCCAGCCATTTACATGATTGCCTTTAACCAATTCCAATAATTTGCGTTTGCTCATTACTGTGTAAGTCATGTTTAAGCGTGCAAATTCGTATTGATGAGATGGAAAAATATCTAATTGTTTGATGTACCAATCGTACAATGGGCGATGAACTTCAAATTCGAGTGTGCAAATTGAATGTGTTATGCCTTCGATAGAATCGCTTTGTCCGTGAGCAAAATCGTACATTGGATAAATGCACCATTTGTTTCCTGTTTTATGATGATGTGCATGCTTAATTCTGTACATCACAGGATCGCGAAGTTGCATGTTTGGCGAAGCCATATCGACTTTTGCACGTAATGTTTTTGCTCCATCGGGGAATTCGCCATTTTTCATTCGTTCAAACAAATTCAGATTTTCATCTATAGTTCGATTTCTGAATGGACTAAATTGCCCAGGAATAGTTGGTGTTCCACGAGTGTTGCTTACTTCTTCGGCTGTCATATCGCAAACATAAGCTTTTCCGTCTTTGATAAGTTTTACAGCAAATTCGTAAATTTTATCGAAATAATCAGATGCATAAAATTCATTGTTTCCCCAGTCAAACCCAAGCCAGCGAACGTCTTCTTTTATAGAATCTACATATTCAACATCTTCTGTTACAGGGTTTGTATCGTCGAAACGCAGATTACATTTTCCGTTGTATTTTTTCGCTAAACCAAAATTTAAACAAATCGATTTTGCATGTCCAATATGTAAATAGCCATTTGGTTCAGGAGGAAAACGTGTTTGAATATGTTTACTGATTTTTCCCGATTTTATGTCGTCTTCGATAATTTGCTCAAGGAAATTAAGAGAGTTTTTAACTTCGTCTTTCTCAATTGTGTTGCTCATACTTTTTGTGAATTAATCGACAAAAATACATAAAAATATTGGTTTTGTATTATAAAACAAGAACTTGGTTTTAACTTACTTAAAAAAATGAATTGAAATAAAAATGTTTAATTTTTCTGTTTTTAACATGATATATATCAATTTATTTACAATTAATTAGATTTTTAATTTAATTTTTATTTATTTTATTTATCCTTTTAAAAATTTGAATATTAAATAATGGGAAAAATATTAATTGAAGGCATGGAATTTTATTCCTATCATGGCTGTTTTGTTGAAGAACAGATTGTGGGGAATAAGTTCATTGTAGATGTTACTATTGATTTTAACATTGAATTGGCAGCAGAGAATGATGAGCTTAATGAAACCATTAATTATCAGTCGGTTTTTATGCTCGTGAAAAAAGAAATGGCTATAAAATCTAAACTTTTAGAGAATGTTGCTAAGAGAATAGCAGACTCAATAAAGGAGAATTTTCCAAAAATTCATCAGCTAACCATACGAGTTTCAAAAGTGAATCCACCGTTGGGTGGTCAAATTAAGCTTGTTGCGGTTGAGTATTCGTGCTAAACAAAAGTTTAATTTTTTTTAAGAAAAAGTTTTTATAAATTTGCATTCCTAAGATGGTCTCTTGGCCGAGCGGCTAGGCACCGGTCTGCAAAACCGTCCACTCCGGTTCGAATCCGGAAGAGACCTCTAAGAAAAAGCCCCTGATTGTCAGGGGTTTTTTGTTTTACTTCAAAAGTATATCTTAAATTTCTTTGAACCAAATGGAATTCCATTTTTTAGATTTTTTTGCTAATACCGATTATAATTCAATTTGATCGATAAATTCACATTCCCGATTTTATAAACATCGGGACAGGCTGTTCTTTATCAATCATTGAATTTATATCTGCATACTTTGCAAGTCATTTGGAATTACAATTGGCATAAAACATTCTTTTCCAACTCCAACAATTCTGGAATGTAAAAAAAGGGGTCAAAACGTTTTTCTAAATCACTTTTTTGTAAAATAAAACACGGTTTGGGTTGAGTGTTGAGGAAATATTGTAAGTGTTATTCATTAAACAAATTTAAGTATGTTTCGTATATAAAAATTCGATTTCTAAATTGCCCTGTGAATTCTTTTATAATTTTATTTTCTACAAATGTATTTATAAGGTCTCCAGCTGATTTAGGTGTTAATTTGCAAATTTTCTCTGTTTCTTTAACTGTAATCATAGGTTGTTGTAAGATATGATTGTATAGAATAAGTCCATTTTTCATTCTTTTACCAAAATTCTTTTGAATGATATTTTCATGCTCACTTTTTAAGGATATAACATCGTCAAGAGTCTGTGTTGCTAATTTTGCTGTTTGAGTTATTCCTACCAAAAAATATTTAATCCACTGTAACATATCATTATGTGTTCTAACACGTGTAAGATTGTCATAGTACAGGCTCTTGTTTTTATCGAAGTAACTTGATAGATACAATAAAGGTTTGTTTAAAACCTTTTTTTCTATTAAAAAGAGAGTAATTAAAAGTCTTCCTATTCTTCCATTACCATCTAAAAAAGGGTGAATAGTTTCAAATTGATAATGAATAATAGCTGCTTTTATCAATAATGGTATATCAATGTTTTCATTATGAATATAGTTTTCAAAATCGCTTAATAATTCGTTTAAATAATCGTGATGGGGGGGAATGAACACTGCATCTTCCAAAGATTTACCACCAATCCAATTTTGACTTCTTCTATATTCTCCAGGCGTTTTCTTTTCTCCTCTAACACCTTCCATTAGAATTTTATGTGTATTTAGAATTAATCTTGAAGATATTGGAAGCACGTCTAATTCTGTAATTGCAGTATTTAGTGCTTTTGTATAATTTTGTATTTCCTGCCAATCATCTTTTCTTTCTGGATTAATGTTTTCTCCTTGTAAAAAAGCTTCGTCAAAATGTGTTTGCGTTCCTTCTATCTTGCTTGAAATAACAGCCTCTTTCATTATATGTAAATGAATAAATAAATCAACATTTGGAACTAGTTTTGCAAATGAGTTTAATTGTCCGAGTTCAAATGAAGCATTTTCTAATAATTTATTAAGTTTTGAATCAGTCCAAAACCAATCAGTATTAATCTTTTCTGGCATAAAAAACTTATATCCAGTGCCTTGTTGTTTTCTTCCTGCTGTGAAGTTTTCAATTTGTATCATTCTTAACAATTTGTTAATAATTTTGTCCAAAGTAAAATTAGAATTTTCTTATTTTACTTTGTGTGCATTAAAGTAAAATAATGATTTTGTTAATTTACTTTTCATTCTCTTTTATAAATTTCCTTAAATCCGCAGGTAAATAATTTGGTATTCTAATATTTATTTTGTCTGTCGAAAATACTAATTTTTAAAGAAATACTTTTGCTTTT
>MEND01000025.1 GCA_001768975.1 Bacteroidetes bacterium GWA2_31_9 | reverse complement strand
GTGGAGAAATAAACTTCGACGACGAAAACCTTTCAACCACAGGCACAGTAAATGCCTCTACAATATCAGCAACAACAATAACAACCGAAGATTTAACAATAACCAACCCCATTTCATTAGCGGAGCTAACAGTTACCGATAAATTAACAGTTGGTACAAATACACTTGTATTATCATCAGAACAAGGCAGTACAACAGTAGAAAACAGCATTTATAGCGAAAGTGGCGATTTACTTATACAAAGCAATGCAGGAAATACAAATAATACAATTTTTAACTATGGGAACAATGCAAATGTCGGAATAGGCAGAATTCCTGATGGCTTTAAATTAGATGTATTAGGAACTGGGCGATTTGGAAAATCAGATATTAATTATGTAAAAATCGGTTATAATGGTGCACATGCTTTTCTTGATGGTTATGATGAAAACGATGCAGATAAAAAATTACATATTAACTGGTACAGTGGTGCAAATGTTGTAGTTGGCGGTGCATATACGTCAACTGATAATGGAACAGGAGATTTTACATCTTTACATAATACATACTTAGCTAATCACAATGGAAATGTTACAATTGGTTCTGGTAGCAATCCTGCAACACTTGATATAAAAGGAAATGTTCAAATATCACCCAATAAACACATATCACTTAAAGATGATTATCACGGACTAGGATATTTTAATAATACATTTGCTACACAAACAGTAAATGGACCTGTGCTTTACGGATGGGATGGCGGAGCATTAGGTTCAAGATATTATGTTACACAAGGTACTGATATTGAAAAAATTGCACTACAATGGGATAATAATGGTGTTGTAAAAATAGAAAACTTAGGAAATACAAGCAACGAAACCAAAATGGTAGTTGCTGGTGCTGATGGAAAACTCTCTACACATGAACTTTCTTTATCATCACTTACAAGTGGAAATGTAGGAATAGGTACAAATACCCCAATACCAATAGACCCTGCTGCTGGATTATTTGCAGGCTCAATTCCAAAATTAGAAATATTAACCGGTTCGTCAGATGCTCCTTATAGTGAATTAATAACAATACGTCATAATCCTTTAGCTAACCAAGTAAATCAGGTACAAGCGTTAGGGTTATTATTTAAAATGAGTGATGAAACGATTAATCTGAATCAAAATGAATCTGCAAAAATGGGAGGAATGATGCTTGAGTCTTTAGAAAATTGGTCAAACAACCCCTCATTATTCCTTTTAACCAACAATCAAAAACAAGTTGAGTTAACGAGTAGTGGCGATTTTAAAGTACTTAACGGAAAAATGGCAATAGGAAATCCAACAACAATTGATGCAAAACTTCACGTATCAGGTGATGTTAAAATTGAAACAATTCCCGATTTTACAAGCACAACCGAAACACCAAGTATGCTTGTATATGGAACTGATAAAATTATACGAAAACAAGCATTACCTTCACTTTGTGATGCAATTAAATGTAATAGTGGAAAAGTTGGACTTGGACTTACAAATCCTGCCGAAATACTTGCTGATTTGCATATTTTTAAAAATAATGATGAAAGTCCAAAAATTAGATTAGAAAGATATAATTATTCAGAAGAGGACTGGGGCGATGGACCATTTTATACTGAGCATAATTCTTTATGGGATATTAATAATAATGCCGGATCGTTAAATTTTTCTAATTCATATTATAATTTTGTAGATTATGGTAATCACTTATCAGAATTTGATTATGCAACAAGGTTTTCAATTTCACCTAATGGAAGCGTAGGGATTGGTACTGGATCGCCGACTTCAATATTAGAAATAATTAGTGGTTATAGCGGTACTAATGCACTACCAAAAATTGTAAATGCATCAACAGGAGCAGCAGGTATGCGTTTTCAGGCAGGAAGTTCTTTTTGGGTAATTAATGCAACTGGTACAAGCAATACAACACAAGGAACACAAAAGTTTGTTTTCCATTGCGACAGTGTTGATGTTATGACGATACAAAAAAATGGGAATGTTGGCATAGGAACAACATCGCCAAGTGCTAAATTAGATGTAATTGGAGACGTTAATATTAGCTCAGAATTGGATGTTGTTGGTGATGTTAATATTAGCTCAGATGCAAAAATTGTTGGCAATGTTCTTATTGGCACACAAGCCAGCAATGCCGATCTTATGGTAAATGGTAATGTATGGGCAAGAGAAGTAAAAATACGTAATCAATACTGGGCAGACTTTGTATTCAAACCCAATTACGATTTAATGCCACTAAGCGAACTCGAAAGCTTTATTCAGCAGAATAATCACTTACCCGATGTACCAACCGAAAAAGAAATACTCGAAAACGGTAACGACCTTGGTAAAACCGATGCCCTACTTCTACAAAAAATTGAAGAACTAACCCTTTACTTGCTCCAATTGAAAAACGAAAATCAAACCCTAAAAAATAGATTAGATTTGATTGAAAATAAATAGGGTATGAAAAAGTATATTATTATTGCACTATCACTTCTTCTGCTTGTTCCCGAAGGATGTAAAAAGTATGAAGATGGGCCGTGGATAAGTTTTAGATCTGCTAAGAATAAATTAGTAGGTTTATGGCATGTGGAAGAATATAAAGTTGGAAATATTGATTCTACAGAATACTTTATTAATAAATTTAATTATAAATTCTCTTTTCGTTATGGTCTTGGAATACATAATCGAGCCTTCTTTTTACATTTTATTGAAGATTCCACTCAAGTTGAAAAATCTATTGAAGGTACGTGGGAATTTATCAATAATAATAGCGAGATTTTATTGGTAATTTTTAAAGAAGACGTTGTTATTAATGGAATAGGTCCATTTGGAACAGGCAAAGACTCTCGATGGAAAATAAACAGATTTACAAATGTTGATTTATGGTTAGAATCGGTGTATTTTAATAGAATATATAATATTAAGTTAAAAAAAGATAAAGATTATGAATTACATTAAAAGAATATATTTGAAATCATTTATGCTACTTATAATAATATTATTAAACAATAATATAGTTTTTTCACAAGATTATTATAGTAATTTAAAAAAATATTGGTTCTATCGTGATAGACTTAAATATTTTGTAGTAAATGACAATCCATCAATCACTGGTACAAATTTAGTCGCAGGTATAAGAAACAAATATAATAATGATAAAGTTGACTTTGGTCAACCCATGATTTATTTTGGTTATTATGTAGGAATGTTAGCAACTGAATGGTACTTATTGAGTAAAAATAATCAAAACGCAAGTTCTACATTAACAGAATTAGAAAATGCTTTAAACTCTTATGTTAGATTAGATTTGTGTGAAGATAAAGAACCATGGAATTTAAGCACTGCTGAATATGATGGCTTTTTTATGCGTGAAGATGTTCCATATAATTTTGCAACAATTTATTCTAATGAGTTAAATATTAACCTTGATAATACTGCTGTTTTTAATTCATCAGGAGAAGTTGGATATGTAAACGGTGTAATATCTTACAATGATGATTTTGTTAATGGAACTGTTGATTTGGAATCAAATATTATGAGTCAGGATGAAGTTATTGGGCTATTAATGGGGTTGGCATTGGTTAAAAAATTTCTACCATCTGGTTCTTGGGCTCAGTGGAAAGCACAGCAGATAGCAAATAAAACCGTAACGTATGTACGTAATGTTAATATATCTACTGAAGATTTACCATGGATAATATTTGATCCTAATGGTAATCCTGTCCCAAAAGGAGGAAATGCAGGGGGTTATGCTTATGGTTTTGCAAAAGCAGCTCAAGTTATTACAAATCTTCCACTATCAACATTTTATGGTATTCCTGAAGCACATATGAATGGTGAAGCATCATGGGATTTGTTACAGTTTACTGTATTTGGAAAAAGTTCACATGCACATATGGTAGCGACTTTGGCTGCAATTGGTAATTCTTGGATTCATTTAGGAGTTAATACAACAGGAAATGGAATATGGGCAACTACTAATCAGGAAGATTGGCATCCATTCTATTTATTATTGTGGAAGATTCTTCATGACAAAAATAATGATAATTTTTTAGATGAAGCATATACTCAACAAAATAATGCACCTTGTTCAGGTCCGTATTATTATAGTAACAGTATTAAAACTTCTTATGGTGGTTGGGCAAGTTCTGGTAAGTATTGGCATACAGTTGATGAGCAAGATAACGGAGATAATGATTTCCCCGGACTATACAATGGTTTAGACTATATGCTTTTATACAATATGTACCATATTGCAATGACAGATTTGGAAGAAACACCTGATGGCTTTCCATCATACATCAACTACATGGAATCTTATTTAACACTAAATATGCCCTATACAATTAATTTACCACTCAATATTATAATTGGAGCAGAAGAACTCCATCCGTATGGATTAGTTCAGGAAGCAGAATTTAATGCATTTAATAAAATTACATCATCACAGCAAATAAAAATGTCAGATCAATATGGTCGTACAAAGGATCTAATGAACTACCCAATTAAAGGACATGTTACATATAGAGCAGGTTCAGAAATAGACCTCAAGCCAGGCTTTACAGTCGAGAATGGTGCATATTTCGATGCTTCAATAGGTGAATTTAACTGTAATTTTAATAAAAGTTCAAATACTACACCCGTTTGTTTTTCAGATTTTGTTATAAATTCTTATGATTCATTAATTTCTAGATATGAATACACTCCACTTGCCGAAAACTATTCATCAAATGAAGATATGCTAAAAGATTACAAAATAGAACCTCCAAAACAAGATACTGTAACTTTTAACAATTATGATATTTTCAGCATAGCAGCCTATCCCAATCCATTTAATAATACCACTACAATTGAGTATAATATTCCATATTCATCAGATGTAAATATTTCAATATTCGATATTTACGGAGCTAAAATAATGCAACCTGTAAACAATTATCTCGAAAAAGGCGAATACAGCAATGTGGTAAATATGAGCAACATAAGCAAGGGGATTTATTACTGCAAACTATCGTCGGGCACACAAAGCAAAACTATAAAACTTGTGTTGTCTGATTAATACAGAGAAGCAAGGATTTTTTTAAAAATCCTTGCTTCTAATTTACATAACTAATTTTCAGCATATTGGTGCTTCCTTTTTCGTGTAGTGGAGTACTTCCAACATGTACAACTATATCATCTGCTTTTATGCAGTTTAGTTCCTTCAATATGTTAATAGAGTAATTTATTGCATCATCAATATTGTCGTATTTATCAAAATATATTGCTCTTACTCCCCAGAAAAGAGAAAGTTTGTCTAAAAGCAATCTATTGCTTGTAAAAACAAATGTCTCAGCTTGAGGTCTATAGCTAGAAATTTTATATGCAGTATAACCCGAATAAGTAAATGTAATTATGGCTTTAGCATTTGATTGGGCTGCAAGTTGAGTTGCATTGTAACAAATTGAATCTGCCAAAAAAGTTCTTGTAAAATCAATTGGAGGATTTTTAATGTTAAAGTTATATGCATTTTTTTCTGCCCACTTTATTATGCTGTGCATAGCATTAATTGTTTCAATAGGATATTTCCCGACTGATGTTTCGCCACTTAACATAAGTGCATCGGCACCATCTATTACTGCATTTGAAACATCTGTAGCTTCAGCTCTTGTTGGACGAAAATTTGTAATCATGCTTTCCATCATTTGAGTTGCAATAATCACAGGTTTTCCTCTCAAAATGCATCTGTTAACAATATCTTTTTGAATTAATGGAACTTGCTCGAATGGAACTTCAACACCCAAATCACCACGTGCTACCATTATACATTGTGCCATATCTATAATATTATCAATCTCTTTTAGAGCTTCTGGCTTTTCAATTTTGGCAACAACCCAAGTGTGTTTTTTCTTTCTTTTTATAATTTGTTGCAATTCAACAACGTCTGTTACTGTACGCACAAAAGATAGTGCAATCCAATCGACATCATGATCAATTGCAAAATTTGCATCTTCAATATCCTTTTGTGTTAAACTTGGAAGCGAAATAGCAGTATTTGGAAGGTTTACTCCTTTTTTTGACGACAAAACTCCTCCGTTAATTACTTTTGCTTTTACAGTATTAGTTTTATTTGTAGAAATTACTTCAAGTCGAAGTTTTCCATCATCAATTAAAATGTACTCTCCTAATTTTACATCTCTTGCAAATTCCGGATAACTTAAATAAATTTTTTCTTTTGTTCCAATACATTTTTCATTTACAAAAGTTAATTCATCACCTTCAATTAAATCTAAATGATTGTTTTCCACATCACCAATTCTTATTTTTGGACCTTGTAGGTCTGCTAAAATAGCGACATTAGATTCAATTTCTGAACGAACTTCATTAATTAATTGAATTTCTTTGAGATGTTCTTCATGTGTGCCATGTGAAAAATTGATTCTGAAAACATCAACACCTTCGTAAATTAATTTTTTTAAAATATCTTTTGGAGTTGAAGCTGGACCAAGCGTTGCAACTATTTTGGTTTTTGATCTATTAATATTCATATTGAATTAATTTTATAAAATAATTTAAAAATATAGAACTCTAAATTTATTATTTTTTTACTAATTTTAAAAAATGTTTTCGTATTATTTTATTCAACCTAATTGATAGAGAGTCTATGTTTCACAATAACTGAATATTACATTCTATTATACCAAATTTAAATAATTTATAATATTTTAACGTTTTTTGTAGTTTGTTTAAAAATTTAATATAATTTTGCCACCAAATAAAATATTTTATATACCCATGAAAACAACATTAAAATTATTCGTATTAGCAGGTGTAGCTTTTTTAGTTGCCTGTGGACCAAGTGCCGAACAATTAGCTGAAAAAGCAAAACAAGATTCTATCAGAATCGCTGATTCAATTGCTGTAGTTGAAGCTGAAGCTGCTGCTGCTGCTGCTGCTGAACAAGCAAAATTAGATTCTATTGCTGCTGCTCAAGTTGAACAAGCAAAGTTAGATTCTATTGCTGCTGCTGAAGCTACAAAAGGTGCAAAAAAGAAATAATTAATTTTTCTTTTGAAAAAATTAAGCTGCTTTATGCAGCTTTTTTTTTTCTAAAATTTTAGTTTTATGAAGTCTTTTTACTTTCTTTTTTTTCTTCTAAGTAGCATGTCGTTAAGTATATATGCAAATTCGGATACTGTATATGTGAATTCGGATATTGTTTTGATTAGGATAAGTGATTCTGTTTTTGTTCATATTACTTATGATGAAAATAAACAGTATGGGAGGTTTTCTTCTAATGGTCTTATAATTATTAAAAACAAAGAAGCTGTAATTATTGATACTCCAATGGATAATGAAAAAACAGAAATTCTTTGTAAATATATAAATGAAAAACTTGAAGTAGAAATCAAAAAATTAATAATTGGTCATTTTCATAACGATTGTCTTGGTGGATTAGAATATATGCAAAAAACTAATATTGAGTCAATTGCAAACAGCCTGACAATAATGAAATGCAAAGAATTAAATTTGCCAATTCCGTCAACGTCCTTTACAGATTCTTTGAGTTTTGATTTTAATGGACTAAAAATAGAATGTAGGTTTTTAGGTGGCGGTCACACTTTTGATAATATTGTAGTCTGGATTGATAATTATAAAATACTTTTTGGTGGTTGTTTAATAAAATCAACACAATCAAAAGGACTTGGAAATACTGAAGATGCTGTTATTTCGGAATGGGGAAATACTGTTCTGAAAGTAATGAAGAAATATTCCGATGCAAAAATTGTAATTCCGGGTCATGGAAACATTGGGAATTATGAAAGTTTAAAACACACACTAGATTTACTTGAAAGAAATTAGGAAACAAGCATTAATTCAAAGCTTTGTTAATTTTTAAAAAATGTTTAAGTTTAAAAAAAAATATGAACATGTTTCGACTATTGTTATTATTATTGGTATCCTTCTTTATATTAGAGTCTTGCAAAAAAGAAGAGCCAACACCTGAAGATGAAAATCCTATAATTAAAAATACTCCTGCCGATTTCACATTAAACTGGGAAAAAGCTTGGGGAACTGCTTACGAAGACGACTTTTCGGGTGCTGTAACCGACAATGCCGGAAATATGTATTTTGTAGGAACATCTCAACCTGATGGCTATGCTGCGAATATTTTTATTACAAAAATGAACCTCACAAATCAATCTGTAGTATGGTCAAAGTCATACGATTTGGGTGATAGAGATTATCAACCTTCTCCTTCCGAAAACGGTCATTCACAAGGTGGCGGTGGTTCAAGGTGTATTGCAATTGATGCAACTGGAAATATTTATATTGCAGGAACTACAAAACAAGGCTTTAATGACGTTTTTATTGCAAAAATAAATTCTTCTGGAAATATGCTTTGGCAAAAGGTTTGGGTAGCCGATAATTCAGGATTATCAAAAAGTTCGGCAAAAGCTTATGCAATTGATGTTCAGAATGATAAGGTATTTATTACAGGCTCTACAGGAGCAGGAATTGCAACAGAAGAAGCAATGATTTTTTTACTTGTAATTGATGCCAATTCTGGAAATATTGATCCGCTTACAGTTCTCGGAATTGACCCTTCATCTGGCTACAACGATAGAGGCTATACAATAAAAGCTACCGCAAATGGAGATGTCTATGTTGCTGGTTGGGAAGGTCATTATAATTCTGGATTTTTAATGAAATTTTCCAGTAATGGCTCTACACTTGATTGGTTTGAGCGACTTGATATTGGTTACGCTTCAAGAATTACCGATATTGACATTGATGCTTCAGGAAATATTTATTTGGCTGCCGATTTACGTGGAGTATCTACATATTTGGGAATTGTAAAAACCGATTCCGAAGGAAATGTAATCTGGGCAAAACAAATGCAAGGCGAATCAAATGATCGTAACAATGTTTCATGCCTAAGAATTATTAACGGAAATATTTATATAGGGGGACGTGGTGCATATACCGATTATGATGTTTCACAATTTGGCGACGGCTGTTATTACAAAATGGATGCAAACGGAAATATTTTAAAATTATATAATTATTTTACAGGAGGCGAAAGTGGCAATAGATGCGGTGAACGCATGGAAGCAATACTTTCTTATAATGGAAGCCTAATTATAGCAGGAGAAACTTGGCCAGAAGCAAGTAAAATTGATGGTAAATGGTATATTCCACAAGGAATAGTTTCCAATCTTGAGGTTACTGCAACCAAAGTTGCCAATCCATCGCTTATTTCAGATGATGGAATTGAAATTTCACTAACTGCAACAGAATCAAGTTTGTCTTCTGCAACCTATAATCCGAGCGAAGGATCAAAGGGTTCATCAGATGTAATAATTTTCAGTATAAACGAATAAACTACTTTTTATTAATAATTTAAATCAATTCAAATGAAAAAAACAAATCTCTTAATCCTTGCAGTGTTTTTTATTGCAACAGTTCTAATGTCTTGCGGACAAAAAGGTGGAAGTTCTGACAATGCAGGATCACCAAAAGAAAAACTTGATGGTAAATGGAAAATTGTTAATGCAACTGGCGAATATGCCGACATGAACAAAGGAACTACTTATACTTTTGAAGGAGTTACAAAATTTTCGACAAAACTTGGAATTATTGAATCAAAAGGAAACATCGCTGCAATTTCTGACTCTTCATTTACTGTTAAATTTGAAGGAATGCAAAATGATTTTAATTATACTTATCGTTTTGATGGTAATAATTTGATTATTGAACCTTTAAATTCAGGTCAGGTTTTTACACTTGAAAAACAATAAATAATTGAATATTAATATTTCTAAAAAGTCGGTTTTCATAGGAAAACCGACTTTTTTATTTATCTATAACCGTTACAATTTATGTTTTAGGATTTAATCAAGGAAAACATGTTGTTTTATTTTCTTAAAATATATTATTGTTAATATCTTTACAGCAGAAAAATTACCACTTGAATAATAAAAAGAAGTTCATATTAGATTCCGATAAAATTTCTTTCGATCTTAAACATCGAAATACTATTAAATTCAATATATCTAAATATAACAATGCTGTTGAAAAAGGTAATACGCAGTATTTAAATATTGCAAAAGCTAAAGACAGAGTTTCTTTTCTGAAGCGAGAAGTTTTGCTTAATCTTGATAAATACTTATTACAATTTGAGCAAAAATTTACTTCAAACGGAGGAAAGGTATTTTGGGCATCTGACGCAAAAGAAGCAACTGATTATATTGTAGATATACTTGAAAAAAACGAGGTAAAGCTTATTGTTAAAAGCAAATCGATGGTTACTGAGGAAATCGAAATTAACCATGTTTTACAAAAACACAATATTGAATCGGTTGAAACCGACCTTGGCGAATTTATAGTTCAGGTTGCTGGCGAAAAGCCGTACCACATTGTTACACCATGTATGCACAAAAGCAAAGAGGATGTAGCAGAA
Source organism: Bacteroidetes bacterium GWA2_31_9 (assembly GCA_001768975.1). Taxonomy (GTDB): domain Bacteria; phylum Bacteroidota; class Bacteroidia; order Bacteroidales; family GWF2-33-38; genus GWA2-31-9. Next base: position 5,404 of record MEND01000025.1, on the reverse strand, counting down.
TTGTTTCACGAAAAATTTAAAACACCTGAACATAGTAGCCCCGAAGAATTAACTGCATGGGTTAGAGATTATTTGCGAGAAAAATTTGTATCGGCACAAGCAGGAATTACTGGTGCAAATTTTATAGTTTCTGATATTGGTGGAATTGCATTAACTGAAAATGAAGGAAATGCTTTTCTTACTTTTTCTTTTCCAAAAATTCATATAGTAGTTGTTGGTATTGAAAAAGTAATTCCATCAATCAACGATTTTGATATTGTTTGGCCACTTCTTTCAACTCACGGAACAGGTCAAAAAGTTACTGCATACAATAGCATAATTACAGGACCCCGAAAATCCGACGAAATTGACGGACCCGAAGAAATGCATGTAATTTTGCTAGATAACGGACGAACAAATCTTTTTAAACAAAAAGACCATTGGGAAGCATTAAGTTGCATAAGATGTGGTGCTTGCCTTAATGGTTGTCCTGTTTATAGAACTGTTGGAGGATATACATATAATACAGTTTATCAGGGTCCAATAGGCTCAGTAATTTCTCCATATATAGCGGGTTTTGACGAAAATTATCATTTGGCTTTTGCATCAACATTATGTAGAAAGTGTTCTGAGGTTTGTCCGGTTCAAATAGATTTACCCGATTTATTATTAAAAACCAGAAAAATCTCTATTGAAAGAAAAAAGTACACATCAATGGAAAAAGTTTCAATTAGTTCGTGGAAAAACGTTATGCTGAATCCTAGGCTTTTAAGCCTTTCTCCATCAAGTTTAAAAAATATATTTGTTCCAATTATGATGAAAAAATTGTGGGGAAGCAAAAGAAAGTTTCCACGATTTGCAAAAGAAGCATTTAGACGATCGTTTAAATAAAAGACCAAATACTACTAATTTAATTCCGTATCATGCTATATATCACATATTTTTATGTTGTATAAATTATTTTTTGTAGATATTTAATGAAAAAAAATATCTAATCTTGAAAAAACATTCAGGATATGTTATCGAATACTTGTAAATACGGAATTAGAGCAGTTGTTTATGTTGCAATGAATGTAAACGGCGATGAAAAAATTGGTATTAAGCAAATTGCAAATGAGTTAAATATACCTACTCCTTTTCTCGGAAAAATTTTGCAACAGTTAGCAAAAACAAAAATACTTAGTTCAACAAAAGGTCCTCATGGAGGTTTTGGTTTAGCAAAAAAACCAGAAAACATTTCACTAATGGACATTGTTGAAATAATTGATGGATTAGAAGTATTTGATTTATGCTTAATGGGTCTAAAAATTTGTAATGAAAGCCATGACATGAAGCAATTTTGTCCGTTGCATAAAAAATCAGATTCAATAAGAACAGAATTAACCAAATTGTTTAAAAATCAATCTATTGGCGATTTGGCTTTCGATATTAATAAAGTAAATAAGAAATTAAATTTACATTTAATTTCATAGAAATAAACGTTCTATCATATTATTATAATTTTTTATTGTTTAACAAATTGATTGTTAACTGAAAATTAATAATTCCACAAAAAAATTTATCTTTGTCTATTTTAAATGACTGAATGCTTAAGAGATTTTGCATTAAGTCGCTTAGAAATACAATAGTTCTAATCATAACTTAATACAAATGTTTTTAATAAAATTTATACTTATTACCTTTTTAGTAATTTATGTAATAGGTTTTCTTTTTAAATTATGGCTAAAATATTTTTTAAAGAAAACAGTAAAAAATATGACAAATCAAAATCAAACCAACAAAAAAGAGGGCGAAGTAACTGTAGAATACAAAAACGACAATAAAAAATTTAATTCAGATATTGGAGAATATGTTGATTACGAGGAAATAAAATAAAAAAGCTCCAAAGTCCAAGCTACAAGCTCCAAAACAAATCAACTTGAAAACATGAACACAAAACGAAAAAAGAATAACAAGTTGATAGTAAAAATGAGAGAAATGCGTAGCAACAACAAACCACAAACGACTAACAACAAACATTCAAACGCCTGAATACGAGCAATTAATAAAAAATAGATGAAATCAATTCGTAAACTTCTTGTAAAATTATTCGGAATTAATACATATCTCAAAATTGTTAGTAAAATATATATTTTTCTGGTCAAAAATGGCTGTTTAAAGAAAAAATATCCCGAAATATTTAATTTAAAAAACATTGTTAAGCAAGATTTTGTCTGTATTGATATTGGAGCAAATCTTGGATATTATTCGTATTTTATGTCGAAATATGCAGGAAAAAATGGCAAACTATATTCTGTTGAGCCAATTCCAATGTTTGCAAATATCTGGAAATCGAATATGAAATCATCTGACACAAATTATAAGCTTTTTCAGGTTGCACTTGGTGGCGAAAACAAAACTGTACAAATGGGAATTCCAGAACGTGATGGAGTTTTACGACATGGTCTTACAAAAATAACATCAAGTGCCGAAGAAAAATATGTTTCGTTTTTCGATGTTGAAATGAAAATTCCTGACGAACTTTTTGCAGACTTAACTAAAATTGATTTTATAAAATGTGATGTTGAAGGTTATGAAAGCATTGTTTTTGATAATTTTAAAAAGCTAATTTCTAAACATCGTCCACTTGTGCAAACAGAATTATCGGGTATTGAAAACAGATTACATGTGATTGAATTATTTAAAGAAATGAATTATAGTGTAAATGTTCTTGAAGATGAAAAGTTAATTCCAATTTCTGAAAATGATATTAAATTAGTTGATAAAGATTTTTATTTTATTCCTCAAAATTAAAATATATGCAAAAATTAAATTTCAAGATGTTTGTGCCTCATTTGGTGGCGATTGTGGTTTTTCTCTCTATTACATTTGCTTATTTCAGCCCTTTATTAGATGGCAAGCGAGTCAGTCAATCGGATATGAATCAGTATTTAGGAATGTCGAAAGAAATTACTGATTTTAAGGAAAAAACCGGAGAACAGACATTATGGACAAATAGCATGTTTGGTGGTATGCCAGCTTATTTAATTTCTGTGGAATACTCGGCTAACTTAGTTAGATATGCAAATTTGATTATGAATTTGGGTCTTGAAAAACCTGCAAATTATTTATTTATAAGCTTAATTGGTTTTTATATTCTTTTGTTAATTTTTGGAGTTAATCCTTGGCTGGCAATCGGAGGTGCTATTGCTTATTCTTTTTCATCGTATTTTTTTATAATAGAAGCTGTTGGACACAATACTAAAGCATTAGCTCTAGCATATATGCCTCCAATAATTGGTGGAGTTGTGCTTGCATATCGAAAAAAAATAATTGCAGGATCTGCCATTGCAGGTTTGTTTTTAGCATTACAATTACTCGCAAATCACTTTCAGATAACTTATTATACTTTATTAATTGTTTTAGTATTTATTCTGTTCTTTTTTTATAAATCAATTATTGAAAAAGCCATTTCTAAATTTTTTAAATCCTCTGCTGTATTAGCAATTACTATATTACTGGCATTTTCTACTAACATTACAAGTCTATGGCTGGTTTATGAGTATGGTAAGGAGTCAATGCGTGGAAAGTCTGAATTAACCGAAGATCAGCAGAATAAAACTGGAGGACTTGATAAAGACTATGCAACAGCTTGGAGTTATGGCATTTCAGAATCATGGACTTTGTTAGTTCCAAACTTTATGGGAGGAGCTTCAATAGGCGAAGTTGGAAAAAACTCTGCAACGTTTAAAGCATTAAAAGACAATGGTGTTCCAAATACTGATGCAATTTGTAAACAACTACCACTATATTGGGGAGATCAGCCCGGAACATCAGGACCAGTATATGTTGGAGCAATAATATTTTTCTTATTCATTTTTGGACTATTCTATGTAAAAGGCTATATAAAATGGTGGTTATTAACTGCTACTATTTTTGCACTTTTTCTCAGTTGGGGTCGAAACTTTATGTTTTTTACTGATTTATTTCTTGATTATTTCCCAGGTTACGATAAGTTTAGAACTGTTTCGATGATATTGATTATTATTGAATTTGCAATGCCTTTACTCGGAATACTCGCATTGAAACAATTTATTGAGAATTCTGATGATAAAGCAAGATTTATGAAAGCTTTTAAAATTGCAATTGCTTCAGTTGGTGGGATACTTTTGATTTTTGCAGTTATGCCGGGAATGTTTTTTAATTTCAGTGCAGCATCAGATGCACAACTAATATCAAACGGTTGGCCTGAATTTCTTGTAAATGCAATAAAAGAAGACCGTAAATCAATGCTTACATCAGATGCTTTTCGTTCATTAATATTTATTTTGCTTTTTGCTGGAGCAATGCTTGCTTTTTATTTTAAAAAATTATCGGTTAAATATGTTTATATCTCCTTAGCACTTTTACTTATTTTTGATATGTGGACAGTAAATAAGCGTTATTTAAACAATGATAATTTTACCGCAAAAAGAGAAGCAACTACTCCCTTTAAACCAACTCAAGCAGATATTCAAATACTTCAAGATAAAGATCCCGATTTCAGGGTTTTAAATCTTTCGGTTAGTACTTTTAACGATGCAAGCACTTCGTATTTTCATAAATCTATTGGAGGTTATCATGGTGCAAAAATGAAACGTTATCAGGAAATAATTGAAAAACAAATATCAAAAAACAATATGTCTGTATTAAATATGCTTAATACAAAATATTTTATTGTCCCTACTAAAGATCAAGGTGCAGTTGTTCAAAAAAATTATGGAGCACTCGGAAATGCGTGGTTTGTTAGTAATTATAAACTTGTCGAAAATGCAGATTCTGAAATTGTTGCGTTAGATAACTTCAATCCGGCAGAAACGTTAATTGTTGATAAACGATTTGAAAACAAAGTAAAAGGTTTTGTTCCAAAAATAGATAGTACTGCAATAATTTCTTTAACTGATTATAAACCAAATCATTTGACATATAAATCAAAATCTTCTATTGAACAACTTACTGCTTTTTCAGAAATCTATTATAATAGTGGAAAAGGCTGGAATTCCTATATTGATGGTAAAGCTATTGAACATTTCAGAGCAAATTATGTATTAAGAGCAATGAAAATCCCAGCAGGAGAACACACGGTGGAATTTAAGTTCGAGCCAAGTGCTTATGCGACAGGAGAAACTATTTCATTTGCCAGTTCAGCATTATTGGTTTTAATGTGCATTGGGGCTATTGTAATGGAATTAAAAGCGAAAAAGGATTAATGAGTTCTTAGGTTTTCATTTTTTGAAAAAGCCAGACTTTGCTAAAATTGCAAATCTGGCTTTTTCTTTGAGAATAACAATTCGTTTACTTTTTACTGAAGCTTAAAGTTAATAGGAAGACTCATTTTAGCTGTTACTTTTGTTCCATCATTTTCGCCTGGATTCCAATCGGGCATTGATGAAATTACTCTTAAAGC
>MEND01000024.1 GCA_001768975.1 Bacteroidetes bacterium GWA2_31_9 | reverse complement strand
TAAATGGTTAAGAGGTATAGGGATTAGAGGTATGGGGGTATTGGGTATTTGGTATTGGGTATATGGGTAAATTGGTATATGGGTATTGGGTATTGGGTATTGGGTAAATTGGTATATGGGTATTGGGTAATTTGGTATATGGGTATATGGGTAAATTGGTATATGGGTATTGGGTATATGGGTAATAGGGAGAAAACTCGTTAATGCCTTATAACCTTATACCTTTATACCTTAATAACCTTATACCTTTAGCCCCTTATTCCCTTTCTAACCATATACCTTTTATTCCTATTTTACTTTTTTCAAGGCTGCTAAATAAATCTTTTTAATGCTGTTTTTTTCCTCGTTGTTGATAATTTGTTCAATTACAGGAATTAAGTTGGAATTAAATTTAGTTTTTAGTTTAATAATTTCTGAAAGTGCATAAGCAGTAGCCCATCTGACAACGGTTCCTTGTTTTTCGATATTGTTTAAGAGTTTGCCAGTTGCCTCAGTAATTAATTCTGGATATAAATGAATTGTGTTTCCTACGACTCTTGCTGATTCCCATTTTATTCGAGGAGCTTTTTCTTCTATATAATTCAAGATTCTTTTAAGAGATTCTTTTTGTAAAACTTCAGGATTTGTTTTGGTAACAAATTCAATAGCCTCAATGCAAGTGGCTTTTTTCGTATCAATACTAGTCTCCGCAAAAGTCAAAAGCTCAGGAATGTCAAAAGCTTTTTGTTGAATACTTACAGCTAGAAATTCAGTTAATGCTTTCGATTTAAGTGTTTTATCGTTAAAAATTTCAGCAATTTTCATTTATTTATATTTTTTTATTAGACACTGATTTACCCTGTTAGATAATTTCTTCATTTTATGCTCGTTCCTTATCTCACAGGGTTAATTATTTTTTCGACAGGATTTACAAGATTTACAGGTTTTATCTTGCTAATCCTGTAATTCCCGATAAATCGGGATAAACTCTGTCTAAATTTTTAGATTGTCTTTTTTAGCAATAGTTGTTGCATGTTTAAAATTTTGACTAAAGTACAATTAAACATATAAAATTCAAAAAATATAGCTTTTCAATATTTTGCAAATAGCTAAATTTGATATATGTTTGAAGAAATAACTCAATAATCGATGGTAACAAATTTTTTCAGCTATAAAGTTAAAATTCGAAGTAATCAGTTTGTAACTGAGGATGGAAGAGTTTTTGAGAATACAGCCTCAATATCGTTTTTTGATGAAAATAAAAAAGAGCTTGCCTTTCGTGAGCTTGGATATGTAGATACAGAGGATATTTTTAAGTTAATTGATAATAATGAGGAAATTAATTTGAATCATTGTTATGTAGAGAATTTCATGCTTTCTGCTTATCGGAAATCCAGAAATCTTGAAAAAGATTCAATTGTAAAGATTAATAATTTACAAGCCGAACATTCTATTTTTGAATCCCAGTTATTAAACGATTTTTCATTTGCACATTTTGGAGAAAACAGAATGTCGTTCAAACATTCTCAATTTATTAATGGAGCTGTCGATTTTTCTAATTGCGATTTTGGCGATAGTGAGGCCGATTTTAGTTATTGCTTTTTTAATAATGGAAATGTAGATTTTAAAAACTCGACCTTTGGAGTTGGCGAAGTGACTTATAAAAATTCTGTTTTTGGGTTAGGAGTTAAGGATTTTCAATATGTTGACTTTGGAGAGGGAGAACTTATTTTTGTAAATACCGAGTTTGGCGATGGTGATATTTCGTTTATAAATACCAATTTTAACAAGGGAAATGTATCCTTTAAAATTGCTCGATTTGGAAATGGAAAGATCGATTTTCATTTTGCAAAATTTGGAAGTGGTGATATTTCTTTCGAGAGAACCGAATTTCAAAACGGAAAAGTAGATTTTAGAAAGGTAGAATTTGGAAAAGGAAAGATAAACTTTAATCGTGCTGTTTTTGGTAGTGGTGAAGTTTCGTTTGAAGGAAGTTCTTTATCTAAAGGTAAAATGTCGTTCAAAAAGACTGAATTTGGTGCAGGCTTTAAGGGATTCGACTTACTCGAATTTGAAGAGAGTGATTTAATTTTTGAAGGGATTGATTTTGGTGTTGGAAATGTTTCATTTAATAATTCAAAACTTCATACACTTTTGCTAAATTCCTGTCATTTAGATAATTATTTCGATTTTAGATTAGCACAATGTAGTTATTTAGATTTGTCAGATACTATTGTAAGAGATATTATCGACTTTTTACCTTACGATTTTGATGTTAAAATAAAGCATATAAACATAAGCGGAATGAGGCTTTTAGGTCGAATTGATATTGACTGGTTTAAAAACATAGTTTATGATACAATTTCAACACTTTCGCATACAACACTTCGTGATAAAGCAGAACAATTCAGAATTTTAAAAGAAAATTTTGGAGGAATTGGGCAATACTATCAAGAAGATTTGGCTTATATAGAATTTAAGCGTTTTGAGCAAAAGGCAGAGCTAGAGGAAGCTCTTAAATCAAATAAAGCAAAAGCATTTATTCATTATCCAATTTATGGATTTAAATGGCTGATGTTTGATAAAGTAGGTTTGTATGCAACTTCACCAGCAAGGGTTCTAACAAGCTTATTTACAACTTTTTTTATCTTTAGCTTGATTCATTTAATTCTTCCTCGTTTTGTAGAAACATCAATAAGTTGTATTCCAGCAGATTTAAGTTTCTTTGATAATGTTTTAGCTACATTTTATTATAGTGCAATTACTTTTCTTACTGTTGGATATGGAGATTGTTGCCCTGTTGGAATATTGCGTTTAGTTGCCTCTTTTGAAGGTTTCTTTGGCGTTTTTATGATGTCGTATTTTACAGTTGCTTTTGCTAGGAAGATATTGAGATAATTTCTTTAATTTTTTCAAAGCATTATTTTTTACATTTTCATACCAAGAACGACAATATCATCTGTTTGTTCTGCTTTTTCCTTATGTTTGACTGTATCTACTGTCTTTTTAAAGATATCCCTGAGAGAAGTAACAATCTTTTGGAAAGTATTTGGAGTATTTTCTTTTCCTCGTGATTGTAAAACATTTGCCCATTCTTGTTTCCAAGCAAGATGTTTCTTGAGAAGGATTTCTTTTTGTTCTTCCATAGGTTTATCTTGGATAGAAAGAAGGAGTTCCTTAAAGTGTTTTGATTTAAACTTCTTTCCATCTGATCCTCCAAATTGGTCTACATATCCATCAGAAAACATATATAAACTATCTCCTTTTTCTAATTGAATAGTATGATTAGTAAAAGGAGTATTTTCTTTTCCTCCATAGATACCGATAGGCATTTTATCGGCTTTATATTCAATAAGTTCTCCATTTCTTATGATATAAAGAGGGTTATTTGCTCCAGCATATTCAAGAACTTTTGTTTCAGTATCTAATATTCCAAAAGACATATCCATTCCATCTTTTTGCTCTCCTTCTTTTCCAGTTTGAGAGAGAACATTTATTATTTTTGATCGAAGTTTATCTAAAATACCACTTGCAGTAGAAGGACAATTTTCTTGTTTTACGATGTCGTAAAGAGAAGATATTCCAAGCATGGTAACAAAAGCTCCAGGAACACCATGTCCGGTACAATCTGCTGCAGTGAACATAAGTTTTTTGTCTTTTTTATGCATCCAATAAAAATCTCCAGAGACAATATCTTTTGGTTGGTAGAGACGGAAATTGTTTGGAAGTTCTTCTTCCATAAGTTCTTTTTCTAACCAGAGAAGAGCTTCTTGGATACGTTTTGCGTAGGTAATACTATCGGTTGTTTCTTTGTCCTTATGTTCTAATTCTTTCTTTTGTTGAGAAAGAATTTTGTTCATTTTTCTTCTGTTTATAAGAGATTTTACAAGGAAGAAGGTAAATATTCCGAGGAATCCTATTCCTCCGGTAATGATTTTATTCATGAACTTTTGCTTTGCAATACGTTCTTCTTGGAGTTCGTTATCTTTTTGTAAAGTTGCTGTTTTAGCTTTGAGTTCTTTCTTCTCTGCTTCTTCTACAATTTTTATTCGTTCTACATCTTTAACGGTATCATTATAAGCTTTAAAGAGTTTATAGAATTGGAAAGCTTGTTCTGTGTTGTTAGTTTGTTCATAAATGATGGAGAAGTTTTCATAAATTAAGGAGAAAAGATTTGGAGATTTTACTTGTCTTGCATAATTCAGTGCTTTTTCTAAATAGTCTAATGCAAGTGGATAATTATCTAATGCCATATAAACTCTTCCAATATTATTATATATTAATGCTAAAGAATAATTATCACTACTTTCTTGGAAAATATTTAAAGATTTTAATAAATAGGGGAGACTTTCTTGATATTTCCCTTTTTGTATTAATACATTTCCTATATTGTTATTACACATGGCAATATAAATCTCATGATTAATCGATTCAAAATATTTAAGAGCTGTTTGAGAATAATCTAAGGCATCTTCTAAATTTCCTGAATTGAGTTCTAGACTTCCTAAATTAATAAGAGTTACAGCGACATTATATTCATCATTTGTTTCTTCTGAGAGTTTGAGAGCTTTTTTATAATATTCTTTTGCATCTTCTGGTTTTTGGAGTGTTTCATAGACAATAGCTATATTATTATAGAGTTCTATAGGATTTATATTATGAGTAAGTGCCATTTTTTCTAATTCCTTGTATATTTCTAGCGCTTTTTCTGGTTTTCCTTTGTTTTTCCAAGTGGCTCCTATAGAAAAAGTAATTTCAAACTCTTGTTCTATATTATGATTCTTTTTAGCTATAGATAAGGATTTCTTATAATAGAGAAGAGCATCATCATATTTATTTTCTATTTTTCTTAAGTGTTGTGCATAAGCATAATAAGCATCAGATGCTTCTAAGCTATCTAAAAGATTTTGTAAAAGAGGATCTTTTGGTGGCGGACCATCTAGAGACTCTTCTTTTTTCTCCTCCTTTTTTTCTTGTGGTGGGAGAAAAGCAAGTAAATAAGAATTATCTTGATTGATGCTTTTTTCTGTAGTATTTCTCGTGTCAGAAATAGTATGAGGAAAGACAATATATTCACACATAGCTATATAATAAGTAAATAAAGCAAATGTGCAAATAAGTAATATTTTTATCATGGTTTTAAAAGATATTACATTTTCCTACTTCTCAAATTAACAACATCACCAACCTTAATTTCAGCACCAACAGCTAAATTATTCTTTTTGTATAGTTTTTTCAATTTAACACCATAAAGCTGTGATATTGTTTGCATTGTTTCGCCTTGAGCAACCGTGTGGGTTTCAAATTTTGCTTCTGCCTTTGAGCGTTTTGGTTGAATATATAGAGTTTGTCCAATGCTTAATTTCGAATCTTTATCTAAATCGTTGTATTTGTACAATTGCCAAAGCATAATATCAAGTTCTTTAGATATTTTAAAAAATGTATCACCTTGTCGCACTTTTATACATTTAATACGATTAGTAAGAAAAATTTCTCGGTTTCCTGAGCTTAAGTAAACATTGTCAATATTAGCAAGTTGGATGTTTTTAGCAGCATCTTTATCATCAAATTTATATAATTCGTTGTCTTCAATGATTTTAATCAACATTTCAGGATATTTTGGATTTGTTGCATATCCAGCTTTTTTAAGTCCCTCTGCCCATTCTTTATAGTCAACAGATTTTGAGTCAAATAAAAACTTGTATCTGCTTCCATTGACTAAAAAGTCAGTATGGTCTTTAAACGATTCTTCATCGTTTTTATATTTTCTGAAACATTCGTCTTTTGTGTCATCGTCTTGAATAAATTTTTCGCCTTCCCAAGAATTATGGCATTTAATACCAAAATGATTTTTTGCTTTTTTTGCTAATGAGCTGTTTCCATTATCTGACTCTAACATTCCTTGCGAAAGAGTAATGCTGGCAGGTATTCCAGAGCGTTTCATCTCTGCAATTGCAATGTCTTTATAGGTTTTTAAATAATCTTCTCTCGAAATCTTAGAGTCAGATTTTTGAGCAAAAGTTGATAGATTAATAAAAATCAAGAAGGCAAAAAATAAATATAACTTGTTCATAGTATTATGCTTTTATTCTAAGTTTTTTTCAGGTGTTAGTTAATTTTTTATAATGTCCCAGAGGGACAAAATATTGGTAGCTTGAAATTCCACACAACCTCTTTTTAGTGCCGTAGGTACGAAATAATCGCTTATTAGTATTTGCCATTATTAATATTACGTCCCTCTGGGACTTTTGTTTGGGGTATTATTTTATTTTCTACCAATATTACAGTCCTACGGACTTTTGTCTGCAACTAATTGCCTATTTTTTTTTACCAATATTATGTTCACAACGTAACAAATTCGATAATTAGTTAACAAAGTTAATTCTTTTCAATAATTCAATTTTTTTCTAATATTCCCATCACGTTAAATTTTGCCTTTGGCTACTTTTGTAACAAATGTATGAAAAATCGAATAGTATTGTATATTTGTACTTTGATTGTAAATATTTTTTAGCCAATTGTTAAAAACTTTTTCATGATACAAAAAGAAATTGTTACAAAAGTTCTTGAATTTGATTCTGAGTCAGAATTTAATAAGCAAGATTGCGATTTAATCAAAATTGCCAAAGCAAATATTAACCACTCATATTCTCCTTATTCAAAATTTAGCGTAAGTGCTTCAATTCAATTAGATAATGATGAAATTGTTAGTGGAACAAATCAGGAAAATGCTGCTTACCCATCGGGATTATGTGCCGAAAGAGTTGCAATGTTTTATGCAAATTCAAAATTTCCTGAAGCAAAGCCATTAACAATTGCTATTGCTGCATATACAAATAATGATTTTGTTGACGTTCCAATTCCTCCATGTGGCTCGTGTCGTCAGGTACTTTTAGAATCTGAAATTAGATATCAATCTCCAATTAGAGTTATACTTATCGGAAAATCAAAAATTTTCTTGCTTGAAAATGTAAAATCGTTATTGCCATTGAGCTTCGATGGGGATTTTTTGAAGGCTAAATGATGTTAACATCAAGTATTTTTTAAAAATCTATATTTCAAAACAAAATATCATATTCTGATATGGCATAAAATCTTTTTTATACCAGAAATAAATTGCATTATCATTAATTTGTTTAATGCTATCAGGCTCGTAAGAAATAGACTTCATTATCATTTTTGCAGGAGTTATTAACTTATAGTTAGCACTGTCAAATGGTTTATCCCATTTTTGTGTTGTTAATAAAATATATTCTGCTTTATTTTTTAATAATTTTTGTCGGTAAGAAATTTTGTATTTTCCAACACCATAAGAATTAAGCTCAATTTTAAAATAAAAACCTATTTCTGTTTTATTTGAAATTATATTTATTGACTTTGAATTCAAGTCTATAGCAATAATTGAATCAATATTCCCGTAAATGCTATCTTTTGGAAATGGATAAAATAAAATCTGTTTAATTTCTTTGTCTCCTTTATTACAAAAATTATAAATACCGTCAACATAGAAGAAACCGTCTTTTATTTCAAAAGTTAAATCTTCACGGTAAAATTGAAGGTTTTGAGAATGTACAATAAGTGAAGTAAAGAATACATATATAAAAATCAATAAACTTAAAAATCTCATTTAGAAATAATAATTTTATTTGTGGCAACATTTTGCCCGTCTAATTCCAAGATATAATAATAAATTCCAGATGTAGTTAAGTTATAGTTTAAACTTTCCCATTTTACTGAATATTTGTTTTGTGAAGTATTTGTTTCTACTGGCAAAATACTTACAATCTCTCCATTTGAATTGTATATTTTTATAAGAGCTTTTGCAAAAAGATTATTTGATGGCAATTCAAAAGAGATTGTAGTTTCATTTTTTGATGGATTTGGAAAAGCTGTTAATGAAAAATTTGTATTTTTTGGAAACCTTTCAACATTAACAAAAATAAGTTGGTTAGTATCAATTAAAAATTCATAATAATTAATAGAGTCAGGTTCTATAGTTACTGCAAATGAAGTGTCAAAAAGCCATAAACTATCTATTAAAAGTTTAACTGTAAAGTTCCGAGTATAAAAATTTGATTGATAAAAAATTCCATTAGTATCAGTATAAAATGGATAGATAAAATTCTCAGGGACACTAGATTCTGTATGAAAATCATTATAAAAGTTCATTTTACAATGAATGAGTGATTTTTTACAAATGGGATTATGACTTAAGTCAACTATCCTACCTGAGAAAATTCCATTTGTATAATTGTCGTTTGGAAACCCTATGGTATGATTATTTTCAAGTATTAGAAAACATTCAGGATTATAATCGCCCCCAATATTTATCATTGCCAATCCTTGACCTGTTTTTGGAGCATTAACATACGAATTGTTGATTCCATTATTAAAATTTCCAAATACTACAGGGTCAACTAAATCTCCCCATCCATTATTAAAATGCTGAAATCTAATAATATCGCCATTGATATTAATAAATAAGTTCGACATAAGGCTATCTTGTGTTATTACAACTATTTGTTCAAATTGTAAACTTATAGTAGTTTTCAGCATAGCAGTATCAGTTGATGTAATTATTCTGATACTATCAAGATTATCAATATAAAAATAAGCATAATTATGGAAAATAAGTTCCATTTCCCAATTATTTCCATTAAAATATAATTCATTCAAAATAGGTGATGGAGCTACAAAAATAGGATTGGAGTTTGTAGTTTCAAATGATAATAAAGCAACTAATAAAATAATTATATTTTTCATATTTTTTTATTTCTATAAAGCTATAAATATTATTTATAACTTACAATAGCTAGGTTTGATTTAAGAAAAATTACTAAAGCTAGATTGATCAAACAATAAATCATTCACAAACAGTCTCGGTTCTCTCATTTCCATAAGTAACAGGTTTTTCATTTTCAATGTCCTGTAGGTCTTCATCGCAATATTGTTCAGATTTGGTTTCTGATAAAACTGCTCCGGTTTCGGTATTTGTCATAACTGTTTTACAATTTTTGCATTTCTTGCAAGAATAGAATGTTGAAAATGAAATAAGTAATAATATTAAAAATATTTTTGACATCTATTTTATAGAATATGAGCCGTTTGTATTTACTGAAATTTTTGGTAATGTTTTCTTGCTTTGAAAATAATCATAGCCTGTTTTAAGATTCTCTAAAAGCATTACTAAAGATTTTTCGCTGTATTTTGGCTTGAGTTTGTTATAATTTTCGTCAGTTAGTTTTGCAGGGAAAATAAAAACTGGAATATCCTGTTGGCCATTATTTTTAGCTTCAACGGCAAGAATATAAAGCTCTTTTATAAGTTCGTCAGTAATTGGCATACAGCCTATTGTAACACACGAACCGTGAATAAAAATATCGCCACCTAAGTTTCCTTTTTCTCCCAAAATTTTATCAGAACTATTAGGGTAATTTACTCCA
>MEND01000023.1:17966-18749 GCA_001768975.1 Bacteroidetes bacterium GWA2_31_9 | reverse complement strand
GGTTCGGTAATTGTAACCGATGGTATTGTTGTTGCGGGACAGCCAGATCCATCAGAAACAACAACAGTATAAATTCCTACTGATAGATTTGAATAAGTAACTGTACCATCACCAGTAAATCCATTTGGTGACCAATTATAGGTATAACCTCCTGAACCACCTACTGCAGTTACTGTGGCTGAACCATCTGTACCGCCATTACATGTTACATTAGTTTGTGCAGTTATTGAGGCGGTTACAGCTGTAGGTTCTGTAATTGTTACTGATGGCGTTGTTGTTGCTGGACATCCAGACCCATCAGAAACAACAACAGTATAAATACCTGCGGATAAAGTAGAATAAGTAACAGTACCGTCACCAATAAATCCGTTTGGCGACCAGTCATAAGTATATCCACCAGAACCACCTCCGGCAGTTACAGTGGCTGAACCATCTATTCCACCATTACATGATACATTTGTTTGAGCTGTTATTGAAGCTGTTACTGCTGTTGGTTCAGTAATAGTAACCGATGGGGTTGTTGTTGCCAGACAACCAGACCCATCAGAAACAACAACAGTATAAATTCCTGCTGATAGATTAGAATAAGTAACAGTTCCGTCACCTGTAAAACCATTTGGTGACCAATTATAAGTATAACCTCCAGAACCACCTCCAGCTGTAACTGTGGCAGAACCATCTGAATCACCATTACAGGTTACATTAGTTTGTGCCGTTATTGATGCGGTTACAGCTGTAGGTTCGGTAATTGTAACCGATGGTATTGTTGTTGCTGGACAGCCA
>MEND01000023.1:8610-17904 GCA_001768975.1 Bacteroidetes bacterium GWA2_31_9 | reverse complement strand
TACAGCTGTTGGTTCGGTAATTGTAACCGATGGTATTGTTGTTGCGGGACAGCCAGATCCATCAGAAACAACAACTGTATAAATTCCTACAGATAAAGTAGAATAAGTAACAGTACCGTCACCAATAAATCCGTTTGGCGACCAGTCATAAGTAAATCCACCAGAACCACCACCTGCTGTAACTGTGGCTGAACCATCAGTACCACCATTACATGTTACATTAGTTTGTGCAGTTATTGATGCGGTTACAGCTGTAGGCTCGGTAATTGTAACCGATGGTATTGTTGTTGCAGGACAGCCAGATCCATCTGATATATTAACAGTATAAATTCCTGCCGATAGATTTGAATATGTAACAGTACCGTCGCCAGTAAATCCGTTTGGCGACCAATTATAAGTATATCCACCAGAACCACCGCTTGCTGTTACAGTGGCTGAGCCATCTATACCACCATTACATGTTACATTGGTTTGACTGGTTATATTAGCAGTTACTGCTGTTGGTTGCGTAATAGTTACTGAAGCAATAGACTGACAGCCAGCACCATTGTTGTCTGTTACAGTAACTGTGCAAATTCCTGCACATAAATTATTGGCTGTTTGAGTTATTTGACCTCCACAACTCCAAGCATAAGTGTAAGGAGGATTTCCACCAGTTGGTGTAGCAGTGGCATCACCATCACAAGCACCAAAGCATGTTACATTGGTTTGCGACATTGTAATTCCGAAAACAGGAGGATCGGTAATAGTAACGGCATCAATTTTAGGACAACCATTTGCATCGGTAACAGTTATTCCACATACTTGGGCACAAAGTCCTATAACATTAGGATTTGTTGTAGTATTACACCAACTGTAAGTATATGGAGTAGTTCCTCCAGATACTACTACTCCAGCAGTTCCATCGCAATTTCCATTACAAGTTGGGTCGGTAGAGCTTAATACTAAATCAATTATAGAAGGTTCAGTTATCGTTACAGAAGTAGTTGCAGTACAACCAACAGCATCAGTTCCAATTACATTATAAACTCCTGCACATAAATTAATTGCCATGCCAGAAGTTTGTGTGCTGAGGTCGTCCCATAAATAGGTATATGGTGTTGTACCACCAAACATTTCAGAGGTGGCTGTTCCATTGCAATCGCCGTTACATAAAATATTTGTTTGATCTGTAATTGAAATACCGTGTACGGCAGGTTCACCAACTACAACTCCATTAGCTATTGCAGTACATTCATTTGCATCAGTTATTGTAACATTGTAAGTTCCTCCGCTTAAACCATTTATTGTTGTTCCAACAACTTGACCAGCACCATAGTCATAACTATAAGGTGTTGTACCACCTGTAATTGTAAATGTTATAGAGCCATTGGCATCGCCAAAGCAAGGTTGAACATTACTAACTACAATATCAACAATAGTTAATGATGCGGCAGGTTCAGAGATTGTTACTGAGCCTATTTTTTCGCAACCTTGTGCGTCAGTGACTGTTACAGTGTAAATTCCAGCACATAATGCAGATAAATTGTCGGATGTACTACTTCCACCATCATCCCAAAGATAAGAATATGGAGTTGTGCCACCAGATGCAACGACATTAGCAGTTCCATTGCAAAAGCCATTACAAGTAACATCTATAAAACCCATAGTTAAAATAATTTCATCTGGACCAACAAGTGGATTATAAGTAATTTCAGTAGTACAATTGTTGTCATCAGTTAGAGTTACAATATAACTTACATTAGCACATAAATCATTAGCTGTTTCTGTGTTATCTGCGTTTGACCAATTATAAGTAACAGGGTAAGACGCATTATCAATAGCAATTATTTCAATAATTCCATCACATGTGTAAGAGCAGGATGGAGCACTAATATTGTCTTCAAGTATTGTCATTGGACTTGAGTCAACAATTCCTATGTTATTAATTGTTTTAATAGATCCTTCATTGTCAGTTGCTCTTACACTATATGCTTGACCTGATCCACATATATTATCAAATGTAAAGGGGAAAAAAGTAGAAATATTATCAATTGTAGCTGTTTGGCATGGAGTAGCAAATGGGCATAATAATGAATTATAAAGTTTTAAAATAACTGGGTAAGTTTGAGGTGTTACCCCAGCTATGTTAATAGTAATTGTGCCATTACATAGTCCATTACACGTGTTTGTATGGGTTTCAGAAATAGTAAAGGCTGTTTTATCAACATTATTCTCAATTAATTTAGAGTACTTAGTAAAATTTTCAAAATCAATAAAGTTTTGATAAATAACATTATCAGAATATAAATTTTTACAATTAACTTTAAACAATTCAGTAAATTTTAAATTCTTATTTGTTTCTATAAAAATACTATTGCAGTTAACGGTTTCAGTTAAGCAAATTTTAAGACTAATAGAATTAATAGAATTATCATCAAACACCACATCAATATCCTTATTAGGAATTAATGTGCCACCATTGCCTCCCGATTGTAAAGACCAATGATTTTGGTCGTTCCAATTTCCGCTACCACCAACCCAATATAGAGTTTGTGCATCTGTTAAAGCTATTGAAAAAAAGCTAATTAACAGTAGATAGGATATATATTTCATAATAAAAATTTTAAATTCTTTTACGTAAACAAATGTTTTAAAGTTACATAATACGAAACGCAAAGATAAATATATAAAAGATTTTACAAATTTCTTTGCTATAATTTTGATATTATTTTGTTTAGATGTATTAATGTTTTGATAAAGTACAACTGAAATTCAAAATCTATGTATTATTTTTGTAAAAAAAAGATTCAGATTGTAGTTAATTAATAAAAATTAAAAAAATACAACATCGAATAATTGATAAATATCATATTTGAAAATGATGACAATTACGTCTTATTGTTTTATGTTCCCTTTTAAAATTGTTATATTGCTGAGGATTTAAAATTTGTTTAAATTATTAAAACAAATGATTAGTTTCTTCGTACAAGAGAGGTAATAGTATTTATAATTTGTAAGAAAAATGAGTAGAATTTTAGTTATAATAAGTATGTTAATAAGTACATTAACATTTGCTCAGACTGGTCCGGGGGGGGTAGGTTCGTCACTTGATAACAGACTTTGGTTAAAGTCCGATGTCGGAACTTCAACAACAGTTGATGATGATTTATTAATTCAATGGGATGATCAATCAGGAAATAATAGACATGCGACTATTCCTGTCGGAATAAATCAACCAAAATATAAGTCTGGAATAATAAATGGCAAACCTATTGTTAGATTCGATGGTACTAATGATTTTATGAATCTTGATGCAGGTATTGAGGGTGATTAAATTGGTAATTATTATAGTATTTTTACAGTTGGAACTAAAGGCGATTTAGTAGCCACTAATTATTTTATTGGAGGTTCTTCTAATAATGCAAATAGAGCCTTAGTATTTGGATATGGTAATACTACAACTCGATTATGGTTAAGTCAAAATAATAATAATATTTGGGGTGCTTTAATAAGTGGAAGTAGCGGTTCGGACTTAAATACATTTGGATGTTTTTCTGGTCACTTTAGTTCTGCTGGTCATAGTATTTTCCAAAATAGCTCTTTATTAAACTCAAATACAAATACTCAATCAATTATTTCTTTTGCTAATCCATATATTGGTCAACATAGAACTACTCGCTTGTTTGGAGATATAGCAGAAATGATTATTTATAACTCCGAATTAAATACAACCCAAATTAGAATAATAGAAAATTATTTAGCTGCTAAATATAATATTACTATTAACAATGATATGTTTGCCTTTGAAGCATCACATCCGAATGAATTGGCAGGAATTGGTCAGGATGATTTTGCTACAAGTAATTTTCATACAGACTCAAAAGGCACTGGAATTATGCAAGTTAATAATCCTAGCGATTTAGATGATGGCGAATATTTTATGTTTGGACATGATAATGCCACTATAGCTGGAGCTTGGTCAACCACAGATGTTCCTAATGTAGATGTAAAAAGAATTGACAGAGAATGGAGAGTAGATATGACAGGAGATGTTGGAACTGTTGATATTACTTTTTATACTACTCAAGTTGGTAGTATTGTTCCTGCTTTAGATGCTAATAATAAGTATGTTGTGATGGTTGATGATGATGGAACTTTTTCTTCTGGTGCAAAGTTATATGAAGCAGAAATAGTTGTTGCAGGCGAGTATAAAGCCGTAGGAGTTACTGTTCCATCAGGAAGTTTTGTAACAATTGCAGAAGTAAGACCAAAATTTCAATTTACTTTAGCTAACTCAGGAGGATTGGAAAGTGTTACAGCACCTATTATTGAAGTGTCTTTAAATTATATTCCTGCAACTATTGTTACTTTTGACTATACTACTGCTAGTGGTACTGCAACAGAAGGAGCTTTATGTTCTAATGATTTTGACGATGTAACTGGTTCAGATGATATTATTGCAGGAACAACAACATCTAGTATTGCCTTAATTATATGTGACGACATAATTCCAGAAGATGATGAAGATTTTACAATTACTCTAACTTCACCTGCTACTCCAACAATTATAGTTGGAACAAATAATATTCATACATATACTATATTTTCAAGTGATAAATCAAGGGAAATAAATTTTATTGGGTCAAATTCAAGTAATGATGAAAGTGTTACTCCTGTTAATATTATTGTCGATTTGAGTGCTGACGATCCCGCATCAACATTTGTAGATTATACTGTTACTGGAACTGCAGTTGGAGGCGGAACAGATCATAACTTAGCAAGTGGAACTCTTGAATTTACAACAGGTACTATTACAGAACAATTAGTAATTAACATAACAGAAGATTTATTAAATGAAAATACTGAAACCATAATAATTTCTTTATCCAATGTTTTAGGAACAGATGTTTGTATTGGGTCAAACTATATTTATACTTATTCAATTACAGATAATGATGTACAACCAGAGGTGAATTTCTTTGTGTCAAGTTATGCGTCTGTTGAAAATGACCCAAATCAAAATGCTGGACTTATGATTTCTGAGTTATCGGGCAAAGATATTACAATAAATTATACAGTAGCTGGATCTGCAGTTGGAGGTGGTGTTGACTATTTAGGATTGGCAACAGGGGTTTTAACAATTCCAGCAGGAGAACAATTTGCAAATATTCCATTTACTGTTGTTAATGATTTTAATGTTGAAGTTGATAAAACTATTACGATTAATTTTACAGGAGCAAATGGAGCAACACTAGGTTCTCTTAGTTCATATACTTACACAATCTATGATGATGATTATTTTGGATGGAAAGGGCCAGGAGGAGTTGGTGATGTTAGTACAAACACATTATGGCTTAGAGCTGATAATGGAACATCTACAACAGTTGATGGAGATTTTCTTGCATCATGGACAGATCAATCAGGAAACACAAATTCTGCCATTCAAGCTGGAAATCAACCGCTTTTTAAAACAAATGTGATTAATAGTAAACCTGCAATTCGTTTCGATGGAAATAATGACTTTTTATTTATTGATTCTGGAGGAGACGGTTTAGATGAACTTATTAATAGCTCATATACAGTATTAATGGCTGGTGCCAGAAGAGTTGATGCAACTAATCCTACAAATTATTTTTTTGGAGGTTCTTCGAGCAATAATAATGAAGAGCTTTTTATGGGTTTTAGTAATTTAAGTCCATTGCAATTTAGATTGTCACAAAGAGGAACTGCAATAACAGGAACTCCAGTATATACAACTGCTGCTTATCAATATGGGATATTTACAGGACTTTATAATTCTTCTGCTGGTCATTTTTTATATGAAAATGGATCTCAAATAGCACAAAGTACAAATACTACACCTCTTTCATTATACCCAACTCCATATATTGGACGAAGAATAAATACATATTATGCAATTGATTTTTCAGAATTTATTATTTATGAAAGAGCCTTGTCAACAGCACAAAAAACTATTGTAGAGTCTTATCTTGGAGCAAAATATGGAATTAATGTTGTAAATAACAGATACGCTTATGGTTCACAACATCCTAATGAGGTTGCTGGAATAGGAAGAAGCAATACAAACGACATGCACACAGTAGCTAAAGGCTCTGGAATTATAAAAGTTGCTAATGCATCAAGTTTAGATATTAATGATTATTTTCTATTTGGACATGACGGAAGCTCTGTAACTACTGCTCTTTCAACCAGTGAAGCTCCTGCCGATGTAGAGAGAATTAATAGAGAATGGAGGGTTGACCAAACTGGAGATGTTGGAACTGTTAATATTTATTTATACTCAGGAATTGCTGGAACAGAAATTAATGCTTTTGATGCAACTACTCCACATGCTTCTTATGATATAAATAAACCTATAGTAATAATGGTTGATGCAGATGGTAATTTTTCTGAAGGAGCAATAATTTATGAAATGATTGATTGTTTTGATCCTGATGGTTTTGGTCAGACTTGGCAAGCGACATCTGTTACTATACCTGATGGATATTATTTTACTTTCGGAAGAATAACTCCTAAAATAGATTTTACTGTTACTTCAGGCTCTGGTATTGAAAGTACTACACCTGTTGCTGTATCTGTTAAATTAAACTATATTTCTAACTATTACTCTTATGTTGACTATTCAGTTACAGGAGGCGATGCTGACCCAGTATTAGATTTTAGTCTTGTTAGTGGAACTGTTGAAATTGCGTCTGGTCAAAGTACAGGTTTTTTTAATATTGGTATAATTGATGACGGCATAATTGAAAATTCTGAAACAATAGAAGTAACATTAAGTAATCCTGTAGCTCCTGCTGTTTTAGGGACTAATCAGGTATATACTTATACTATTTCAGACAATGATTTGCCGAAAAAAATTGAATTTGCTTCAATTTCCAATATTGGAGATGAAGGTTTTTCTCCATTAGTAATCACTGTACAGATTACAGGAGGTACAGGCAATCCTACATCTGCTGACTTTACAGTTACAGGAACTGCTTCTGATGGAATTGATTACGTGATTTCTACAGCTTCACCCATAGTAGTATTAGCTGGAGCAACAACTGCTTTAATAACAATTGATATTACAGATGATATTTTGCATGAAAATACTGAATCAATTATCGTTACTCTTAGTAATCCTTCAGTAGATGTAAATCTTGGAACTAATACAGTTTATACTTATTCATTATTAGATAATGATGTTGAACCTGTTGTTGAATTTACATATACAACTTCGTCAGGTTCTGAAAGCGTAAGTAATCCTTCAATTGAGATAAATTTATCAACAATTTCAGGTTCAGAAATTGAAGTTAGTTTTACTGTAGCTGGTACTGCTACAAATGGTGGTGTTGATTTTACATTAGGTGATGGAGTTATTATTATTCCAACCGGTGCATCTACTATGAACATAAATCCAATTGTAATAGATGATAATAATATTGAATATTCGGAAAGCATAATAATTACTTTATCAAGTGCAAATGGTGCCACAATTGGAACATATAATACACACACTTATTCTATATTTGATAATGATAACTGGGGTTATACCGGACCTGGAGGAGTTGGAGATAATACAACAAATAGTTTATGGTTAAGAGCCGATGCAGGAACCTCAACTTCAATAGACGGAGGATTAGTTTCTTCATGGAATGATCAATCTGAAAATCTCAATAATTATAGTAATGCTATTGGTGTTTCAGACGATCCAGTATTTATATTAAATGGCTTAAATAATAGACCAATATTGAGATTTGATGGTCTTGCAGATTATCTTGAAGAAACAGATGGAATTTCCGATATTATTGGAGGGTCTTATGGTCTTTTTACAGTAGCTGCTAGAAGAGTTGTAAATGGAAATGCCCAATTTATTTTGGGAGGTTCGGATGCAACAGCAAATTTTAATTTAAATTTTGGATGGATAAATAATAATGCTACAAATAATTTCAGATTCAGTCAAACACAAGGTGCTAACCAACTTCTTCTTACGACATCAAATGTGGTTAGTGATTTTGGAATTTTTTCTGGATTAATGAATGTATCTACAGGTAGAACAATATTTGATGATGATGGAAATACAAATACTTCATTGACATTAACAACTCCTTTAGCTGATTATCCGAACCCATATATTGGAAGATATGTTAATAGTTATTACGATGTTGATATTGCTGAAATAATTCAATATAATGCAGAAATGAATACAACTCAACGTTTAATTGTTGAGAATTATTTGGGAGCTAAATATGGTATTACACCTGCAACAGATAAATATGCATATCAGGATTTTCATGGAAGTGAAGTTGCAGGTATAGGAAGAACAAGCTCAATAGATATGCATACTGCAGCCAAAGGAACAGGTTTATTGTTAGTTCAAAATGCAAGCGATTTAAACGATAGTGAGTTTTTATTATTTGGACATAATGGAGGAAGTACAAATTGGGAAACAACCGATGTGCCATCTGATTGTGAGAGATTAGGAAGAGTTTGGAGATTCGACCATAGTGGAGGCGATGTTGGAACAATTAGTATAAACCTAGATGCCTCAACGTTAAATGCACCAGCTGTAGGATATACAACACGTGTAGTTATGGTTGACCAAGATGGAACTTTTGCAAATGGGGCTACTTTTTATGAAATGGTAGCTGATGAACCAGGATATTATAAGGCAATAAATGTACTTGTGCCTGATGGTTATTATGTTGCATTTGCAAATATAATCCCCAAAGTACAGTTTACTTTGGTTTCTTCAACTGGATATGAAAATATTAACTATCCAGATATTGAAGTTTCATTAAATTATATTCCTCAAACTAATGTTAATATAAATTTCTCATCAGCAGACGGTTCAGCTGTGGGTGGAGGTGTTGATTATACTTTAGCTGCTGGCTTCGTTACAATTGATTATGGAACAACAATTACTACTATAAATCCTTTTTTATATGACGATGTTGATGCTGAAAATGATGAAGATTTTACAATAACATTAAATAGTGCATCCGGTGGAGTTCAATTAGGTGTAAATAATATTCATACATTTACTATAAATGATAATGATCAAGCTAGGCAAATTCAATTTAGTTCCACAGGAGCATCTGGAGATGAAAGTTTTTCGCCATACACTATTACTATTGAAATAAATGAAATAGATGCGTTAGTTTCTACATTTGTTGATTATACATTAACTGGAACAGCTTCTGATGGAAGTGATTATACGTTAGTAAATGGAACTGTAGAAATATTAGCAAATAATTTAACAGAGGTTATCACACTACCTATTATAAATGATTTAATTGATGAATCAAATGA
>MEND01000023.1:0-8599 GCA_001768975.1 Bacteroidetes bacterium GWA2_31_9 | reverse complement strand
TCTATCTAGTTGTATTGGATCTGAAGGAACAACTCCAGTTACAATACAAGTAAATTTATCAACAATTTCTGGTCAGGACGTGACAGTAATTTATTCTTTAGGAGCTGGTACTGCATCGGGTTCTGGAATGGATTATTCATTAGCTGATGGTGTGTTAATAATCCCTGCAGGTTCAAGTTCAGCAAATATAAGTTTAATTATAAATGATGATATTTTAATCGAAACAACAGAGACAGTTATAATAGACATTTCTGCTCCTGTTGGGGCAGTATTAGGCGTGATAACTCAACATACTTTCTCAATAATTGATAATGATGATATTGGCTTCGTTGGACCAGGAGGAGTTGGCAAAACAGAAAACCTAAGTGTTTGGTTAGATGCCAGTAATTATGCTGGACCTGCAACTGTAGCTACTTGGGCAGATATTAGTGGAAATGGAAATGACGCAACTTCATTAGCTGGAACAGAGCCTACTTATAATGCTGTATCAGGCACTTTTAATAATAAATCTGTAATAACTTTTTCCAATGCAGGAGCAGATGATTATTTAGATATATCTTATGCCGCACCTGCTTCAAGTATAGGAGGTAGTTCTTATTCAATATTTACAGCAGCAAGAAAAGCTGCAAATGCAGATAGATATATTATTGGTGGTTCAAATACAGCTTATGGCGATATTCGCTTTGGTTGGTCAAATACTGCTACTATTTATTTTGGTGATCCAGCTGCTAATGCTGCTACTGTTGCTGGAGCTGTTGGAGCTACTACAAATGTAATTTTTAATGGTATTTTTAATTTGTCAAGTGGTAAAAGCTTATATCAGAATAGTGTACTTATGGCAACTAATGCTAGTACAACACCTTTAGACGATCCATTAATTTCGCCTCAAATAGCTATGTATAATGGTACAGGATATAATATGGATATTGGAGAAATTATAGTTTATCATATTGCTTTAAATTCTGCACAGCGAATAATAGTTGATAATTATTTATCATCTAAATACAATATTGCTTTAGCCGCAAATGATAAATATGCTAATGATGTTACTTATCCTAATGGGGTTATTGGAATTGGTAGGGTTAACTCAACAAATACACATACTGCGGCACAAGGGAGAGGAATTGTTAAGATATCGAATGCAAGTAGTCTCGATGATAATGACTTTTTATTACTTGGTAATAATAATTCTGCTGTTTCCTGGGATGGTGATGGAGTAGGAGTTCCAGTTGGTTATCGAAAAATGGCTAGGGTTTGGCAATTTGATGAGACAGGATCTGTAGGGAATATTAGCATCTCTATTGATAAAGTAACTTTGGATGGATTGGGTCTTGGTGCTTATGTTAAGTTTGGAATAATACTTTCAACGGATAATGATTTTACCACCACAGGAGACCAATCTGTTTATGAATTAACAGATAATGGTTCATATTATGAAGCTTTAAATGTTGCTATTGGTGGAGATAAATATTTTACAATTATTTGCTTTACTCCTCAAGTAGAGTTTATTGTTGCTTCTTCAAATGGAGATGAAGATATTTCCCCAGCAAGTATTACTGTTTCGTTAAATTTTATTCCACAAACAGATATTACAGTTAGTTATACTGTTGCCGATGGAACAGCAAGTGGAAGCGGAGTAGATTATACATTATCAAATGGCAATGTGATAATTAATGCATTTACTACAACAGCAACTATTCAACCAGTAATTATTTATGATGTAATTAATCCTGAGCCAAATGAAGACTTTATAATTACATTAACTGGAGCAGACAATGGAGTTGGTTTAGGTTCAATAAATCCACATACTTTTACTATTAATAATATAGCAAATAATTTAGTAGTTGAGTTTCTGAATGATATATCGTCAGCTGATGAGAGCTTTACATCTGTTAATTTAGTAATATCAATGAATTCAGTATTTGGTAGTGATATTACAGTTAATTATTCAGTAACTGGAGGTACAGCTACAGGTGCAAGTACCGATTATGATCCTATTGTTGGTGTGGCTACAATATTAGCAGGTCAAACTACTGCAAATATCCCAATTACTATAATAAATGATTTAATTGACGAACCTAATGAAACAATAATAATAAATATTGCTGGACCTTCTGCTCCTGCAATTTTAGGTACAGTTCAAGATCATACTTATACTATAATTGATAATGATGATTTGCCTGTAATTCAGTTTACAGTTAATTCATCTACAGGCTCAGAAGCAGTTGCTAATCCAAATATTGAATTAACTTCAAGTGCTACTTCGGGGCAGGATATTACTGTAATTTATACTGTTACAGGAGGAACAGCTACTGGATTAGGTACAGATTATACCTTAGCTTCTGGTACAGCAACAATACTTGCAGGCTCATTAACAACAACTATTCCTTTAGTGATTGTTGATGATGCTATTGTTGAAACAAGCGAAACAATAATAATTACAATTTCATTACCATCGGGTTGTACAATTGGAGCATATAGTTCAATTACTTTTTCAATTATAGATGACGACAACTTTGGTATTACAGGACCTGGTGGTGTTGGCGATTTAAATAATAATAAAATTTGGTATTGTGCTGATGGAATAGTTTCTCCAGGTGATGGAAATCCTGTTTCACAATTTGATGATCAATCAGGAAATGCCTATCATGCTACTCAAGCTTTAATAGCAAATCAGCCACTTTTTGTTGCTTCTGCGGTTAATGGAAAACCTGCATTAAGTTTCAATGGAATTAGTCGTTTTATGACCTATCCAAATGGAGTTACATTTTTAGAAAATACAAACTATACATTGTTTGCTGTGGCTTCAAGATCAAGTAGTACTCAATATAATGCAATACTTGGAGATAATCTTGCCACAAATCAAAATGGACGTTATATCAGACTTGGATGGACTTCAGATAATAGATTTAATACTCAAACTCGAAACACAGGTGCACAAGTTGTAAATGGCACATTAATAAACACATCGCTTAATACTTTTACTTTATTTTCTACAACCCATAGTAGTAGTACAGGAAAGAAATTGTATGAAAATGGAGGCATTATGACTTTAGGAACAGTTGTAGCATCAACATCTAATATTACTAATTGGAATGGAACACCTTATCTTGGTCGTACACAAAATACTTATTCAAATTCTAATATTTCTGAAGTAATAATTTATACTGCTCAACTTAATACTGCACAACTGAATATTGTAAATAGTTATTTAGCAGCAAAATATGGATTAAGTATTTCAAGTGATAAATATAGCTATGATTTAACTCATGGTAATGAAGTAGCTGGTATTGGAAAAGATGATGCAACCAATTTTCATACAACTGCTAGAGGAACAGGAATGATAAAAGTATCATCTGCTTCAAGTCTTGACAATGGCGATTATTTACTTTGGGGTCACGATAATGGCGATATTACTTCTTATCCTGCAACATTGAATGTTCCTACAGATGTAAGTAGATTAGGTCGTATTTGGAGGTTTACTCAAACTGGAAATGTTGGAACAGTTACAATTACTGCTTATGGAATTAATGGTGGAATTGCCATTCCAGCAGGTACGAAGTGTGTTTTAATAACCGATGCGGATGGTGACTTTACAGCCAAT
This sequence comes from Bacteroidetes bacterium GWA2_31_9, assembly GCA_001768975.1. Classification (GTDB taxonomy): domain Bacteria; phylum Bacteroidota; class Bacteroidia; order Bacteroidales; family GWF2-33-38; genus GWA2-31-9. The sequence continues at coordinate 4,995 of MEND01000023.1, read as the reverse complement.
GCAGTAATAAATGAAATGAATGATTTAGGTGGAGGTACATATGATGTAAATAATATCTCAGTTCCTAATGGTTATTATATGTCTATTGGTTATATAACACCTAAAGTAGAGTTTTCATTAGCTAGTTCAACAGGAAATGAGGCTTCTTCTCCAGCCAATATTCAAATAAATTTAAATTACTTAGCAACAAGTGATATTACTGTAAATTACAATGTTTCTGGAATTACTGCTACATCAGGAGGTGTTGATTTTACTCTAGGTTCTCCTGGAAGTGTAATTATAACAGCAGGTTCAAGTAGTGCATTAATTCAGCCAATTATAATAAACGATGTGAATGCTGAATCAAATGAAACATTTTCTATAAATTTAACATCAGCAACTGCTCCAGTTGCAATTGGGATTAATTCATTACATACTTTTACAATTATAGATGACGATTTTGCTCGACTAATACAATTTGCCTCAACTGGTGCATCTGCTGATGAAAGCTTAACTCCTTCTATAACAATTCAAATAAATAATACAAGTGTTGCACCTACAACTGTAATTTATACAATATCAGGAACAGCAACCGGTGGTTCTGATTACTCATTAATTTCTGGAATAGCAACAATTAATCCTGGAGATTTAACTACAACATTATTATTAGGTGTTATAGATGATTTAATTGATGAAGTAAATGAAACTGTGATTATTACCCTAAGTTCTCCAACAAATTCAGGACTTGGAACAAATTCAGTTTATACTTATACAATTATTGATAATGATAATTCTCCTACAATTGCATTTTCTTCAGCTACTTCAAGTAGTTCTGAAGGAGGTAGTACAACAATTAATATATCAGTAACTTTATCACAATTATCAGGAGCTGCTACTTCGGTATTTTTCCAAGTAATTGGAGGCACTGCAAGTGGTTCAGGTACAGATTATACATTTAGTAATGCTACATTAACAATTCCTGCAAATTCTTTATCGGCGAATATTAGCTTTACAATTGTAAACGATAACTCGATTGAGTTAGATGAAACAGTTATTATTACAATTTCAAGCCCAACTAATGCTACTTTAGGTGCTATTACAACCCATACTTACACTATAATTGATGATGATAATATTGGAATTACAGGCCCAGGTGGAGTTGGTGATGCAACATTTAATAAACTTTGGTTTTTAGCAGACAATGGAACAACAACTCCTGCAATTCCAGTTGATGGAACAAATATTACAGCTTGGACTGATTTTTCTGGAGCTGGAAATGACGCTTCCACAGCTGCTAGCCCACAGTTTTATAATAATGTTATTAATTCAAAACCAGTTATTAGATTTATATATGCTAATGGAGATTATTTAGATTATCCAGGTAATTTTGTAATTAATTCAACTTATTCTGTTTTTGCAGTTGCTTCTAGAAATGATAATACAAATGGAAGAAGAGTTCCAATTTTTGGCTCTCCAACGAATGTAGCAAATCAATTTGTTAATTTAGAATGGTACGATAGACCTACAGATTCTCCCGATTTACGATTTGGACCTAATGCAAATTGGGCTACGGGTAATAGTATGGCAACCACACTTAATACACAATTTAATGTCCCAATTCTTTTAACAGGAGTTTTTAGTGCAGTTTATGGAAAAAAAATATATGAAAATGGAACTTACAGAGGAGGAATAGCTAACACTAATTTTATTACTTCTATGCCTGATGTACCTCGAATAGGTTTTGTTAATGGAAATAGTGCAAGTATTGACATTGCTGAACTAATTCAATATAAAACAACATTAAATAATGCACAAAGAAAAATTGTTGAAAATTATCTAGCAGCAAAATATAACCTTACAATATCTAATGATTTATTTGCTTATGATATACCTTATGGAAATGAAGTTATTGGTATCGGGAGAGATAACTCAACAGAATATCATAATGCTGCTCAAGGAAGAGGTTTAATAAAGATTTCAAATGCAAATAGTTTTGGCGATTTAGATTATTTATTGATGGGTCACGATGCAGGAGATATTACAACATGGAGAGATGATCCATTTACTTTTGATTTGCCAACTGCTTCTGGAACAAAACGATTAGATCGCGTATATAGATTTGATGAAAAAAATGAAATTGGAACTATAACAATGACATTAGAAGCTGCGACTCTTCCAGCTATAGATGCTGGCAATTCTTATATGATAGTTGTTGATACAGATAATGATGGAGTTTTTGCTACTGGTAGAAAGATTTACCCCATGACTAATTTAGGAGGTACTGTTTGGGAAGCATATAATGTAGATATTACAAATGATAATAGATTTATATTAGTTCAAGGTAGAAATATTTCACAAAACACTGGTTTCTTTGATGATGTTAATACTTGGCTTTTAGGAACAGTTCCTATTACATTAGAAGAGGCAATAATTGATAATGGTCATATTGTAACTTTAAGAATGGATCATACCGTTGGCTCAGTTACAATTAATTTAGGAGGCGAGTTAGTTTTAGGGACTTATAAATTATCATTAGATAATACTACTATAACAAACAATGGAACATTTACAGCAAATACTGGTACAGTAGAATATGAAAAAAATGACGACCAAACAGTATCTAATGTAGATTATTATAATTTGACTATTTCTGGAATAGGAGTAAAATCTTTAGCTGGAAGTACAAACATTGATGGAAATTTAGTAATAAGTGCTGGTTCAACTCTTGATGTAACCGGAGCTGATTTCACAATTAACTTAGCTGGTAATTGGTCAAATTCAAATTCATTTTTATATCAAGGTGGAACTGTAATTTTTGATGGAACAGCTGACCAAACAATTTCAAATTCTCAAACATTTAATAGTATAGAGGTTGACAAAGCTACTGGTAAATTACTTATATCTCAAAATGTTACTATTACTACAGATATTCTATTATCACAAGGGATGTTAGATATTGGTACTCGTAATTTGATATTGTTATCTACTGCATCAATTTCTTGGGGAGGATTAACTACTTCCTATATACAAGCTGATGGGTCAGGGTTAATAGAGAAACAATTTTCAGCTGCTCCAGCTGCCGCTATTAATTTCCATATTGGAGATGTTGACGAATATAGTCCCTTAACTTTCACATTACAAGGTGGTACTTTGGCTACGCCAAAAATATTTATAAATGTTAGAGATGCTGTTCATCCAAGTTTAGATGTTGCCTATTCGCATATAAGCAGATATTGGAATCTAACTTCATCTGGAATTGCAAGTCCTAACTATGATTTAGTTTATACCTATGCTTCAGACTTGTCAGATGTTGTTGGAACAGAAGGTATAATATATGCTGCAAAATTTTCTGGTGGTGCATGGTCAAGAAATAATACAACAACAGATATAGCAACTAATACATTAACATGGACTGGAGTTACTTCTTTTAGTGAAATTACTGGTGCAAGTATGGGGGCTTTGCCTATTGAGTTGATATCGTTTAATGCAATTAGAAATAATGAAGTTGTTAATATTTCATGGATTACTTCTGCTGAAATTAATAATGATTTCTTTACTATTCAAAAGACATTAGATTTTGAAGATATATTAAATATTGAAAATATAAAAGGTGCTGGAAACTCGAATGAAATAAGGAAATATTACACTGTTGATCAAAAGCCTTTTGCATGTACGTCATATTATAGATTAAAACAAACAGACTTCGATGGAAAATTTACTTATTCTGATTGGGTAGCTGTTAGTAGTATTGATTTTGATGATAGTAAATTTAATATTTACCCAAATCCTGTTTCAAATAATCAAACTATTTATGTTGATTTTAATAGTATTCCTTTACAAAATGAGGTTTTAGTAGTTGTTCGAAATGTTTTAGGAGTTGAAATGTTTAGTAAAGTATATATAGTTGAGGAAAATCAGCATTCAGTATTTGCTATTGATCCAAGAAACGATCTTCCTTCGGGCATTTATTTAATTATTGGAACCTCTGATAACAAACAGTATTACAAAAAAATTATTATAAAATAATATTGTTTTGATTAAGACTTAAATAATTAGTTATACTTTATTTTGAAGCTACTAAAAAAAATGTATAGCCTATCGTTATAAAGCATTTTTTTTATTTAGTTTAAAAATTAATTTTATAAAAAATATTTAAAAATACACTGAATGAAACAATTTTTATTAATTATAATATTATTTTTTATAGTTTTTATTAAAACTTATAGTCAGAGTTATATTCAGAATTCAACTACTTATTCTTGGGCTGATATTTCTGTTACTGGAACAAACGTTCCATTAGCTTCAAGCGATGATAATGGTACTAACATAGCAATACCATTTACATTTACATATTTTGGGAATGATTATTCTAGTTGTTATATTAATACTAATGGATTATTGGTTTTTGGGTCAACTTCCACATCTAATTCTAATCAGTGTTTCCCAGACCCTATTGTTCCAAATAACTGTATTGCTTCTTACTGGGATAATTTGTTTTATCAAACTACTTGTTCTCCAACTGTAAAATGGCGTTATACTACAACAGGATCAACCCCAAATAGAATTTTCATAGTAAGTTGGATTAATTTTAGACATCAATCAGGTCCTTGTAATTTTTATGTTAATTCTCAAATAAAATTGTTTGAAACATCAAATATTATTGAAGTGCATCTAAAATCAAATGGTTTGACAATAAATAATTCTGGAACTATAGGTATTGAAAATTCTGATGGAACTGAAGGTTTTTACTCAATATGTAATCAGTCAACTTCAAATACTACTGCTTGGAGCTGGACTCCAAATTCTGGTTGTACGTTACCCGATGATGCTGGTACAATTTCAGGCACATCATCTGTTTGTCAAGGTGCATCGGGAGTAGCTTACAGCGTAGGAGCAATCACAGGAGCAACAAGTTACACATGGACATATAGCGGAACAGGAGCAACCATAACAGGAACAACAAATTCGGTAACAATAGCTTTTTCAGGCTCCGCAACAAGTGGCAATTTAACAGTA
>MEND01000022.1:16188-16485 GCA_001768975.1 Bacteroidetes bacterium GWA2_31_9 | reverse complement strand
AAAAACATAACTGCCGCGGCGAGCGTTATCATAATCGCTACTGATACCAATATTTCGATAAGCGTAAATCCACTCTTTAATTCCTTTTTCATGTCAGGAAATGATTAATATTTAGCATCTTTATATGATATCATGATACCATATAAAGTATGATACTACGCAGATTTCAAAATGGCGGTTTTACACTCCCAGAGTTGTTGGTCTCTTTCGCAATAATTGCTATTCTGGCAAGCGTTTTTATGGCAAATGTAAATGGCGCAAGAAGTAAAGCGCGTGATGCAGTGCGAATAAAAAATC
>MEND01000022.1:14825-16130 GCA_001768975.1 Bacteroidetes bacterium GWA2_31_9 | reverse complement strand
CCATCGGCATCAACAGCGAATTTTGCTCTATAAATAATTGCACCGCTTGAATTATGAAGCCAAACATTGAAATTTTCAATTGTAGTTAGATAAGTCATTGAGCAATCGGAACTATCAAGCAAGTTTTTGGAAATGCTCTGCCCAAACGATATGTTTGTTATCAGAATAATTAGAATAATTAATTGTGTTTTCATGTGCTTATGTTTATATTAGGTTCTGATTTACCTTCGACACTTCAACCTTGTTCAGTAACCACTCCACTCTGTGAATCTTTTTCCATTTTTATTTGATGTTCTTGCATAAAAAATGATTTGATACTGTTCCGATTCAGTAAAATACTTGTTCGGCTTTTGTACTATTTTATTATTTTTTTAGTCCTGAAATTAGTTTACTTTTTTTGTCCATTTTTACACTTTTATGTGTAAACCTATTTTAGGACAAGACAGGCTTTGGCAATGTACTTGCAAATGCGTTGGTTGTTCTACTTTTCTATAATTTTCCAACGACCGCCTTTGTCACTTCCTACGCGCTCAATACGGTTTTCTGTTTTAAGTTTTGAAATGTTTTTTTCTATTGCTCTTGTTGATATTTTTAGTTGTTCTGATAATTCTTTAATGGTAATTTGAGCATTTGTTTTTACCAATCGCATAATTTTCTCCGAACTTTTCTCCGAACCTTTTTTATTTTTCTCCGAACTTTTCTCCGAATCTTTTTTCAGAAGGTCATTTTGTGTATTTACATGTCCAACTATAGGCTCAACAAACTTAATGTGCATTTCTCGGTTTTTGAGCGAGTAGTTTTCTTTGAGCAATAAGTTTGAAAGAAAGCATATCAAAAACTTTTTTGTCTTGTGAATGCCTTTTGATAAGTCTTCGTAGTTGGCTCTCACAAGTGCGTTACGGAAATACCAAGAATTTTTAGCAAACAAATCGTTGTTTATGTTTTTAAAACCTAGTTTCCGCAAATATTTGATTAAGAAAATGGCTGTTGCTCGTGTGTTACCTTCACCAAAAATGTGGATTTGCCATAAGTAAGATATGAAATGAGCAATGTGTTCTATGATTTCCTGTTCGCTTAATCCTTTGTAGTTAAACTTTTTTTCCTGCTCAAAATCGTATTCCAATGTATCTTTTAAACTATCGGCGGTTGCATACAAAACCGTTTCGCCATTCAGCACCCATTCTTTTTTAGTGATGTTGTAATTGCGGATTTTACCTGCGAATTTGTAAATGTCCTTGAATAATCTGCGATGAATTGACAAGTATTCTGCTGGCGAAAAAGTAAAAGTTTGTTCGCTCAACATTT
>MEND01000022.1:0-14627 GCA_001768975.1 Bacteroidetes bacterium GWA2_31_9 | reverse complement strand
TCCAAACTTTTGCTTTTTCTGCTTTGTTTGGCTCTCCTTGTCGAATATATTCTTCAAAATTATCCATTCTCAAAATTACAAACTTATTTTATAATCATAAATTCTTTACCACATTTTCGCTCGTATGTCTGATTTACTTTTTTGTCAATATTTTTCTTTTTAGTCCTTTCACAATGGGATACTTTCTATTTTGAGTTGGTATCTACACTTGGCGGTAACGTTTTGGCGGTATGTTTTTGTTGCCGATTTCGAAGCACTTTCCTATCAAGTTACAATTACTTTTGATACGAGCTGTGCCGCTCGAATACGCACTGCACCGGCAATTAACTATACCGCGTGTTGTAAACCGTTTTTTATTGTTCATGCCATTTTTTAGGAAATTTCTCACCAAATTTATTATATCTGACATTTGAATTTAAAATTATCACGTTTTCTCTTGTCCTAGTTATTGCAGTATAAACTATAGCATCAAGTTTCTTATTACTTTCTGGCGCTCTTGACGGAATAAATAAAACAATATTCAACAATTCCCAACCTTTGAAACTGTGAATAGTTGACATTTTCAATCTACCATCACCCATCCAAAAGGCTTTTTTATGAGGGTGATATCTTGCCTCAGAATCTTCCTCAAAAACATGATTAATTTCAACTTTCTTTTCTCTAAACAAATCAACTGCAATTTTTCCAAGTTTATGACTTGGTAATAAAATCACCATATCTGAAGGACTATAATTCTCCTTTTTTAATCTCAAAAATGAGTTGTAAACGTAATCTTGCCATTCAGATTCTTCAATGTTTAACCAAACTATATGATGTGAATGCCATAATACAGGATTATCCTCTAATTTCCCGACTTTCAATTCTTGATTCAGATTAAACTCAACACTAAACTCATTTGACATTATTGCAACTTTTTTTGGAAGTCTAAAAGTAACTGTCAAATCAATATATGCCTCCTTGAACTTATCAAGACCATCTTTTGTTACTCGTTTATCTAACCAATCTAATTCTCGTTCAAATATATTCTGTCTTTTATCACAAACTATTAATACTTCATCTCTTGTTGAAAGGAAGTATTTATTTAGCAGTACATACCATTCATAATGATAGTCTTGACCCTCATCTATTAAGATTGCGTCATATTTTTGATAATTTTTCCCATTAATAGCTTCGATGACCGCATTTGGAACTGTTACTTTAAAAAAATACTCAACTGCTTTTTCATATTCTGCATTATCTCCATAATCCTCTTTTTTTGGCGATTTAGGCCATTTTTGCTCAAATTCATTTAATCTATCCTCACAAAACCCATGAAAATGTGTGAAAGTAAATTTACCCCAACTAAATGGAAACGGTGAACGAGCAATCATGTCTTTTACATAATGCCATAAAGTAATGTTAAATGAAATTACTAAAACGTTAAATTGTTGAGAAGCTAACTTTCCAGCCCTATAAGCAAGTGCTTGTGTTTTTCCACTTCCTGCAACCCCTCTAATTCTATAATGACCACTTTGGGGTTCTGCAATTTTAACTTGATTTCCTCTTAAATTTAGAATTGTTCCTTGCTCAATACTGTGAAATGGGGGAATAAGCCAAAATAAAATCTCATTATTCCATTGTTTATCCCAAAACTTACTCTTTGTTATATTGATGTCTGGAACTATTTCTTTTATGCGATTTTGAATTAAGCAATCATTGCCAAAAAATGGAAAGTATTTGAAATCCTTGATTTTTGCACCTAATTTCTCCTGGCATTCTTTAGTCTTTGCTTTGTGGAAATAAACACCAGTTTTAATCAATCCATAATTTTTTTCATTTTTATCAATTATCTCTCCAATCTTAGGAACGAGTTGTCCAATCAATTTTTCTTTATAGTGATCAACTTGGTCAATTGGGCTTTTTACTGGATAAGAACCTTTGCCATCACTAACATAAAGTCCATCACCTTTAACCCATTCATAATTATCTAAATTCCAGTCCTTAACTTCATATATAACAATGCCTACTTGGGGATTAAAAATTATTATATCTGGTCTTGTTCCATTTAGAAATGGTTGTGCAAAAATTAACCACCCATTGTAATCTTCAAGTTCTTGTCCTTTTTTCCAGTTATTATCTTTCGGCAGATAGTTATCAAGGAATTGTAATAATGATCTCTCACCAACAGTCAATGGATTATGCTGTGTTTCTAATTGTTCCCATGTCGGATATAATCTAGATTCCATTGTTGTCGTGGGTCTTTTTAAAATGGTTTACAACGTTGACGCTATGGCCAGTAAAGGATTTCGGAGCTACGAACCTATCAACCGAAACAAAACTTGATGCGTGTGATGAACTTCGCAAGCCACTGAAACCTTTATTGGCTATAGCGTGTGTTACCATGCGTTAATTTCTCTTGTTTATTAGATTTACAATCACTTTTGTCATTGTATCTTTTTCTTCGGGTTTGCTTACAGCTATCATTAATGTCAAAGCGACTAATGTATTGTCCGCGATTCTTTTATTTCCGTTTTGGTCAAAAAGAATACCGTTCCGTTCCAAGAAATATAAAAACAAAAATGCAGCAATTCTTTTATTTCCGTCTGAAAAGGAATGATTCTTTGTAATAAAGTATAAAAGGTTTGCTGCCTTTTCTTCAATACTGGGATATAAATCAACTCCACCAAAAGTCTGATAAATTGTAGCAACAGAACTTTGAAATGATTTGTCTTTTTCGTGTCCAAATAGTTCGCTGTTTCCATGAGTTTTTTTTGCCAATAAAATTTGATTTATTGCCTCATTATAAGTCAATTGATACGTCTCTTTGCCTGATGTATCAGTAATTTCAAGGCTTTGATAATCATATTGGTCTAATATGTCCAGTGCATAGGCATATTCAGAAATTATTTTTATTAACCCAATGCTTTCATCACTTGACAAGGTTTTAAAGGTCAATGCATTCCCCAGAATTTTAACAGAGTTTTGAAGTTCTTTTAATTGTTCATTTTGTTCATTTAGTTTTTTTTCATTAAGTGTATAACCTTTTATTAAGTATTCCTTTAATATTTGATTCGCCCATATTCTAAATTGAATACCTCGTTTTGAGTTTACCCTAAATCCAACAGAAATAATAGCATCAAGATTGTAAAGCTTTATACTTCGGGTTACTTTTCTTTTCCCTTCAAGTTGAACTACCGAGGAATCCTCGGTAGTTGAAATTTCAGCTAATTCGCCTGATTTATAAATGTTTCGTAAATGAAGCCCAATCGTATCAGTATCTTTGTCAAATAATTGAGCTATTTGTTTTTGAGATAGCCAGACAGTTTCGTTTTCAAATTTTACTTGTACCTCTGTATGTCCATCCTGAGATTGATAAATTTCGATATTTGAGTTATTCATTATATTCAATTTGTCTCAAAAATACAAAACATATTTTTCTGATTACTTCATCTTGCGCAGAATCTTTTTTTTTAATGCATGGTAACGGTGGCGGTAGACGTAGTAAGGGTTTCGAAGCTCCGCACTCTCATTTCCGTATGTCGTTTCTTTCTTATTCATAATTCAAATATAGCAATTTAGCCCTTATTACGTTTACCGCGGGTTGGCGGTAGTTATTTTTACATTCCAAAATTTCCAGTATTAATATCTGGCCATAGAATCAATTCAGAACCAACTCGTTTCACAGCCTTAACTCCACCATCTTGTGAAATAACAATTGCCATTGCATCCTCATAACTAGAACAAAATCTAAATGCTGACCTATGTCTTGTTCCAAAGGATTCAATTGGTATGTTACTACCTTTTTCTCCGGAAATATTTTCTGCTCGTTTAATTTCCTTTAAAGTGGGAGAATCAACCTTAACTTCACCTCCAAAACACAATAATCTTAATTTATCAGTCATTATTATTGCTCCATCAACTCCAGATAAAGATGAAATTAATTTGATAGAATCCTTTATAGCTCTTTTATTATCCTCAATCTCAGAGTCTATATGGCTAAGCTCCCTAAAAGATTTGTCATTAATCGGTTTTTTCTCAAAAGAAAAATATAAATCATAGTATTTTCTATGAAGAATTAAATCTTTTTTAAGAAGATTCCAAGATTTATCATAAACACTGCCGTATTTAACATTTACTCTATCAGTTAGTCTAATGTCGGTTAGATTCAAATCATCCTTAACAAATAAAATTGCTCCACCATGATGTTTATTTCGAATATTAAATATTATCCTATCAATAAAATCAACGAATACTCTATAAGGATAATCATTGTCATGACCATCAGAATCATATTTTTTAACCTTTAACTCCTTGCAGATTTCATCATAAAACTGTTTGTAAGATAACTTGAAAAAATCAGAGATAGGTCCATTATAGAATACACCAGAAAGAGGTCTTTCCATTTTACCATTTCTAAGACTAAGAATATTCATCATTCCTCTTGAAATAGTCAAGTTCCCAGGCTCAATAGCTGATACAGAAAAACAATTTGGAGGAGGAAAACCACTACTAGATTCTCCGTGAGTAAAATCCCACCAAGAAGATGAAATATCAAGAATACCCCAAATTTCAAGTTCATTGCCAACTTGCTCAATACCTATAAACATTTTTTGCAAATCAGTAGCAGGAGCCAATCTCATTATCTCACTTATACTGAATTTTCGTCTTTCTGAAAACTTTATAAGTGAAAACTCATTTCTTAGATTTTTTAAGCTATCAACATTTTCCAGAACCACTCTAAACCCTATTTTTCTTGATTCTTCAGTCAAAAAACTTGCATGATAGCATACCTCAATAATTGTTTGTAAAATATCATCAGATGGTAGTGGGGCAATTTTCTCATCCTTATGATACTTTGTTTTAGTCCATGATTGTTTAATCACGTTTACTAAATCTTTGGGATACAAATACATTTTAATATTTTTGAGTTTATACTATATTTTCAAGATGCCAGAGCCGTTTTTTATAATTACCGCCAACTTTTTTATAACATCGGAAAAACCGCACAATATTTCCACATATAATTGAACATGTACAGTTTTTATTAAACATTATTTCAAATGTAATACTTTTTTATAAATCATCATAAGGTGATTAATATTTTGTAAACATTTTGTACTTACATTTGTGTAATTTTCAATAGTTTTATTACTCTTATGTTCTATTAGTTCTTATAATGGGAATAAATTAAAAAGATTATAACTTAAAAAAGGATTTAGCTATTAAGTTTAATTTTGTAATTTTGTAAAAAATCTATTTCTCGTGGAAAAAGAAAAAAGCAATGTAGCCCTATCTTCTGTTGTTGCAGCGGTTTTTTTAACAGGATTCAAATTAATTATTGGTTTTATTACAGGAAGTTTAGGAATTTTATCAGAAGCCCTTCATTCGGGCTTAGATTTAATTGCGGCATTAATTACATATTTTTCAGTAAGAGTTTCAGATAAACCAGCTGATAAGGATCATCATTATGGTCATGGAAAGATTGAAAATCTATCAGCCTTTCTTGAAACGATTTTATTGTTAATCACTTGCGTTTGGATAATTTATGAAGCTGTATCAAGATTGATTTCTGGAAATGTTCATATCGAAGTTACAATATGGAGTTATATAGTTGTTGTTAGTTCAATAATAATAGATTTTACACGCTCAAGAGCATTAAGTAGAGTTGCCAAAAAATATAATAGTCAAGCACTTGAGGCAGATGCTTTGCATTTTTCAACAGACATTTGGAGTTCTGTTGTAGTATTAATAGGTCTTATTGCTGCAAATTTTGGATTTTATTATGCAGATTCAATTGCTGCTCTTGCTGTAGCGATGATAGTGATATATGTTTCTTATAAATTAGGAAAAAAAGCTATTGATGTTTTACTAGATAAAGCACCAAGTAGTTTATATGAAAAAATTGAAACAGCGATGAAGCAAATTAAAGAAATTTCTCAATTTCATGATATAAAAATACGTACATCAGGAGCATACACTTTTGTTGAGGTAAATATTCATGTTGATGCCGGATTGAGTATTCAAGAAGCTCACGAAATATCGCATAAAGCAGAACAAGAAATTCTTAAAATTGTAGAAAAATGCGAAATTCATATTCACATGGAGCCGGAAGATGTTTAAATAAATTACAATCTTATTTCAACTTAATTCCCTTATCGTAAAGTAAATCAGAGTATTTTGAATCAAGAGAGTCGTTCCAGCCAATAAGATATTCGGTGAAAGGACTAATTGTTAAGTTAAATATATTTTTTGCATACGGGTCTTGCATTATGTCGTTCGGAAATTCCTGTTCTGCAAATGTTATGTTTTTTTCGTTTCTTCGATATGGCGATTCATACAAATCGGCTGCTCCAAAAAGATTCAAAATGCTATGTGCAATTGCTGATGGATATTTATAACTTACAACTGCAAATTCAATATTATCAGTATCAAACGAATTTACATAAACTGAAATATCTGTTTTGTAATAATTGTTTACTAAATATAGAAGAGCAACGCTTTCAACCTTATATTCATCTCTTAAATATGCGACTAATCTTTCTTTATTTTTCGGATTTTTAATGTCCGGTATTCCGTCTTTTTGTGTTAAATCGAATGTTTCACCAGTTTTTTTTGCAATAAAATCAGCCCATTTATTTAGGTTTTCTAAGCCAGTCTTTAGATTTGGTGTTTGAATTGTAGTTTCAACAGATTTTTCGGTCAAGTCTTTTTTAATTGTTGAAAATTCTGGTCCGATATAATAGTCGCTTTTAATTTTTAATTCAATATTTTTTTCACGTGCTTTTTCTCTAATCCATTTTAAAGCAACATTTATTGAATCATTTGTTGATTGAATATCGAATTGTGTCCAAGGTGTTGTAGTTTTAGTATCAACAAAAATATAATAAACAAGCACTTCCCCCTTCAAAGACTTGCAAACATTCATATTTTTTGCTCTTGAATAATCGAATTTTTTAAAAGAAAAAGCAAAAATAATTGCAGTAATAACTAATAAAACAATAGAAAGTGTGAATCTTTTAGGCATTAATTAGTGTCTGTTTATAAAGTCAAGAGTTTGAGTCATAATGTTCGAGCTCAAGACTTCAATAAACTGAAAATCAGGAGTATGCTTCAGCACATGACTGATTTGAAGGTCGAGAATAACAGGGCAAACGCTCGTTGAGTGTTTGAGCCAGCATATGTGATAGTCGGACATTATGGACAAACTCTAATTAAATTTTTGGCAAGGTAATCATTATATACCCTTGAATATTGATGACGAAAATAAATTATTCACAATATATTATTGATAAACTATCACTACTGACCGACTAAAATTTTAATTTTCTTGGAACTATTTAATAGTTAAACCTCTACGAGGTAATTTTGGTTTTTGGGGTAGTTTTAATTTTATTGACATAAATCACCTACGGTGAATAGCTCGTAGAGCTTAAATGACAATAAAACAACATAATAGAAATTCACTTTTTCCTCGTAGAGGATTAACAAGAATTTAGTCGGTTAGTAGTGATAAACTATAAATCTCCTTCATCTGCAAAGCTGTAAAACGTATTTTCGGCAATTATAACATGATCTAAAACTGCAATATCCATTATTTCGGCAGCACTCTTTATTTTTTTTGTAAGTTCAATATCTCTAGCACTAGGTTCTATATTACCTGATGGATGGTTATGGCAAATAATTATTCCTATTGAGTTCTTCAAAATAGCTTCTTTTAAGATTATTCTGATATCTGCAATTGTTCCTGTAATTCCGCCAGAGCTTATACGAATTTTATCGATTATTTTATTAGACCTATTTAGTAAAAGTATCCAAAATTCTTCGTAGGGTAAATCTGAAATTATTGGACTAAAAATTTCAAAAGCATCTCTGCTTGATGTAATTTTCTTTCGTTCAATAGCTTCGTTAAAATTACGCCTTCTACCTAATTCAAGAGCCGCAATTATGGTAATTGCTTTTGCTTCGCCAATTCCTTTGTATTTTTCTAAATCATTTAACGAAAGTTTTGCTAATTCGTTAAGATTGTTATTATTTTCATTCAGAATCCTTTTTGACAAGTCAACTGCAGTTTCATTTTTATTACCAGAACCAATAAGAATTGCCATTAATTCAGCATCACTTAATGAAGATATTCCTTTAGAAATAAGTTTTTCTCTAGGTCTATCGCCTAATGCCCAGTCTGTTATGTTGAGTTTTTTAAATTCTGTCATAAAAAAAAAGCCTTTCGCAATGAAAGGCTCTTAAATTCTTATATAGAATATTATTTATAAAGCATTTACGTGCTTAGTAAGGCTTGATTTAAGATTAGCAGCTTTATTCTTGTGAATAATGTTAGTTTTAGCTAACTTATCAATCATCGAACTTACTTTTGGTAATAATGCTGATGCTTCATCTTTAGAATCAGATAATCTTAACGTTTTAATAGCATTACGAGTCGATTTTGCATAATATTTATTGTGCACTCTGCTAGTTTCTGTTTGTCTAATTCTCTTTTTTGCCGACTTATGATTAGCCATTTTCTTTTTTCATTAGTTATTTTTGTAGCCCGTAGGGGACTCGAACCCCTGATTTCCAGGATGAAAACCTGGCGTCCTAACCGACTAGACGAACGGGCCAATTATTTTTTAATCAATTGGAATGCAAAGATAGTAGTTTTTTTTTAGTTCCAAATAGTTTAAAAACTTTTTTTCAAAAAAAATGAATTTTTTCAAAAAAATGAAATCAAATTACAATATAAAATCAGAAAAACTAATGAACAAAATATTAACAAAACATACCTAACATATCTGATTTTATGCTAATAAACATGTGATGATTTTCCTTTAAGAACAAACTTCCCCGATACAAAGATATAAAGACTTATTGAAATACAGCATAATAAGTAAAAATATTTAACTTTTTTTTTGTAATGCAACAACTTAAATTCTATTTTTGCAAAAAATTAATATTAACTAAATACTAATTAACTAAATGATGAAAAAACAATTTTTATTGACAACCTTGCTGGCTGTAGTAGTTCCGGCATTGACTTTTGCCAGCGAGGCTGACCTGATGATTCCTGAAGAGATTAAGGATCAAAGCATTCTTTATTATGGATTTGTTGTTACAATTCTTGGAATGTTATTCGGGCTTTATCAATTTATGAAAGTAAAAAAATTACCTGCTCACAAATCAATGTTAGAGATTGCAGATGTAATTTACAAAACTTGTTCGGCTTATTTAAAACAACAAGGTAAATTTTTAGCAATTCTTTTCTTATTTATTGGAGCTGCAGTAGCTGGTTATTTTGGTTTTTTAAGTCCAATTGGAGAAACTCCTGGTGAGCAATTTGGTAGTGTTGCTTTAATTATTACATGGACAATCATCGGTATCTTAGGCTCTTATGTTGTAGCTGCTTTTGGTATTCGTATGAATACTTTAGCTAATGCACGTATGGCATTTGCATCTTTAAAAAGAAATCCGCTTCATTTATTAAACATTCCTTTAAATGCAGGTATGAGCATTGGTGTTGTTTTAATATGTGTTGAATTAATTTTAATGCTTGTTATTCTTTTATTAATGCCTGGTCATTTAGCTGGTGCTTGTTTTATTGGATTTGCAATTGGTGAATCTCTAGGAGCTTCTGCACTTAGAATTGCTGGTGGTATTTTTACTAAAATTGCTGATATTGGATCTGACTTAATGAAAGTTGTTTTCAAAATTGGTGAAGACGACCCACGTAACCCTGGTGTTATTGCTGACTGTACTGGCGACAATGCTGGCGATAGCGTTGGACCAACTGCTGATGGTTTTGAAACTTATGGTGTAACTGGTGTTGCATTAATCTCATTTATTTTACTTGCTGTTGGTGGAACGGCTTTAGGAATGACAGATGTTATTACAAATGCTTTGAAAGTTGAATTACTTGTTTGGATATTTGTAATGCGTATTTTAATGATTGCGACTTCAATTATTGCTTTTTATATTAATGGTATTTTAAGTAATATTAAATATGGTGGAAAAGAAGATATTGATTTTGAAGCTCCTCTTACTAACTTAGTTTGGATTACTTCTATTCTTTCAATAGTTGTTACTTTCATTGCAAGTTATGTTATGATTCCTGAGTTAAATGGAAACCCTGATATGTGGTGGATTCTTTCTACAATTATTTCTTGTGGAACAATTGGTGGTGCATTAATTCCTGAATTTACAAAAATGTTTACTTCTCCTAAATCTTCACACGTTAACGAAGTTGTTAATGCAGGTAAAGAAGGTGGTGCTTCATTAGTAATTCTTTCTGGTCTTGTAGCTGGTAATTTCAGTGCATTCTGGACTGGTTTAGTATTTTTTGTATTAATGTTTATTGCATATTTTGCAAGTACATTTGGATTAGATGGATTTATGATTTATCCTTCGGTTTTTGCATTTGGTTTAGTTGCTTTTGGTTTATTAGGCATGGGCCCGGTTACAATTGCTGTTGACAGCTATGGACCAGTAACCGACAATGCTCAATCAGTATATGAATTATCTTTAATCGAAGAAGTTCCAAATGTTGATGCTGAAATTGAAAGAGATTTTGGATTCAAACCAGATTGGGAAAAATCTAAATATTATTTAGAGGCTAATGATGGTGCGGGTAATACATTTAAAGCTACTGCAAAACCAGTTTTAATTGGAACTGCTGTTGTTGGTGCAACAACAATGATTTTCTCTTTGATACTTATGATTCAAAAAACTCTAGGTGTAGCTCCAGAAACAATTCTTAATTTACTAAATCCATACACAATTTTAGGTTTTATTCTTGGTGGTGCTGTTATTTATTGGTTTACTGGTGCTTCAATGCAAGCAGTTACAACTGGTGCTTACAGAGCTGTTGAATATATTAAAAAGAATATCAATTTAGATCCAAATGCTCCTAAAAAGGCAGATGCTAAAGCTTCTATTGAAGTTGTTAAGATTTGTACTGAATATGCTCAAAAAGGAATGTTCAATATTTTTGTTGGAATATTCTTCTTTGCATTAGCGTTTGCGTGCTTCTCTTCTCCTGCAAATGTTGGTGGAAACAATGCTGTTGCTTTATTTATTAGTTACTTAATTTCTATTGCAGTATTTGGTTTATTTCAGGCTATATTTATGGCAAATGCTGGTGGTGCATGGGATAATGCTAAAAAAGTTGTTGAAGTTGACCTTAAAATGAAAGGAACACCTTTACATGATGCTACAGTTGTTGGTGATACAGTTGGCGATCCATTCAAAGATACTTCATCAGTTGCTTTAAACCCAATTATTAAGTTTACGACTTTATTTGGTTTATTAGCAATGGAAATCGCAATTTCTGAAAGCTTTAGAGATGCTGCTCCTTATTTTGGTTTAGCATTTTTAGTAGTTGCTCTTGTTTTTGTATGGAGATCGTTCTACAAAATGAGAATAGAAAAATAATCTAGTATTGAAATATTTTAAAAAGGAGCTGAAATTCAGCTCCTTTTTTGTTTTAAAATTTATCTTGGCGTATAAACATAATAATTAGATCCAAATCCTGTCCAGACTCCTATTCCATTTGTAATATTTGTAACTATTGGATTATTCGGTTCTGCAAGAGGATTTCCATAATTTACCATCTCGTTTTGTAGCGACATCCAGCAATTGTAACTTTCTTTATCCATAGTACTAAGACGAATATTAACAGTATCTTTAATATTAAAATAAATATCTTCAAGTGGATGTGAAAAGTCTGTTATCCCTTTATAAACGGCTATTTTAAATAATTTGCCATTGAAATTAATATCGCTAAATGCTGAAAAAATCATTGAAGGAATATAGTTACTATCTTTTCCCTTTCGCTTTGTTAAAACTCTGTAATAATCACTCTCGTTGGGATTATCTTGTATTTGCATCCATAATAAACCTAGAGTATCATTGTCTTTTAATGGTTCGAACCAAATACTGTCAATTGACGCTTTGTTTGTAATTGAAGTATTTGCAGTAATTACTTTATTACTAACTTCTACTTTAAGAGAATATTTTTTGCCTGCTTCGCCTTTAAAGGTTATTCCACGATAAACATAAGGAGGAAAAAATTTCTCATTTGGTTGTAGTGTTAATATTTCAGAAACAGAATCACAAGTAACAGTAACTTTTGCAGTTGTAACTACCAGACTACGAAGCTGTACGGAATCAATCTCGCTAAAAAATGGAACAGACCGAGTTAATACAACATAAGGATATGCATTATTTTCAATATAGCCATCAACAACGATTTGCTCCTCGGCTTCTGGCAAGTTTAAGTCAATTTCTTTCTGGCAAGAGAGATTTAATAGTATTAGGGTAAATAGGTATAAAGGGGAGATAGTATATAAAAACCTGAAAGAATTTTTATGATATTTAAAAGTTATAAGGTGTAGATTATATAAGGCATATAGAAACTTTGAAAATTGCCAAATGACCATATCCCATATCCCTTTATACCATATCCCCTTATCCCTTATCCCCTTATACCTCATACCTTTATTTTTTATTTTCCTCATTCAATTTAAAAATTTCTCAAATCAGTATTCTTTAAAACTTTATTTTCCATGTTATAGCTGGTAATATTGGATAAAGAGTTACTTGTTTAGCTTTTACTTTTTGCTTGTATTCATACACATCTCCCGATATTTCGTAATATATAAAAAATGGATTCATCCTATTATAAACATTATAAACAGATAATTCCCAAATTGATTCCCATGTTTTATGTTTATGACTATTGTATGATATTGAAATATCTAATCGGTGATAGTCAGGCATCCTAAAGCTATTCTTTGTTAAGTATGAGTTAACAACCATTCCCTGAACAATATATCTCGAATATGGTGCAGTTGTTAATTTGCCTGAAGCATACACAAATACTGCTGATAATGAAAGTTTTTTTCCTAATTTATAATATACAGATGCAGATAAGTCATGCGGTCTATCATACTTTGAATTGTATGGTTTTCCACCAAAAACAGCATCAAAAATCCGAATACTTCTGGAATAAGTATAGCTTATTTTTGAACCAAATTTATCAGAGTTATATTCCATCTCTGTTTCAATTCCCCATGCGTAACCTTTTCCTGAAATAACATTTTCATCGACATTATATTCGTAGTAATTGCTTATAAGTCCTGAATTGTATTCTACAAGATTGGCTAATTTTTTATAGTAACCTTCAATACTTGTTTTAAGCTTATTTTTATAAAAATTTTTGAAAATTCCAGTTGAAATAATCTGTGATTTTTGAGGTTCAATATTCATTGATGAGGGAAGCCAAAAGTCAGCAGGTAATGTTAATGCACTAATTTCAACTACATGTAAATACTGCTCGTTGAAAGAAATTCCAGCTTTAACACTTGTGTTTTTATTAATTCTATAATTTAGAGCAAACCGTGGAGAAAGCGATTTATTAGCTTTAATGATTTCAAAATTTGAGTAAACTAATGAATCGGTTAAAATATTAGAATTATCAGCAATATAATATTTATACGGTCCTAAAAATGCATTATAATTAAACCTTAAGCCTACTTCTAAATCAAGTTTTGAGAATAAATTTATATTATCACTAATATAAAAAGCTAAATTTCCAGAGTAAATAAAGTCGTTATCATTAAATGTAAATTCAGAATCATCAAATCCGATTGACTTGTCGCCGGGTAATATTTTAGTATAATTAATCTCACATCCGGCATAAATATTATTGGATTTAATTTTTTTATAAAATGTGTAATTAAGTTTTGACTCAATGATTTGTGATTTTATTTTTAGATAATAATTATCTTGAAAAGCATCAATATTAAATTTATACCGACTATTGCTAATTGAAAATTCACTAAAGGCAAATTCATTAAAAATGTGTTTCCATAATCCTGAAACAGCACTGTTTCCCCATATCATATTTGATTTTATAGCATTCTTAGATTTATTCAACTCAAATTTATCATTACCTAAATAATAATTTACTTTAATAAAATCTTTTATGTTTAATCGTGCAGAAACAATACTATTTAAATCATAAAATCCGTATAAATTATCTAAAAAAGAAGGTTCTGAGTCAAAAATATTTTTAAGCAATGGGTTAATTATTTCATTTATATAAGTCTTCCTAAATGCAACATTAAAAGATAGTTTGTTTTTGATTATTGGACCATTGATTGAAATTTTACTCGCTAAAAGACCTAACGATGCTGAAGTATTATATTTCTCAAAATCGCCATCCTTCATTTCAATATTCATAACAGACGAGGTTCTTCCTCCAAACTTAGCAGGAATCAGACCTTTGTAAAGTGTCAAATTATTAATTACATCGTTGTTAAAAACAGAATAGAATCCTAACAAGTGCGAGGGATTAAAAATTGTTGCATTATTTAGTAAAATAAGATTTTGGTCATAATTTCCACCTCTAACATAAAAAGAAGAAAAACCTTCGCCTACAGATTGAACACCAGCACTCATTTGAGCTGCTCTCATGAGGTCGTTTTCTCCCATTAATCCTGGAAGTTTTTCAATTTCTTTGCTGTCAATTTTTACAGTTCCAATTATTTTTTCTGATAGATTTTCGTCTGGTTTTGTAGCAGATATTACAACCTCAGCTTTAACAGTACTGATTGGTTTTAAAGTAAAATTAATAATTGTGTCGTTAACAAAATTAGCTA
>MEND01000021.1:258-9709 GCA_001768975.1 Bacteroidetes bacterium GWA2_31_9 | reverse complement strand
TTTAAAAAGTAGAATTTTTTTCTTCCCGAAAATTCAAATGTACAGGGATTTTATATTATAATTGATTTAGGATGCCTATAGTATTAATATTAATGGGCAGATAGATGATTTACCTGAACGAGGATATTTAAAAAAAGATAATAGTTATTCGTTACTTTTTCAAGAAATTCAGGCTTGCGATGGAGTCCCTGAATTAGATACAATGCAAATGTTGATACTTCAAGAATTCGTATCTAACCTGTTTTGGAGAATTCCAAAAAATGATGAGTTATTTTTACAAGAATTTAAATCAAATCCTTTATTTAATAAATCATTCAAATTTATTGGCAAAAACACTGGAGTTGAAGTTAATAATGACATTACTGAAAAAATCAAAAACTCAAAAGAATTTATACAAAGTTTAAGACCTACGGTATCTTCTTTTTCGTTTATGGTTAATAAAAAAGATGATATTCAAAATTGGAAATTATCATATACTCCAGGTTATTTTAACATTTGTTCTGATAATCCATTTATTATAAAAGACGAAAATGCAAAAGATATTTTTAATACTGAATTTATTTTACCATTGACAAAGAATCACTTATTGATAAGAACATTTTCAAATATAGAAGAAACTAGTTTAAAACCCTTATTTGGCTTTATTGTTAATCTTGCAATTTTCAAACAAGGAGAACTGTATTGTGCTTCAGCAAATAGAGATTTATTAAACACATATAGTTCTTCATCAAAAAAAGATGATATTATAAAATTAAAAAATTATATTTTTGGATATTTAGAAAATCTCTCAGAAAAATAAAAACTAATTCCCTCTGCTCGGCTGAGGTTCTCAGTCGAATCTATTTTACCAGACTATTCCTATAATCCAATTTGAAATCCGCAAAGCGTAAAGCCAAATTCCTTATTAACTGTAAGCTGTTTGAGTACAGTCTAAGCCAGAACGAGTTCTTGCAGTTAAAGAGTTTTTGTTACTTTTTCGATAAAAAAGTAAATGAAAATCCACTAATTCAAATAATTAATTAAAAAAAAGCAACTTTCTAAACATAAGTTTTTGAATTTTCTTAAATTTAGTTTAGGTTTGAAAAAAAAATAAAAGCATGAAAAATCTTAGTTTATACATTGCACTTTTAGCTATCACAGGAGTAATTGTACTATTAATAATGGCTCACAATGGTCATGGAATAAAAACTAATTCCAATAATAATTCAGTGAAAACATTCTTTAATGATTCTACTGGAAATAATACAAGAATTGCTTTTATAAATACCGATTCTCTATTATTAAAATATAATTTGTATAACGAACTAAAAGACAAACTTCTATCGCATCAAAAAGAACTTGAAACTGAATTTGGAAGAAAATCTGCAACATTTGAACAAGAAGCAGCTGCTTTTCAAAAGAAAGTTCAAAACAATAGTTTTTTATCTTTAGAAAGTGCTCAGGCTCAGGAGCAGGAAATGTACAAAAAACAACAAGACCTAATGGAGCTTAAAGATAATATGTCGAATCAACTAATGACAAAAGAGCAAGAAATGACAGGACAACTTTTCGATAGTATTTCTTTAATTGTTAAGGAGTTCAATGCTGATAAAAAGTTTGGTTACATTATAAATAATAATATGAGTTCGACCTTACTTTATGGTGACGAAAATTATGATTTAACCGATACCATAGCTTCAATATTAAATTCAAGGTTAAAAAAAGAATCTATCAAATAATATAATGAATATTGCAGATAATTATCTAGCTAAGAACTCAATATTCAATTCTCTTATTCATGAAAAACCAAATAACAATACTAATATTATTGTTGTTATTCCATGTTATTATGAACCTGACTTAATTAAAAGTCTTGAATCATTAAAAAAATGTTTTCCTACAAAATGCTCTGTTGAAGTTATTGTGGTGATTAATTCTTCTGAAAATGCTTCAATAGAAGTAATAGACTATAATCTAAAAACTTATACCGAAGCTAAAAGCTGGACAATTACAAATAATAGCCTAAACAAAAAATTTCACATTCTAAATATCGAAAACCTAAAAACCAAAGATGCAGGAGTTGGATTTGCTCGCAAAATTGGGATGGACGAAGCATTAAGACGATTTGATGAAATTAACAATAAAAGCGGAATAATAGTAGGTTTTGATGCAGATTGCTTGTGCGAAAATAATTATTTAGTTGAAATAGAAAAGCATTTTGAAAATTTCCCAAAAACGAATGCATGCTCCATTTATTTTGAGCATCCAATTTCGGGAAATGACTTCTCCGAATCAAATTATAGAGGAATAATACAATATGAACTTTATTTAAGATATTATTATCAAGCATTAAAATATATTGGCGTTCCATATTACTACTACACAGTAGGTTCATCCTTTGTTGTCAACTGTTTAGCTTATGCAAAACAAGGAGGAATGAATAAAAAGAAAGCCGGCGAAGACTTCTACTTTCTACAAAAAATAATACCGCTCGGCAACTATTCCGAAATAAATTCAACAAAAGTAATCCCCTCTCCTCGCCCTTCCGACAGAGTTCCGTTTGGAACAGGAGCATCAATTCAAAAATGGATTAGTAACGAAAATGAACATTATTCAACTTACAATATTCAATCATTTATAGAATTAAAAATCTTATTTGAGCATATAGAATTACTCTGGAAAATAAATCAAAATAATATTCAAGCTTTTGAAACAAAAATAACAGAGTCAATTAAATTGTTTCTTAAATTAAATGACTTTTACAAAAACCTTGAAGAAATAAATTCAAATTCCACTTCACTGGAATCGTTTTCTAAAAGATTTTATAATTGGTTTAATGCGTTTAAAGTTTTAAAATGTTTGAATTTTCTTGCAGATTATAATAAACATCGCCCGATTTCAGAATCAGCTTTTGAGTTACTTAATTTGTTAAATGTAAAACTTGAAAATAATTCAGATTCGAAAGATTTATTAATGGCTTACCGAAATTTGGATAAGGCTAATTGCCATCAACCATTATAAAAATATCTTCGTTTTTCTTCTTCATAAGATACTGTTCACGGGCAAATTTTTCGAGATTTTCCTTGTCGGTTCGCAATTCTTCAAGTCGTTTTGTATCTGTATAAATTTTTTCTTTATAATATTCCTGATCTTTTTGTAACTGATTTAAAACCTTTAGATTACTTATTCTATCAATCAAATTGTTATTATCAAAAAATATTACCCAAACTATAAAAAAAATTGAAGTGAGTATAAATTTATTTTTTAAAATAGGTAACGTAAATATCCATACTCTCTTTAGATATTTGAATGATATTTTTATTTTTTCGAAGCTCATTTAAACGCAAAAATATTGCAATGAATTATCAATTTACATTCATTAATAAAAAAATTTCAAGAAAACATTGTTTATAACTTTAATTTACTGATATATAGGCACTTATTTTACGCAATTTTTAAAAAAAGAATTCTCAACTACAGAATAAGTTTTTAGAAACGAAAAAGAATAAGCAACTTTAATTTTATTTAACCACCACTCATCAAATGAATAATATCTACTTTATCTCCGTCTTTAATAATAATATTTTCGTAATTCTCTTTTTTAATTAGCTTATCGTTTAACTTAATAACAAGCATTTTAAATGAATATTTTTTTATTATTAGTAATTCAGAAATAGAAATTTTTTCTTTATCAAAAGCTTCTTCTCTATTGTTTAGCGAGATAGTCATAACAACTTAATCTAAAATACCAGATAAAATTTTTTCTCTTAATTTAATTATATGCGATTGTATTTCAAACAATCTTTTATCGTCAAGTTTAATATTATTTACTTTTTTATTATCTGTATCAAAATTAATCGAAATCTTTAAATCCTTAAAATGAACTTTTGACATTTTAAGCTCATTATTTATTGATTTACAACATTTACTGTTATAAATATCTGTTAATTCAATTAAATTATCTAAAAAAATATCGTGCTCAAACAATAATGAATTAAGATAATTTTTCTTAAAAATAGTTAGTTCATTTGTAGCTAATAATTTACTATAAGTATTCAATAAAATATTTAGACCCTCAATATAAAAACCGCAAATCATCAATAAACCGACTTCTTTTTCGTCTTTTTCCTGAAAATAATCTGCAAGCTGATTCTGACTAGTTAATACAATTTGGGATATCGAATCAGTATTCGACATGTTATCTTTTAATTTATCAATACTTGCTATTATATCCTGATTTTCAATATCTAATTCATCAAGCAAATAATCAATTTTTGATAAAACATGATATGAATATTGATTCTGATTATTTAGAGCTATATATGCTAAGTCAACAAAGCAAATTCCTAAATTTAAAGCTTTTACTTGTTTATTTGTATAAACTGTCTTTGTGTTTAGAAAATGATTAACTAATTCATTGCTAAATTCTGAGTCAATAATTTTTAAAGTTGCAGGTACCTGAACTGGTGTAGGAATTGTAAATACTGTGGTTTCACTTTTACTACTAGGACTGATTTGTTGACAAGTATCAAACTCATCAATTTCAGTTTTATTTTGATTGTTATTATTACAACTAAAAAAAATAAACAAAATTGAAATTAGTATGAAATAACTTTTAATTTTCAATTATTTAAAGTTTATTTTGAAACAATTTATGATTACTAATAATAAATATACCTGGACTCAGATTATTCTCAACATCAAATTTATATGTTGATGAATCAATTAAATCTTTACTAAAGTTAATAAAAGTAATATTTCCCAAAGCATCTATTAAATTAAATTGTAAAGGTACTTTATTCAATGAATCGCTACAATTATCAACGCTAATTAAACACTTACCTACACATGGATTAGGATCAACATTAACTTTACAATAATCATTTTTAAACAAATTGGAATTTGTAACTATTACAACATCAAAATATTGACTCTTATTATCTGTAGAGATTTGCTTTAGTCGATAATAGACTCGATTTTTAAAACTTAATGTATCAATAAAATTATAACTAACTTTAGTATTACTATATTTTTTCCCTAATGTAGTATAAACTCTTTTAAAATCAATACCATTAACACTTCTTTCAATACTGAAAAATTTATTATTATACTCATTATTCGTTTCCCAATAAAGTTCAATTATATCACTAGTATCATTTTTTGCAGAAAACATTGATAAATTCACTGGATTATTTGACCAAACATATTGTTGAATAGTTCCTGAAATAAAAGGAGATCCAATGCAAAAATCCTTAGTCGATGAACATTGCAATGTAAGCTCCTCATTTTGAGCATTTGTACTGAATGACAATCTAAATTTTATTGATAATCCTGAAGATATTGCTTTAACTAAATAAGAATAAACAGTATTGTTTATAGGTACTATATTTCCAGAAATAGAATCAATTGTAATCCATTTATTATTTGTTGAATATTGTAAAAGCACAAAATCATCTGATTCCAAATTCCCTGAACCTTTAATATTAATATTAACAGGAATATCAAGCAAAGCATCATTAATAAAACCAGGTAGATGAATTGTTGAAGTTTCTAAATAGCAATTATCATTATCAACTCTCCATTTAGAATTTAAAACTTCGTAACATGAAGTCTTATAAGTTGATGGATCTGATAAATCAAGATGATATAAAATACCATCATTAATTTTTGGATCAATTGCTGAATATATTATTAATGACAAAAATATTGTAGCAATCGTAAATATTATTTTGAAAGAAAATTTCACTCCTATAATGCTATTTTACAATTTATTCTGGTTAAAGATATATATCTGCTCCTTTTTATCCTATACTAATCATAACTTTTAATCAAATTATAGAGTAAAATTTGCCTAACACAATTGTTTTTTAGATTAAACACTCTTTTTTTAGGATTAAAATTAAAAAATCGATATGCAATAAACAACATAATGAAATAAAGCATATTAATTTATAGACTATTCCAAAAGTTTTTTTCTACTTTTGAACAATTAAACATTGTTAATTTATTTACATTTTATGGACATTAAATCACTAAGCTCAAAACACACTCTAATTCACGAGTATAAATACAAATGGGCTCCAATAGAAAAAGGTTATAATAATCGTACATTGTATGTTAATCTTTCGTCAAATGAGATTAAAGAAAAACCTGTTTCTAACGAAATGAAACAAAAATTTATTGGAGGAAAAGGATTTGGTTTACGATTGCTTTGGGATGGGACAAAGCCTTCTACAAAATGGAATGACCCTGAAAATGAAATAGTTATTTCTGGTGGCCCATGTAGTGGAATCACTCAATATTCAGGTTCAGGAAAATCAATATGTGTTAGCATTTCTCCACAAACTGATTCTGTAATGGATAGCAATGTGGGTGGATTTTTTGGACCATTTCTAAAATTCTGTGGTTTCGATGCAATCGAATTACAAGGAAAAGCAAAAAATGATGTAATTATATATATCGACGAAGAAACTGAAAGTATTCAAATAATTGATGCTCCAGCAGAATCTATTGACAGCCATATTCTTGTTGAACAACTTACAGAAATGTATGCAAAAGACGACAAAGACAAGTTAAATGTTGCTGTTGTATCTGCAGGAACAGCTGCCGACCATTCTTTAATTGGAATGTTAAACTTCAGCTTTTATGATGCTAAACGTAAATTAGTTAGATTAAAACAAGCTGGTCGTGGTGGTATTGGAACTGTTTTAAGAGATAAAAAAATTAAAGCAATTGTTGCAAAAGTTAAGAATATTGGAGGTAATAGAAACAACGTTGTTGATTTAGCTCCAATTATGGAAAAAGGTCGCAAGTTCAATAAAGAAATGAAAGACCTTGACGATTCTCAATGCGAAATGCGAACAAAAGGAACTGCCCACTTAACTAACGTAATGAACGACTACGATTTATTACCAGTTAATAATTTCAAATATGGAAGTCACCCAGATGCAGTAAAAATTCATGGAAATATTTATAAAGAATATTTTACACAAAATATGAACGACGGCTGCTGGATTGGTTGCAATATGTCATGTGCTAAAGCAGTTGATAATTTTGAATTAAAAACAGGACCTTATAAAGGACAAAAAGTAATAGTTGACGGACCAGAATATGAAACAGCTTCATCATTAGGTTCAATTGCTGGAATATTTGACCCTGAATGGACAATTGAGGCAAACTTCTATTGCGATACTTATGGAATATGTACAATTACATGGGGTACAATTTTAGGTTTTGTAATGGAATGTTACGAAAATGGAATTTTGAATAAAGAACGAACTAGTGGTCTTGACTTAAGTTTTGGTTCTAAAAAAGGTGCAATGGAATTATTACATCAACTTGCTGCAGGAAAAGAATTTGGCAAAACTGCTGGACAAGGTGTAAGAAAAATGAAACAAATGTTTGCTAAAAATGGCTGGGGCGATGCTAATTTCATGCAAGATATTGGAATGGAAAACAAAGGTTTAGAATATTCTCAATATGTTTCAAAAGAATCTTTAGCTCAACAAGGTGGTTATGCTATGACTAACAAAGGTCCACAACACGACGAAGCTTGGCTAATATTCATGGATATGGTTAATAATCATATTCCAACTTTTGAGAAAAAAGCAGAAGCTTTACATTATTTCCCTATGTTCCGTACTTGGTTTGGATTAGCAGGTTTCTGCAAACTTCCTTGGAACGATGTTGAACCAGAAGATAATCACACACATGCAGAGCCAAATAAAGTACCTGAACATGTTGACAACTATGTAGCTATATTTAAAGCTGTTACTGGATTTGATTTTTCTAAAGAGGAAATGATAACTCAATCTGAAAGAGTTTATAACTTCCAACGAATATTCAATTTAAGATTAGGATTTGGAACACGTAAACACGATGCTCAACCGTACAGAGCTTGTGGTCCGGTTACAATAGAAGAGTACGAATCACGTCAAGAAAGATATGACAAGCAATTAAAAGATAAATTAGGAATTGACCCAACTGGAAAATCATCTGAAGAAAAACGTGATTTAACTCGTAAACACAGAGAAGACCAATACGAAAAACTTCTTGATGCTGTTTATGAAAGACGTGGATGGACTAAGAATGGCGTTCCAAAAATTGATTTTCTTAAAAAAATAGGGATGGACTTACCAGAATTAATTGAAGTAATTAAACCATTTCAAGAATAAAGGAAAAAGGAAAAAGCCAAAATAACCTATAAAAGGAAATTATTTATTTAGTTTCCTTTTATTTTTAGTACTATTTTGTGAAATTCGTAACAAATTAAAAATATAAAAATGAAAAAAGTAATATCAACAGACAAAGCACCAAAAGCAATTGGACCATACAGTCAGGCTATTGAAGCAAATGGAACTCTTTATATTTCCGGACAAATTCCAATTAATCCTACAACAGGACTAATTATTGAAGGTGGAATAGTTGAACAAACAACACAAGTAATGGAAAATATTGGCGAAATTTTAAAAACTGCTGGGTATAGCTTTAAAGATGTTGTAAAATCAACATGCTTACTTTCCGATATGACTAATTTTCAAGCTATGAACGAAGTTTATGGTAAATTTTACAATGAAAATCCACCAGCCAGAGCAGCTTATGGTGTTGTAAAATTACCATTAGGAGTTTTAATTGAAATAGAAACAATTGCAATAAAATAATAAACAAAAAAAACCTGCGAGAGCAGGTTTTTCTTTTTTATTCTGTTACTACTTCAAAACTTATCTGAACAGATATGTCTTTATATAGTTTTACTTTTGCTGTATAAGTTCCAACTTCTTTAATGTGTTCTTCGTTAACAGAAATATTTTTTCTGTCAACTTCAAATCCTTTTTCTTTAATAGCATCTGCTATTTGTATTGAAGTAATAGATCCGAAAATCTTTCCAGTAGTACTAGTTTTTGCACCAATTTTTAAAGTTGTAGTCTCAAGCTTCTTAGCCATAGCTGTAGCCTCAAGTCTAATTTTTTCTTCTTTATGTGCTTTTTGTCTTAATACTTCAGTATGATTCTTTTTTGATTGCTCGGTAGCATTAGTTGCAAATCCTTGTGGGATTAAATAATTTCTTGCATAACCATTTTTAACATTAACTACATCGTCTTTATGACCTAGTTTTTGAACATCTTGTTTTAAAATAACTTCCATAATCAATCCTCCTTTATTTTAATAGGTCAGTAACGTATGGTAATAATGCTAAATGGCGAGCTCTTTTAACTGCCTGTGAAATTTTTCTTTGAAACTTCAATGAAGTTCCAGTTAAACGACGAGGTAAAATTTTACCTTGCTCATTTAAAAATTTCTTTAAAAACTCTGCATCTTTATAATCAATATACTTAATGCCACTTTTTTTGAATCGGCAATATTTTTTCTTTTTAATATCTACCGATGGTGGTGTTAGATATCTAATTTCTCCTTGTGTTTGTGCCATTTACTTGTCCTCCACTTTTTTAAGTTTCTTTTTCTTTAAACTGTA
>MEND01000021.1:0-147 GCA_001768975.1 Bacteroidetes bacterium GWA2_31_9 | reverse complement strand
TAAATTATAAAAACCTGTCGATTTTTTCTGAATTGGGTATGCTAATTTTCGCAATCCCCAGTTTTCTTCGTGGATGACATCTCCACCATTGTCTTTGATAAGTTTTCTAAACTTATCTACCGCTTCCTTCATCTGATTATCAGACAA
>MEND01000020.1:21989-22736 GCA_001768975.1 Bacteroidetes bacterium GWA2_31_9 | reverse complement strand
ATTGTTCAACATAAGCTATCCAATGGGGTAAAAAATTCGTTTTTCAAATGTTCAAATGTTCTATTGTTCAAAAAATAAAAACTAAGTATTGAGAACTTACTAATATTTATACTTAAAACGAAATAAATTTGTACATTTTATAGTTCAAAGGTTGTTGGTTTTTAGTTATAGTTTTATCGGTTTTTAGTTTTGGTTCGATGGTTTGTTAGTTCGCACTATTGCCGACTAAATAACCATAACAAGAAACTTCACCCTGTTAAATATCATTAAAATTAGACATACAGCTACAAATTAGAAACTATTTAACAGGGTAAAAAACCAAAACTAAATAACTAAAAACTAATAACTAAAATTTTTAGCAGAAATGTACAAATTTACACCACACAAAGTATAATCCTTAAATCTTTTTTACTAAATTTGTTTCAGAGTAAAAAAAGCAAATGAATTTTTCTAACATTTCAATATATATATTTATAAATTTTTTAATATTTGGGTTAACAAATTCATTTATCTATTCTCAAGAAAAATTCACAAAATGGCAAGATAAACCTCTAATTGGAGTACTTTTTGGACCCGACGGTCAAACATTATCAAGCGTTGGCTCTGACAAAACTATCAAAATTTGGAGTGTAAAAGACGGTGCATTAATAAATACTTTAGTCGATAATGTTTCGGGTGAAGTAGCAATTACTTACAGTCCTGATGGAAAACACTTAGTTAGTGGAAGTTGGGATAAAGATGTTAAAG
>MEND01000020.1:16324-21978 GCA_001768975.1 Bacteroidetes bacterium GWA2_31_9 | reverse complement strand
TACTAATAAAAAAACTTAGTGGTGCAGATCAATGTGTAAGAGCAATAGAATACAGTCCCGACGGTAAGTACATTGCAAGTGGTGGTTACGATTTATATCTTCGAATTCATGATGTTGCTTCAGGAAATATTATATTCTCAGAAAAAGCACATAAATATCCGATTGAAGCATTAAGCTACAGTCCAGATGGAAAATACATTGCAACTGGAGGGAATGATAATTTTATTAAAATTTGGGATGTTGCTACAAAAAAAGTATTCAAAACACTTACCGGTCATACAGATGCTGTATATACGGTACATTTTAGTCCTGATGGAAAATATCTTGCCAGCGGAGGCAATGATAATTCAATTAAAATTTGGGATATCCAAAAAGGCATAAATATAAAAACATTTAAAGGACATTCACTAACGGTAAAATCAGTTGCATTTAGTCCAAATGGAAAATTACTAGTTAGTGCATCTGCCGATAAAACATTGAGAGTCTGGGATGTATCATCTTTAAACATCACTCCTATTTCAAAATCAAAATTTACAAAAAATATATATACAAATTATCAATCATTTGAATTTAGTAGTTCATTAAATCAAGAATATGATGTTGCTGAAAGAGAATTTACATTTTCATCAGTAGTTAAAAATCTAAATTTTGATAATATCAGATTATTTTTGAATAGAAAAGAATATGTACAATTTAATGGAATTGACACAGTTGCAGTTAAACCTATTATTAAAAAAATTGACAACTCTGAATCCATAATTGAATACAAAATGTATTTGCCTTATGGCGAAAATGAGATACAACTATATGCTACAAAGAATAATGAAACAGATATTTATATCAGTAACGAAATAAAAATAAACTGTATAGACTTTGAAAAATCCTCAAAAAAGGCAACATTATACATTTTAAACTATAATCCAACAAATTATGAAGAAAAGAAAATTGCAAAAGGTTACTCAACTCAAAGTAATAAAGTATTTTGCGAGGAATTATTAAAATTAAAAAATGTTGTTTACAAAAATGTAGAAATTACAAACTTTAACTCAGTAGAAGCATTTAATTCAGATTCAATAAAAAACAAAATTGTAAAACTATCTAGCAATTTTAAAAGCTATGATGCTATAATTCTAACTTTTAATGGTTATTTTATAGAAAAAAATAAATCATTAGCATTTCTTAGTCCAAATTCAACATTAAAAGATATAGAGTTGATTTATATTGATTCGATTATGAATTTTATTGGACAAAAAATAAAAAATATTGGAGTAATTAATAATTTTTCATTACTAAATGCAAAATTAGAAAATAGCTTTATTATTCCAGATCAAAAAATGGTATATGATAACCTGAAATCATTAATAAAAAAATATAAAAACTTTTACTTTTTTCAAATAAATAATAATGTCGATGGAAACCCATTTGATATATTTGCTAAAGCAAAAAATAAATCAGCAGATACAAATAATAATTCTATTATAAGCATAGATGAGATTAACAGTATTTTACAACCTGTTTTTTCGCCATACTTTTATACAAACAATAAAGATCAATATTTTTATTTACTTGAACATTAAGTATTTATTTTTAGTTTTTACTTATTTTGTATGCACTATTTTATTTTTGAAACTAAATTGTTATATTGATTTTTAAATTATAAAATATTTGATAAGCTTAATTTCAAAAAAAATAAATGAATAAAAACCTAAATATTAATGATTTATTACAAAAAATTTCAATTTTAGAAGCCGAAAATAAATCACTAAAATTAAATTTAAACAAATTAAATTTAGAAGAATCAAAATTCAACATTAATGATAATTCCAAAATTTGTGAAGTAAATTTTATTTATTTACTTGAAAACCTACTTACTGGTTTTGCATACCATGAAATTATTTTTGATGAAAATAAAAAACCTATCGACTGTAAATATTTATTTGTAAATAAGAGATTTGAAGAAATAACCGGATTAGAAAAAAATTCAATTATAGGAAAATCTCTATTCGAAGTACAACCAGAAATTGAACCCTTTTGGTTAGAAACATACATTGACATTGCTTTAAATGAAAAAACAGCATCATTCGAACATTATTCAAAATTACTGAATAAACACCTCGAAGTAAATGCCTACTCGCCCGAAAAAGGGAAATTTATTACTGTATTTAGCGATATTACACCTTCTAAACAAAAAGAAGAAAAAATATTACGAAATAATAATGCATTAAAAATATTTGGTCTTTTAAGCAATATAATTTCAGAACCCAATGACGAAAAAGCATTTTTTCAAAAAATCTGCGAATTAATAATTAGTACTGGTAG
This sequence comes from Bacteroidetes bacterium GWA2_31_9, assembly GCA_001768975.1. Lineage (GTDB taxonomy): Bacteria > Bacteroidota > Bacteroidia > Bacteroidales > GWF2-33-38 > GWA2-31-9. The sequence continues at coordinate 19,659 of MEND01000020.1, read as the reverse complement.
TTACAAACTTTGCTGGATTGGTATTGTAAATCATGATAAGGATAAAACAATTAAACCATTTGTTCAATCAGGATATGAAGATGGATATATTGAAAAACTTAATGTTACTTGGGATGAATCTGAAAGAGGAAATGGACTAACAGGAAATGCAATTAGGATGAAAAAGCCAATTGCTTCAAACAATCTTGAAACAGACCTCAATTTTCGGATTTGGAAACAAGAAGCAAAAAAACATGGTTTTAAATCGTCAGTTTCAATCCCAATAATTCAAAACGACAAGGTTTATGCATCATTAAATATTTACTCTGAAGAAATTAATATTTTTCAAAAAGAAGAGCTAGAAATTCTTGACAATTTGGCTAAAAGTATTTCAAATGGACTTAAGCTTATACAAGTTAATAGTGAACTGTACAATTCTATTGAAGAACTAAAAAAGAATGAAGAAAAATTTAAGATAATTGTTGAAAGTTCGCCCTATCCTATTGCACTTATTGATTGTACTGGAAATACAAAATATCTAAATAAAAAATTTACAGATTTATTCGGTTATACAATTAACGAAATACCTGACGGAAAGACCTTTAATAAATTAGTTTTTCCTGATAAAGAATATCGAAATATTGTTGACGATAAGTGGAATAAAGATATTTCACAAACTAAAAATGGAAAGTCTATTTCAAGAGAATTTATTGTTCTATGTAAGAATAAAGTCAAAAGAAATGTATTGTTTACTTTAGTAAATATTAACGACGAAACAAGTATCCTATTTTTTCAAGATAATACAAACATTAGAAATGCAATTACAGCAATTATTGAAAATGAAGAAAATCTTAAAGTTACATTAAATAGTATTGGAGATGCTGTAATAGTAACCGATCACAATGGACTTATTACACGTATGAATCCTGTTGCTCAGAAGCTTACAGGATGGCCATTATCAAAAGCTTTAGGAAAAAAACTTAATGAAATTTTTAATATTGTTAATGCAATCACAGGAAAACCTGTACCTAACCCAGTTGAAAAAGTACTCAAAGATGGAAAAATTGTAGGATTAGCAAATCACACACAATTAATTTCAAAAACCGGAAAAAAATATCACATTGATGATAGTGCCGCTCCAATCTTAAAAGAAAATGGCGATATACTAGGTGTAATAATGGTTTTCCATGACATAACAGAAAAATATGACCTAAATAATCAAATTCAAGAAACTAGTCGTCAATTAAACAATTTAATATCTAATCTACCAGGCTTAGTATATAGATGCAATAATGACACCCATTGGACTATGGAGTACCTAAGTAATGGTTGCCAAGAATTAACAGGTTACACAATAGCAGAAATTAAATCCGACAAACCTACATACAATGAAATAATAATTCCAGAACATAGAGAAATTGTATGGGCAAATGTTCAAAATAGTATAAATATTAAAAAGCCTTTTCAGTTAACTTACAAAATAAGATGTAAAAATAATACTGAAAAATGGGTATGGGAACAAGGTTCAGGAGTATTTGATAATGAAGGAAATATTACTGCTCTTGAAGGATTTATTTATGATATAACCGACGAGCATTTGGCAAACGAGGCTTTAAAAGAAAGTGAATATAAATTTTCAAAAGCATTCAAATCAAGTCCTGAAAATATAATTATTTCAAGAATTTCTGATAGTAAAATTATAGAAGTTAACGATCGCTTTTTAAAATCATTAGAGTTTGATAACGAAACAGATGTTATTGGAAAAACAACTATAGAATTATCTATATGGGATAATGCACAAAATCGTGATGAGTTTATGAATTCAATATTAAACTATGGCGAAATAAATGATTTTGAAGCTATAATTAATACCAAAAATGGAAAAAAATTAAACTGTTTAATATCTGCTAGCACAATTGAAATCAATTACGAACCATGCATTATAACAATAGCAGTAGATTTAACTGAATTTAAAAAAATTCAAAATAAACTTAAAGATTCCGAAAAACGCTATTCAGAATTGTTAAACGGCTCGCACAGTGGCGTTTTAGTTGCCGACATATCAACATTACAGTTTATTTATGCCAATAATGCTATTTGCGATATGTATGGCTACACAGTTGAAGAAATGCTTAACCTTACAGTTAACGACATTCATCCTGTAAGCGAATTAGACAATGTTAAAAATATTATTGACAAACAATTTAAAGGTGATATAAAAACTGGTTTCAATCTTCCTTGCCTAAAGAAAAATGGAAAAATATTTTATGCAGATATTACTTCTAGTAAGCAATTTTATAACGGTGCAAACTGTATAATTGGTTTTTTTAATGATATAACTCCACGAAAAATTGCAGAAGACTCATTTAAAAAAGAATTCACAATAAATCATGCACTTGCATCACTCGCAAAAAAATTATTGTATCCAACTCTTTCACTAAATATAATAACCGACTCAGTATTACGATATGCACTAAACATAACCGGAAGTAAAATTGGATTTGTTTCTATAATAGATCAAAAAACTGGTGACAACCAAATTCAATCATTTTCGTCCAAAAATATTCACAAAATCGACGTAGGCAAAAAAGAATTAGTTTTTAAAAAAAATGATGATAAATATTTAGGGATAAATGGTGTTTGCTTAAATACAAAAAAAGCCTTTTTTACTAACAATCCATCAGAAAATCCTGAATTTAATATTCCTGAATGGCATATTGATATTAATAGATTTCTTTCTGTACCTGCATTGTTTAACGATATACTACTTGGACAAATTTCATTGGCAAATTCTGAAATAGATTATAATTATGAAGACCTTATAAATATCGAAAAACTTGCCGATTTATATGCAATATCGTTATATAAAAAGATTTCAGACGACGAACTTTTTCAAGCAAAAGCAAAAGCCGAAGAATCCGATAAACTAAAAACTCATTTTCTCGAAAACATGTCGCACGAGATTAGAACTCCCATGAATGGTATTATTGGATTTTCTGAATTGTTGAAAGAACATGAACTTAGTGCCGGACAAAAAAATGAATATATTGGCTATATTAATAACAGCTGTAATGTATTATCAAAATTAATTGATGATATAATTGATATTTCAAAAATTGAAGCAGGGCAAATTAAAATAGAAAAAAGTGATTTTTCGCTTGACAATGTTTTGTATGAACTTCTTGCACTATTTGTTGAAGAAAAATCGCATCGAAACAAAAGCCACATAAATATTAAGCTTTCAAAACCAGAAACTACAAGTGATACAAAAATATATTCAGATCAATTGAGATTCAGGCAAATAATAACAAATCTGTTAGCAAATGCATTGAAATTTACCGATAAAGGGTCAATCG
>MEND01000020.1:12003-16307 GCA_001768975.1 Bacteroidetes bacterium GWA2_31_9 | reverse complement strand
AGTAGAAGTTGTTTTTGAACGATTTCGCCAAGTTGATGAATCTCCAAAACGCTCCTATGGCGGTGCTGGTTTAGGTTTGTCGATTTCAAAAAATTTAATAGAATTATTAGGAGGAACAATAAGTATTGATTCTGTTTATCAACAAGGAACAATGTTTTCAATAGATTTTATAGATATTATTACAAATAAATCATTAAATGAAAATATAAATCAAAATAATCAAACTAACATTTATGATTTAAAAAACAAAACCATATTACTTGTTGAAGATGATGAAGTTAATGCAATTTTAATTAAAGAAGTCTTTAAGAAAACTAATGCAAAACTTCTACATTCATACAATGGTCTAGATTCAATTGAATGTTTCAAAAATGAAAAAAATATTGACTTAATTTTAATGGATATTCAGCTTCCGGGTATAAATGGCTATGAGGCTCTTAAAGAAATTCGTAAAATAAATAAGTTTGTTCCAATTATAGCACATACAGCTTTTGCAATGACAGACGAAAAAGAAAGATTATTAGAAGCTGGATTTAACGATTTTATTATTAAACCAATTAACATTGAAAAACTATTAACAATAATTAATAAGCATATTTAAAATATTGTATTATTAAAAAGCTATTTTTAAGTTTGTAAAAAAAAATGTCTGAACATACTCACGATATAGAATTCCATAATTTCATTTCATCAGATCACGATGTTCTTAAATATTTACACAATACTTCCGATGAAGAAATTGCTATCTCTATCATGCAAAATGGTTTCAGATTTGAAAGTCGTTTAGATTATACTACCGATATGGTTTCTGGTAGCGATGTAGTTCAAATTGAATATTTTAAATTAATCCGAAAAAAATACGGAAAATTTACAATGGTCTTACATATTGGGAAAAGTATTGTCGATAAATATAACCTATTATTAAAAAATACTGTCTTTTTTTTCTATGAAGTTCTTTCACAAGTTGAGCCAGAACTTAGTCAAGATGGAGAATCAATGTTTGTACTTCATCCTCAATTTGTAAAAGGTTATTACGACCACGAAAAGAAAATTGGAATAATAAATCCTAAATTTAATCCCTACCTTGATTTGCCCGAATTTCAACAAAATTTGCAAGATTTATCATCGGGCAAAACTAAAATCTAACTATTTATTAAATTCTTAATAATTGGAATCAAACCACTTAGAAAAAATTCAACTGCAATAACCATTACAATTAATCCCATTAATTTCATCATTACCTTGTTTCCGGTATCTCCTAACAATTTTACAAAACGCCCAGCTCCGAGCAATAATCCTAAAGTTATCAAGCAAACTAAGAGTATTATTCCTATTAAAATTGATTTTGAAATTAAATTTTCAGCATCTTCCATTAAAACAATAGAATTTGTTATAGCTCCAGGGCCACATATCATTGGAATTGCTAAAGGAGTTATTGCTATATCATTAACTACTTCTGCTTCTTGCTCTTTACTATATTGCTGATGAACTATTTTAGCTTGCAACATATCATAACCCATTTTAAAAAATATTATACCTCCAACAATCCTAAAGCTATCAACAGTAATTGAGAAAAACTTGAAAAGAATCTGACCCGAAAATGCAAAAACAAGTAAAATCAAAAAAGAAGTAACAATTGCTTTAATTGCAACCTTATTTCTACTAACAGTATTCATCTGCGATGTCATTGATAAAAATATAGGCATTACACCCAGCGGATTTATCAATGTAAAGAATGAAGTAAATGCTAAAAGTGCAAATTCAAAATAATTCATAACTATTGATTCAATATTAATATCGCAAATATAATACTTTTATATTACCATATACTCGCATTTGATATTATATTTCATATATTCATCTATTTTTAATATCATTTTTGCAATAAACAAATCAACTTAATTAATTAAGCATATAAATACTTAATTTTAAACTAAACTTTTCAATTTAATTAATCATATTTTCTTAATTTTGTATTTCATTTTATGAACGAATTTTTAGAACATAGTATCGAAATTATTAACCAAACCATAATGGTTTCTGGCTTTGTATTATATATGATGCTTATTATAGAATACATCAACGTTCGTTCAGATGGAAAATGGAGTAAACCAATAAAAAAATCGTTAATTGCCCAATTAACAGTATCATCAGGATTAGGAATAATTCCAGGATGTATTGGAATTTTCACAGTAGTTTCGTTATTTACACACAATATTATAGGTTTTTCGGGGCTTCTTGCAGGTTCAATTGCAACAATTGGCGACGAAGCTTTTGTAATGCTTTCAATGATTCCAAATACTTTTATAAAAACTGTTGTAATACTCTTTGTTTTAGCATTTTCAGTTAGTTTTTTAACTAATATTTTTACCAAAAAAATTAAATTTATTAAAAACAATGAAAAGCATTTACAAACTCACAAAGAAGACGATTGTCATTGCAATCATAATAAAATTACACATTCACAAGTACAAAAATTCAGTTTTCACCGAGCGTTATTAATTGCACTATTAATTTTAATTGTTCTTTTTCAGTTTTTTCTCGGACACGATCATCATTCAAACGATGAAAGTATATTTGTAAATATTGGCGAAAATATGTTTTTTTTGATTGGAAGTATTGTTTCAATTGCAATAGTGATGGTAGTTCCAGAACATTTTCTTGTTGAGCATCTTTGGGGACATATTTTGAAACAACATTTCATGAAAATTTTTCTTTGGACATTAGGTTCAATGATTATAATCACTTTTATTATTAATTATTTCGATATTGAAAGCTGGATTAGTAGCAATCAATTCCCAATGTTACTAATTGCATTAATTATTGGTTTGATTCCAATTTCGGGACCACATATTGTTTTTACGACACTTTTTGCCGGAGGAATGATTCCATTTAGCATTTTACTTGCAAATACAATTGTACAAGAAGGGCATGGGGGTCTTCCATTATTAGCAGAATCAAAAAGAAGTTTTGTTTTAATGAAAGCATCAAAAATTGTGATTGCACTTATTATTGGAAGTATGGGATTTTGGTTTGGATGGTGAAAGATGTCAAAAGTAATATGTAATATTTAAGATTTAATAAAAATGCACATTCAAATAACAATAATCTCTACATATACGATTTTCAGACAAACAACAAACATTAAACTTTAATATATGAATTACGATATAATAATATTAGGCAGTGGACCAGGTGGTTATGTAGCAGCTATTAGAGCATCGCAACTTGGAAAAAAAGTAGCAGTAATCGAGAAAGCCGAATTAGGTGGAATTTGTCTTAACTGGGGCTGTATTCCTACAAAATCACTTCTGAAAAGTTCTCAGGTTTTTGAATATTTAAAACATTCTGCTGATTACGGAATTGAAATCGCTGGTGAAGCAAAAGCGGATTTTACAAAAATTATTCAACGTAGCCGAGGCGTTGCCGAAGGAATGAGCAAAGGAATTCAATTTTTATTCAAAAAAAATAATATTGAAGTTATTACTGGAGTTGGAAAACTTGCAGGAAATAAAACTGTTGAAGTTACAAACAACGAAGGACAAAAAGCAAACTATACTGCTGATAGTATTATAATTGCAACTGGTGCTCGCTCTAAGGAGTTACCAAATTTAAAGCAAGATGGCAAAAATATTATTGGTTATCGTGAAGCATTAACTTTGCCACAACAACCACAATCATTGTTAGTTGTAGGTTCAGGAGCAATAGGAACAGAATTAGCATATTTTTATAATTCAATCGGAACAAAAGTTACATTAGTTGAATATTTGCCAAACATAGTTCCACTTGAAGATGAAGAAGTTTCTAAACAACTAGCTCGATCGTTGAAAAAAGCTGGAATTGAAATTATTACAGAAGTTTCTGTTGAGTCAGTAGAAGTTATTGACAATAAATGCAAATCAAAAGTTAAAACAAAGAAAGGTGAGATATTTATTGAGTCAGACATTGTACTTTCAGCAGTTGGAATTACTCCAAATCTTGAGAAAATTGGACTTGAAGAAAACAACATTACAATTGAAAAAGGCAAAATTAAAGTTGACGATTTTTATCGAACTAATATTGCAGGAATTTATGCAATTGGAGATGTGGTTCACGGTCCAGCTTTAGCTCACGTAGCATCAGCAGAAGGAATTATTTGCGTTGAAAAAATTGCAGGTTTAAATCCTCATCCACTTAATTACGATAGAATTCCAGGCTGTACATACACAACTCCAGAAGTTGCTTCTGTTGGTATGACCGAAAAACAAGCAATTGAAAAAGGACTTGAAATAAAAGTTGGAAAATTTCCATTTACAGCATCAGGA
>MEND01000020.1:0-11965 GCA_001768975.1 Bacteroidetes bacterium GWA2_31_9 | reverse complement strand
CAATGAACCTTGAAACTACAGGACATGAGTTAATTAAATCGGTTCACCCCCACCCTACAATGTCAGAAGCAATTATGGAAGCCGCAGCGGCGGCTTATGGAGAGGTTATTCATATTTAATTATTATATTTGTAATGACATTGATTCATTATGTTGATATTCATTAATTTATTAAAGAAATGAACCGAGCCATAATCTTATGCTTAAACATTTGCATGATAATAATGGCGAGTTACATGTGGCAAATAAAAAACAAATCATAAACACATGAAAATACAACTGAAAAATTTTGGAGTTTTAAAAGAAGCAGAAATTGATTTATCTAAGGATTTGATTATTCTGACTGGACCTAATAATACTGGTAAGTCTTATATGGCTAATTTGGTGTATGGATTTTATCGGCTATATGACTTTGACCATATTTATAGTTTAAATGTATGTGTAACTGACAAGTTTTCAGAAATTATAGATGATTTTAATAATAATTCTGAATTTAAAAAATATTATATTGAAAGCGATACAGATATAAAATTTTATTTATCTAAATTTCTTAATAAAGAAATTCATCATTTTACTGATTGTTTTGATGAACTAATAAAGAGATATATTTACGAATTCTTTTCATCGTCTAACTCAATTAATAATCCTATAATTAAGCTTTCTCATTCAAAGGAAGATTTATTGTTAAATAAAAATTATACTGAAATTAAAATATCCAAGAATTCTACTTCTATAGATGATTTATATCTTGAGATAAAGGAATATATAATTAGAGCTTTATCTAAAGTTTTTTTTGATATTTTTAATAAATCAATTTTTTTTCCAGCTGAACGTTCTGCTATTCATTTATTTTCTAAAGAAATAATTCAGCAAAAATCTTTACAAAGACATAATGTAATTAGTAATAAATCAAATATTAAATTTTTACCTGAGCTAAATAGCAGAGATATTGTTTTATACCCATTATCTATTAATGATTATTTATATTTTGTAAATAATCTTGAAAAATATGCACTAATCAAAAATGCTCCTTTTAGAGACATTGCTGAAAACATTGAAAAACAATTGCTTGGAGGAACATTTTCTATCGGCATGTATAACGAAGTTAAGTTTAACCCAAATAACTCTAAAGAATCTCTAAGTTTACAAACTTCATCATCAACAGTAAAATCATTAGTTGGTCTGGTTTTTTATTTTAAGTATTTGGCATTTAATAACGATGTTATTTTTATAGATGAACCTGAACTTAATTTACATCCCGATAATCAAAGATTAATTGCTCGAATTATTGCAAGTGCTGTTAATAGAGGTATTAAAGTAATTATCAGTACTCATAGCGATTATTTTACAAGGGAAATTAACAATTTAATTAGATTAAAATCTAATGAGAAAAAAGCTAAAAAATTATTGGCTAAATATAATTACACTAAAGATGAATTACTTGATTTTAACAAAGTTGGTGCTTATTTATTTAATGAAAATACAAATATTTTATTAGATATTAATGAAACTGGTTTTGAAGTACCTACTATTGATGGTGAAATAACTGACTTAAATAATGTTTCTGAAGATATTTATTTTTCCCTTTTTGAGTAATATACGTTAGTTATGATTTCATTTATTAAAAAAACTATAAATCAAACGTTTAATTTTTCAATTTCTTCAAAAGAGGAAACATTTGAACTTTTAGAGAAACGAAAAAGTGCAAAATGTAAAAAAGCTAAATTCAGACGAAATACTGAAAACCCTGTCATAGCTTACAAGTTTGATGAACCAAAAGAAAAAATAATGGAAAAATTTCCATTTTTTAATGATGGAAACTACAAAGCTATGTGTGATTATATTTTATTTTATTATAAAAATCACACATGTTATATAATTTTATGTAATTTAAAATCAGATAATTTACACAATAATACAGACCAATTTAATGCCGGAAATTATTTTAGCAATTTTATAATTTCAACAACAAAACGTTGTCATCCTGAAACTAATAATATTCCAATTAAATTAATTAAAGTATTATTTAGTAGTAAAATTAATCGTTACGGAAATAATAAGCCGTCAAATAAACCAAACTCTCAAAACGGCATAATTCCTTATCTATCAAACGATAAATATTGTCATATTTGTAATTTAGATGCGATTTGTAACTAATATAACCCAAATTTATATGAAACACTATTTAATTTTAATTTCACTTTTTATAACTAGCGTTATTTCAGCCCAAATCCCCGGTAGCATAACCCCCGAAAAACTTGAAAAAATTCGCAAAAGTTATAATGCGAACGACCCTGTAATCAAGGCAATTACAAATGCAACAACTGAAAATAACTTACAAAAACTAACGCTTAATCGCCAACATATTGGCAAAGTTGACCATAATTTCAAATACAAAGTTTCGGTAAAAGGAATTACTGACCAGAAAAACTCTGGTCGTTGCTGGATGTTTACAAGCCTTAATGTTATGCGTCCGAAAGTAATGGCAAAAACAGGTGTCGATAATTTTGAATTTTCAACAAACTATCTTTACTTCTGGGATCAATTTGAAAAAGCAAATTTATATCTTGAAGGAATTATTGCAACTGCAAATCAACCTGTTGACGACAGAACTGTAGTTTGGCTTTTCGAAAATGCTCTTGGCGATGGTGGCGTATGGAATCTATTTGTTGACCTTGTCGAAAAATATGGAGTTGTTCCAAAAGACGTTATGTCCGAAACACAAAACTCTGAGAATACAAGTCTTTTACAAAAAATTATTCGCACAAAATTACGTGAAAATGGACTCATTTTAAGAGATTTAGTAAATCAGAAAAAAGATAAAAACTTTATTGAAGACAAGAAGCTACAAATGCTTGGCGAAGTATATAAAATGCTTGCAATTGGCTTAGGAGAACCGCCTACTAAATTCAATTGGAGATATACCGACAAAGACAGCAAATTATCTGATTATAAAGAATATACACCAAAATCATTTTACGATGAATATATTGGAATTAAATTATCAGATTATGTATTACTCATGGACGACCCAACTCGTGAATACAACAAATTATATGAAATTGAATACGATAGAAATATGTTTGAAGGATCAAACTGGAAATTCATTAACCTTCCTTCAACTCAAATTAAGGAATTTGCTAAAAAATCAATTAAAGATAATGAAGCTATGTATTTCTCTTGCGATGTAGGCAAACAATTAAATTCTGAAACGGGTTATTTATCGCTTGATAATTATGATGCAGAGTCATTATTTGGTGTGAAATTCGGAATGAATAAAAAGCAACGAATATTAACTCGTGAAAGTGGTTCAAGTCATGGAATGGCACTAGTAGCTTGCGATGTTGATGCAAATGATAAAATTACAAAATGGCAACTCGAAAACAGCTGGGGAGCAAAATCTGGAAATAATGGTTATTTAACAATGACAGACGAATGGTTCGACCAATATATGTTCAGAGTTGTTATAAATAAACGCTTTGTTGAAGCTGAAACTTTAAAAATTCTTGAACAAAAGCCAATGAAACTTCCACCTTGGGATCCTATGTTTGAGGCGGATAAGTAGAAGAAGAGGTTTGAAGAAGTTAGATAGTTATATTGTTAAATGGTTATATTGTTCTATGTGATTTCAATTAATGTAACTATGTGTTGCAATGAGCGTAGTGGTTACTGAGCGAAGTAGAAGTATCGAAGTGTGCCTATGTGGTAAAGAGAAGTTTGAAGTTTAACTTCGTTGAGCTCGCAAGCTCGGTTGAGGTTTGAAGTTAGATGGTTGGAAATAATGCAGAATAATAAAACAATATATTTAATCCTCAAAATTGCAATTTTCATTGCTTCCATTTACTTCATTTATTACAAATTGTCGGAATTTAGTGAGCTATGGGAAGAGTTTGCGAATTTTAATTTTACAATTATCAGCTTTTTATTTTTACTAACAACATTAATTCTCATGTTTTTTAATTGGCTTTTCGAAAGCTATAAATGGAAATTATTAGTTAGTAAAATTGAAAATGTTAATATTCTAACATCTTACAAAGCAATATTATCAGGTATTACAGCTGCATTATTAACTCCTAACAGAACAGGGGAGTTTGCTGGTCGAATATTGTTTTTAAAACCCGAAAATAGAGTAAAGGGAAGCTTTGCAACTTTTGTAGGTAGCATTGCACAAATTGTAATCACTATAATTAATGGACTAATTGGATTATTTGTAATTTTCAGATTTCACAATATAGCTCAATTTGAAAAATTTAATCCAGTAATTTATTATTCATTACTATCAGTAATACTAATACTTACATTATTTGCTTATTTTAATATTGGGAAAATAATTCTGACAATTTCAAAAATAAGATTTCTAAAAAAATATTCACATTTTTATTTGATTTGCAATGAATACAATTTTTACGAATTAATCAACGTGCTAATTTTAAGCACATTTAGATATGCTATTTTTGTAATTCAATTTTATTTATTGTTTTTATTTTTCAATGTAAACATACATTTTGCAGAATCTTATGTTGTTGTTGCTTCTACTTATTTCATAATGTTTCTGATTCCATCATTTACTTTAGCAGAAATTGGAATAAGAGGTTCAATAATTCTATTTTTTGGAGCTTTATTCTCTAGTCAATTGGCTGGAATACTTTCAGCATCTACTTTATTATGGATTATAAATCTTGCGATTCCATCCATTATTGGAAGTTTAACTATATTGAATAAAAAAAGCCTATCAATTTGATAGGCTTGTTTCAACGTAATAAGTGGAATAATATATTATTATATTACTTTAACATTTAATGCGTTTAATCCTTTTGGACTTTCTTCTACTTCGTAGCTAACTTTATCACCGTCAGATATTTCGTCTATTAAACCATTAACATGTACGAATACATCCTTGCCACCTTCATCAGGTGTGATAAATCCAAATCCTTTAGAATTGTTGAAAAATTTTACTGTACCTTTACTCATAATTTTTAATTAAAATGTCCCCAAAGATATAACAATATCATTAAAATACACAATAAAAATTATTTTTTTAATTCAAATTCATAATTTTTATGATTTTACAATGTGTTTTTAATTAATAACATATCTTTAAAAAAAGCTAAAAAAGCCATCTGTATTGCAGATGGCTTTTCTAATTAACCCCAAAAATTATCGTTATTAAATAATTTTTGAATAAACAAACAACTAAAAAAAACTATTAATCAATTATTAACCTAAAAACAATATTTTCAATTTCCTTATTTAATTCAACAACGTAAACTCCTGATTTTATTCCACTTAAATCTAATTCAAGTAAATCATAATTATCATTATATGTTTTTTTAAGAACTACTTTTCCAGTAATATCGCTAATAACCAAACTTCTTAATTTGAAGTTTTCGTTAAAATCAATATTTAACTTATTTGAAGCTGGGTTAGGATAAACTTTAATATTACTTGATGAAAAATCATTAATTCCAGAAATTATAACATTTATATTTTTCTCAATTGAATCCCAACCACAAGAATTTGATGCAGTTAAAGACACTAAATATAAATTACTGCTAGTATATATAACAGAAGGATTTATTTGGCTTGAATTTGTTCCATTTCCAAAATTCCAATCATAAGTATCTGATAAAACAGATAAGTTAGTAAATACAACTTCGCCATTATTAACTACATAGCTAAAATCGGCAACTGGCAATGAATCAAACATAATTGATATTTGATTATTTGCAGAACAATTATTATTATCTGTAATTGTAACTTGATAAACATCTGGAGAATTTACAATTAGCGTTTGCAATGTAGATGAATTTGACCATAAATAACTAAATCCAGAACCAGCATCAAGTGTCAAATTTGTTCCTTCACAAATTGAAGTATCATTACCAAGATTTACAGCAGGTAATGAATTTATTGATACATTGATTGTATCAGAATTAGAACATGAATTTGCATCAGTAACTATAACTGAAAAACTTCCTTGATTATTCACTTGTATCGATTGTGATGTAGATAAATTCGACCACAAATAACTACTCCAAGAACCAGCATCAAATGTCAAACTTGTTCCTTCACAAATTGAAGTATCATTACCAAGATTTACAACAGGTAATGAATTTATTGACACATTGATTGTATCAGAATTAGAACACGAATTTGCGTCAGTAACCATAACTGCAAAATTTCCTTGATTACTAACTTGTATTGATTGTGATGTAGATAAATTCGACCACAAATAACTACTCCAAGAACCAGCATCAAGTAATAAATTTGAACCATCACAAATTGAAGTATCATTTCCTAATGTTACAACAGGCAAAGTATTAAAGTTAACATTAATCGTATCACTATTTGAACACATATTTGAATCTGTAATCGTTAATGAATAATCTCCTGAAATTGTAACATTTATAGTTTGTAATGTACTTCCTGTTGACCACAAATAACTATATCCTAACGGTGCCGTAATTTGAGCAGTCATTCCTTCGCAAGTGTTTTCGTCATTTCCTAAATTAAGAATTGGAATATCGTTAATTATTGCAGACACAATAGTTCTTGGACTTTCGCAAGCTGCCTCACGAACTTCCCAATCATACAAGTAATAATATAAATTTGAACCTGCATTTGTAGTTGTAATACCTATTAATCCTGAAATTTCATAAGGCATAGTTACACCATTATTATTTCGCCATAAATTTGTTGCATTTGTAACCTTTAAACCATAATTTGTTCCAGGTTCAACAATAAAGTTCAAATTAATACGGCTAGTTCCTGCCAAAACAGAATTAGTAATACTTTGCAAAACTGCTCCAGTTGAACTTAATAAAGCCACAGTAACATTTCCGGCATTTTGCTTCTTAACAAAAACAGATACTATTTCTAATGGTTTATAAACATCAAACATATTATAATAAGTTCCACTTGTATGCCAACCACCGTTTGCATTATAATCAACCGAACCAACATTCTGAATCGGATTATCTATTAATGATGATACATAATAATTGGTTGATGATATTAATGTTGGTGTTTGAAAACTTGTTCCTATATTAATTATACTATCACTAACTTCATCCAAATACCAATTCAATGTTCCTGCTCCTGAGGCAGATAAATTCACATTACCTGAACCACATATTGAATCAGAAGTCGTAGTTGGAGCTATTGGCATATCAACTGTAATAAAACTTAATTTTGTTATAGAATCTGAACCAAAAGCATTTGTAACAATTAATTTAACATCAAATACTCCATTTTGTGTAAATATATGAATTGGATTCTGCTCAACTGAATTTGTTCCATCACCAAAGTTCCAAAACCAAGAAACTGGACCTTGAGTTGATAAATCGTTAAATTCTATAATTCCATCGCATGTTTGAGTTTTGTTAGACGTAAAATCCGGAATTGGAGTAGTTGTAGGATAACTACAA
The DNA here is from genome assembly GCA_001768975.1 of Bacteroidetes bacterium GWA2_31_9. Taxonomy (GTDB): domain Bacteria; phylum Bacteroidota; class Bacteroidia; order Bacteroidales; family GWF2-33-38; genus GWA2-31-9. The sequence goes on along the minus strand of MEND01000020.1, from coordinate 4,539 downwards.
GCCCAATTTAATACAAAACCAGAACCATTTGTATTTTGATCTGAAGTTTGCTTAAAAGTTACTGAACCAGACGTAGTTGTAATTGTGCCTCCATTTGGCAAATTAGTACCAGAATAAACCCCAATTAATGTACTAGCAGTATTTGGTCCATCATACACATAAAGGAAATCGTAAGTATCTTCAAAAGAAAACTCCGAAAATGTTAAAGTAATACTGCTTGCTCCTGCTGGCGAAATTGTATATGTACTATTAGTATAATCCTGATAATTATATGAATTTCCACTGTCGTATAAAATCCCTTCGCAATTGGTTGAACTATCTGTTCCGGAAGTTAACATCGAAAATTCGCAAGGATTTGATAAATCAATAAAAATATAATCAGTTATAACATAATTATCTGTTCCGCCATATCCTGTTGCAGATAAAGAAACAGTATAAGTTCCTAAAGCATCATAAATGTGAGTTGGGTTGAATTCTGTTGAAGTATTTCCATCACCAAAATCCCACAAATAGCTACTTGCATCTACTGTGCTATTAACAAACTGAACAGTAACTGGAGCAGAACAATAATTTGTCTTAACAGCCGTAAAACCAGCTACAGGAGGTATAGAAGTTCTGGCAAGTTGAACATCTAAAACAGTTGTTGTACTATTTGTAATATTTACATTAAAAGTTTTAGAAATGTAACCATTTGAACTGTATGTAATATCATAAGAACCAGCTAATAAAGGTCTGTAATAATCTCCCATAGGTAATTCTGTAAAAACATCTGAGCTGTCAACATCGTGAGATTGAATAAAAATATGAGCATAAAGCGGATCTCCTGTTAAAGAGTCAGTTACAACTCCATTAACACCATAAGTTGCTTGTTCAATATAGTTTATAAGAGATGGATAAAGGTAATTCCAATGATTTAATAATTCAGACGCTGGAATGGTTTTAGTATTTGAAACTTCAAGTGTTATTTCTCTACAATGCCTGTAATAATTCATATAATCTTGTCGAGTGCCAAAAGCAAAATACCAATCGGCACCATTTGTTATTCCTTGATCAAATGATGGCGACGAATCGTCCATATATGTTGAAGGAGAATTTGCGTGAACAGTATCTGCAAATAAATGACAAACATACTTATACCATAAATCATCAGCATGAGTTCTTTGAGAAGACGACCAGCTATCCCAAGGATAATTTACAACTTCTTCTCCACCGTGAAAATTCGCCGACATTACAAAATGAAGTGTATCGGTAAATCCCATCATTGCCAAAGCTTCAGGTTGCCAAGAAGCACCATCGGGATGATCTCCCTGAACTGGATTTTTATAATTTCGGTTTAAATCTTCATTATTTCCATTATTTCTTATAGAACCATCAACTGTATTATTTCCACCATTATAAGTCCCATCAGGATTTTCAAGAGGATTAATCCAAATTTCCATATTATCAATAAGGTTGGTAATCCTTGAATCCATTCCATAATTACTCAACAAATAATCAATTAAATGCAACATTGTAACATAACCTGTGGTTTCGTCACCATGCATTGTAGATGTGTACATAAAACGTGGCTCATGTTCTCGAACATTAAGACTATCAGTTATTTTCGCAAATAATAATTTTCGTCCATCTACAGTTGTTCCTATATCATATATTTTACATATATCAGGATAATCAGACTCAAATTGATACATCATTGCAACATAGGCATCATAAGTTGGATAAGCATCAAACGCCATCGTTGCTTTGTCGAATGAGTCAAACATTTTTGGCTCAAATTTCAAATCTCCGGGATGATCAAGTACTTCGTATTGAATATTAAATGTCAGAAACTTGTCAAATTCTTTTGAATTGGCATAAGCATAAACAAACTCATTATCAACATTATCTATTGATATTACTTTAGTTAAATTAAGAATTTGATTTATTCCGGGATTGACGAATTTAAAATAAACTTCGCCTTTGTTTTCCAAATATGTTTTTGCTATTTCAAAATTTTCATTTGTTTGAGGAAATGCAGTAAATGAAAAGGATAATAAAACTGCCAGAAAAGCTAATATTCTAATATTTCTCATACTACTATAGACTGATAATTATGAATAAAGGACAATCAATTTTGACAAATTAATGAAATTTAATGATAAAATAAAAGTTTTCTTTGACGAACGAATAAATTTTAACATTTTGCAACAAAGTAAAGTTGACAAAATATAATGAATCTATGTTAAATTTCGTGGATAAGTGAAAATAGAATCTTTAATAAGGTTTTTCAAAAATGTTTTACTTAATTTTGATTGCTTGAATAGTGTGGTTTGCAAATGTGAAAGACTGTATAGCTTTGGCATTTTAGTTTAGTGAGTATTTCAAAATCCGACAAAAAACTAAATACCGAAGGACTGAACATTAAGTTGTCTGAAATTCGATAAAGAGGTTTAAACTTCGAGTTTACTAGCTTTATCTAAAGGTGTTTTCGTTGAAAAGAGCGAAAATACTGATGCTTAATGAACCTTTGTAAACGAGAACCGTACGTACAGTGGTGTGAGAGGTGTACTGGCGGTCATTTGACCATCAGCCATCTACTCGATTACCATTTGTTATTCTTTCAGCTTTTCTATTTCTTCTTTGGTCATTCCAGTCAATTTCATTATTATTTCAACCGATAAACCCTCTTTTAATCCAGTTCTAGCAACTTCAATCTTTCCTTCAATCTTCCCTTCAACCTTCCCTTCTTCTTTTGCAGTATCTAAAGAATTTTTGATGTCCCTATAATATTTTAGACTATCTTCATATTCTTGATATTCTGACTGACTGAATTTAGCAATTTCTGCTGTTTCAAATAATTTCAAAAAAATATTTTCTTTGAGCTTTTCAGGTATCCTGTCAAGCTTGTGGAGGTTTTTCAATACATACAACCACTTGTCGAACTTGGTTTCAAGTTCCTCGGCTGATTTATTGAACTTGGGCATTTCCAGATAGATGAAAGTCAGCTTGTCGTAAAATATCTTTTTTGTCTCTATGTCGCTCAATTTTACGTCATAGCGCAACTTTTCAGGTTGAGATTTGTCCTCGTCAAAAATAAAGTCAAGTATGGCAATGGTATAGACTTTTTTAAGTTCAAAGTTCCATTCACTGCCAATCACAGCCTGTTCCCTTATTGGAAAGGTCGAATAATAAACCGTCCTGTCCTTGAAAAATTTTTGTTTTGTTTTCTGTAGTTCAACTATAAATTTTTCGCCCCTTTTGTTTGTGCAATATAGGTCAAAAATTGCTTTTCTGTTGAGTTCTGTAGTCGAAAGGTTCTCATTTTTTAAATATGTCAATTCTGTAATTTCGCCTTGCTCTTCTTTTAGTAGTTCATTGAGAAAGTCAATAAGTAAATCTTTGTTTGGTTCATCGCCAAATAGCCTCTTAAAACCGTAATCGGTGAAAGGGTTGATATATTTTTCTCTGAATTCTGTCATTTTGTTTTCATTTTTAACAAAAGTACAAATTTAATCGTTCACACAGATATTTTTGAGCAATTTGGTCTGTTTTTTTTAATAAATGGTAACGGACGGAACTATATGCAGTTGGGGATTGCGGGATTCGATGTCTAACCCCGTTGCCACTTTTGCGGGCTGCGGACATTCATGTCCGCACGGAAACCCCAATTGACATATAGTTTTTGTTATGCGTTCGTGCTTTATTAATATTTGTTGTTTGCATAACCTGCAATTAAAAATCCCATATTTAAGAGACCTAAGAAACCCTCAATTGAAACTAAAAGTCTTGCCCAACCATTAGGAATTAAATCACTAAAACCCATTGTCGTGAAAGAAATGGTGCTGAAATAAAGACCATGCCCAAAATGAAATTCTTTAATGTCAGTAGCTGTTGAAGTAATTAGGTTATTGTTGAGCCAAAAAATAAGTCCAAAGAATACAATTATTGCTAAAGAGTAATAAATTATTCTGTGTGGCTTTCGTCCATATTCCCAATAATAGAAACTCAACGATTTAGTAAAATAGTTAAATCCTTTGAGCTTTTGTCTTACAAATTCATTCTCTTTTATGAAATAGTATTTTGCTAAATCGTCATCACCTTGTTGTTGATATATTATTTTTTCATTCGAATAACCCAGCCACTATCGATCTTGAAATCAGGAAACAGCTCCCTGACAGTTCGTATGAAAAGCATCAATTCATTTTGTCCTATACCAAGTAATTCTACAATCTCATCTAGTTTTCGTTGTTGTTTGCGTGGCACAAGCTTCGCCAACTGTACAGCTAATTCTTCAAATCGGTTGCTTGCCAAAAGAAGAAAACTATGTTGTGCACCTATCCCCGCACTATAATACATATTGTACGAATTACCCATTTTTTTCATTATATTGACTGCGGTAGTTTCCGAACAGTCCAATAAAGATATTAATTGCTGCTTTGTTATTCGTTTATTTTTCTGCAAAAAATCAACAACCTTATTTTTATTATCATCACCCAAAAGCCCAGTATTTTGAAGCTGTCTTTGCAATAACGTATTGGTATTCTCAATCAATAATTTGAT
>MEND01000019.1 GCA_001768975.1 Bacteroidetes bacterium GWA2_31_9 | reverse complement strand
AAAAGAAAAATAGCATTTAAAAATTAAACGGGGTGAATAAAAAAATATATTATTTAAGATTTAGTTCACCCCACCCGAAAGGGCTTTTTTTATGTAGGTTTAGATTTCTTTAAGGGCAGTTTCATCTTTAATAAATGTGGCATAGTATCGCCCAATAAAAACCCCCACGGCTTTAATGATTCGATATGGTCGAATATGAGTTTTACAATTGCTAAAAGTGGAATTGACAGGAACATTCCAGGGATTCCCCATATTGCATTTCCAATAATAACAACAATAATTGAAACGAGTGCATTAATTTTAACTTTAGATGCTACAATTTTAGGCACAATAAAATTATTATCAACCAGTTGAATAAATGAATATAGAGCTAATACATAAAGTACATAAACAGGTGATTTGGTAATAAATGCAATAATCATAAATATTCCAACGCCAATAATACCTCCAATGTAGGGAATTACATTCAGAAATGCACCTAAAGAACCTAGTAAAATTGCATAATCAATTCCGAGAATCAGAAGACCTGTTGAGTTTAGTATTGCAACTATAATTACTTCTATTACAAGACCTATCAAATAACGTTGGATAACTATTTTGGATTGAGAAAAAATTTCATTTATCCTAGTTTGATTGCTTTTGCTAAAAAGTTTGCGAATAAAATCGACTAATAACGGTTCATAAAATAATATCATAAAAACATATACAGGAACCAAAAAAAGCAAAACTAAACTGTTTCCAACACTCAAAAGTGTTTTGCCAATAGAGTTTCCACTAGAACTTATAAAATCTGTTTTTGATGTTGCTAACCAATCATTAATTTTCTGCTGATTTATATCGAAATAACCCGATGCCCATTTGATAGTTTGATTAAGAGTTTCTGAAAATCTTTCGACTAATATGGGCCACGAATCACTAAGTCTGTTTATTTGAGATAATAAAAGAGCAAAAATTGTTGCTATAATTAAAAAAGTAAGTGTTAAAATTATTATTATTGAAACTACTCTGTTGATTTTTTTTCGTACAAAAAAGTTTACAATTGGATGAAGTACAATTGCGATTATAACTGAAAAAACAATAGGAACAATAATAGCTTTAGCAATATATAAAATTGTGAAAAATGCAAATAACCCAATTAATAAAAAGGTTGTTTTTGCATAAAATGGGAGGTTTATTTCTTTATTAAACACAGTATTTAGAGTTAGTTAATCGTTAGAGTTTAAATACCAAATAAATTTTATATCAGGGCTAAAGCCCTTTCTGTCTGACTTATTATAACCCCGACATTAATGTCGGGGTTAATAAACTAGAATTTATTTGGGCTTTAGCCCTGAATTTCTTCTGAAAGTTTTACTATTTTTTTATTCGGTATAGACGATGTTATTTTACTGATTTGCACTTTCTTTCTTGCGAAAAAAATGTTTTACAATTGACTGGCTAATAATTTTAATTGTATCGTTATGATTTGAAACAACATTTGTAACGCCAAATTGTATAACCGACCCTAATAATTTTTTGAAAATATTTCCTGACGAACCTACTACTATTTTTTTGGAAATAAAACCAGTTGCTAAACCTATCATTGAACCTAATAAGTTTTCGGATAATATTGGAGATGATGTAATATCTTTTATCGTATTTTTAATTATATTAATAGGTCTAACACTTTCATAAATAACATGAAATTGGTCTTTCAAAAGTTGTTCTTTTATGCTTCTGTCAATTTCTAATAATAGAATTGCATTTTTTAGCTCAACCGACGATTTAATATTTTGCATTTTTAATCTATTTTAATACACGTTTAATAATATAATTACAAGCACTTTTTTTTATCCAATTGTGTAGTAGAAAATGAATTATAAAGGTTATAACAACATAAAAACCACCAACAACCAAAAAACCATAATATGTATTTTTAAGTAGTTTGCCAATCCAGAAAGCTAGACCTAAATTGAAAAAAAGCATAAATATGATAATCAATACAAATACAATTGAATGTACAAATAATGTAGAAATTACATCAGATGATTTATCCAATGCTTTAAGTTTTATTAACTCGTAACTTGATTTGCCATAATCGGCAGATTTATCAAGTAATGTTTCAAATATTGACGATTTTTCTTCCATAACTTTAATTTTTAAATTTTGTTACTTCTATTGCTAAGATTCCTATTTTTTTATTTAACCCCATTATTGGAGTGTAAATCAAATAATTAAACTCGTACTCGTAAACGTTTTGGCTATTTGTTTTTAATATTTTGCTATCAGATGTAATAGTAAATTCATCTTTTTTATCTGTAGAAATCATAATCATAGAGTCATGTGGATTTATCAATTGTATTTTTTTAATATTAGGTTCTTTTATAAATTCAAGAAAAAATTGATTTACTTGTTCAATATTTTCACGTGTCATTTCGCTTCTAATTGCCCATGAAAAAACTTTTGTTGTAGTTTCCATTCCGGTTATATTTATGCTGTCTATTATAGACTTATAAATTGTTGTTAATTCACTTTTTTCTTTAATAAAGTGCTCGTCCATAGCATACATCTTTATTTTTGCCCACGAAAAAACAACTAGAATAATTATTATAAGACTAATTGTAAGCTTGTGACTTAAAATATATCCCCAGAATTTATTTTTTTTAATTCCTTTTGGATAATTGTTTGAGTAATCTAATTGATTGTCTCTCATGCTATTTTATTGCATTAATGTTTTTTAGTAATAATAAAATGGAGAACTGCTTTGTAACTCTGTAATAATTTAATACCCCAAATGTTTTTTAAACAGTATCTCCATTTTAAGTTTTATTATGCTTTGTCTGAATTTGATTTAGCTTTTTCAGAATTTTTTGTAACGTCTTCTTTAACTTTTTCAAATTTTTCTGAAACATCTTTAATAAAGTCGTCGAACTTTTCTTTCATGCCGTCTGTAAGGTCATTACCTTTAGCTAGAATTTTTTTTCTAGTTTCACTTCCTTTGTCTGGTGCAAAAAGAATTCCTAATGCTCCACCAATAGCACCACCAATTAGTAATGCTCCGATCATTTTTAATGAATTGTTTGAATTTTCCATGTTTTGTTTTAATTTATAAATGAAATAACTTAGATGCTTTTTCTACCTTGAATTACTCTCAGAAGTACAGCTACAAGAGCTATCACAAGTAATATGTGAATTATACTTCCAAGGTTATAACCTATAAAGCCTATTGCCCACAAGATTACCAAAATTACTGCTACTGTATAAAGGATATTGCTCATGATATATTTTGCTTTTTATAATTGTTATTGTAAATGTGTGAACTAATTACGATTTAATATATTCTAAATCCTACAGTAGCCTGATAAACAACGTTTTTGTATCGTGGTGTTGTTGATGTTCCATCGCCTACATTATTCTGCAAATCCCATCCAGCTCTGGCACCAAAAACTAAATGATTTATGTTAATATCTGCACCAATTACAAAGCCTAGTGTATTTTTACGTATGTTGTCATTTTCAAACTCTGTTTGTTGTTCAATATTTACAAGATTACTTACATAAGCATCTGTTCTTTTTAAAAGATAAGAGAATTGAGGTCCAGCAACTATACTAATAAACGTAGTTGGTTTTAAAGAGAATAATAACGGAATATCAATATAGTTTGTACTACGTGTAAACTCATAAGGCATACTAAATAGTGTTCCTTTTGCCCCAAAGCCTTTTTGAGAAAAAAGAATTTCAGGCTGAATACCCATAAATTTTCCAATTGGAATTGATACAAATGCACCTGCTACTATACCTAGTTTTGGATTTGCAACAAATTGTTCTCCTTTTGCATCATAAACATTTGAATAGTTAAGCCCTGCTTTCATTCCAAACATTAGATTTTCTCTAATATCACTTTTGCTTTCTTGTGCAATGCCATTATATGTAAATGTTGCAATTGCTGCGATTGTTAATAGTATTTTTTTCATTTTCTTAATTTTTAGATGTTATTGTTTTAATTTGAGTTAGGTGTTGAAAAGTTTACAATTGCTTGCCCAAGGTCATTCATGTCTTGAGAAAATTCTGCTTTGAATTTTTCCCAGCTTTCTTTTCCTTCGGCTTTGTAATCGTCCATTTTCTTTTTTATGTCGGTATTTTTTTGTTCAAGTGCTTCAATCTTATTAAGATAATCAGCTTTTGCTTCTTTTTTTTCTTCGTTAATTCTTGCTTTAAACTCTGCAATACTTTGACTATTAGTAGCGATTTTGCTTTCAGTATCTTTTCTATAATTGTCAATATCAGTTAAATATTCTTGAGTTGCATCATTTAATTTTTCTTGTGCATCGGCAACTTTGTCGGCTGCATTTTCAATTTTTTCAGATGGAGTACTGCAACTAATTAGTGTTGTAGCAGTAATAAACAAGGTATATGTGGCGATTGTTAAAATTGTTTTTTTCATTTTCATTTTTTTTAATTGATTTATAAATCGGCTAAAATTTTGGTTAATTCTGGCTTGGTTTTTCCAAGCTTTGTTTGAAGCACTTTAAACATTTCTTCTATTTTTCCGTCTTCGAACTTTAGGTCTCCATCGGTTAAAAACTTAAATTTTTCTTTTAGTCGGGCTTTCTGTTCGTTCCAGGTTGACCGCACATCGTTTACATCTTTAGTATTCATTTTTTTATTTTTTTATTTCCGCAACTGGCGGGGCAGGATGTGAATATATTTTCACGATGTAAAGATTGTTCAATTATCACTCAAAGAGTTACACAATTTGGAATTTGAGTTGTAAGATTCACACATTAAGGAAACCGTTTGTGGTTTGTAGTTTTTGGTTATAGTTGTTAATGTTAAATGGTTATATTGTTAAATTGTTGGTATTTTAATGATTGTTTGTAGAATATTGTCAACCTAATTGCTTAGAAGTAAATAGGTTTAAAATAAAAAAGTCTGCCTAATTTTAATTTCGACAGACTTTTTATAGTTTTTATGATTATTATAAGTAAAGATACTTCTAATTATTTATTTGGGAGTTACATAATTTTGGAAGTAAGTTGTAAAATTCACACATTTGGAAGAGGTTTGTAGTTTGTAGTTTTTGGTTATAGTTGTTATTGTTAAATGGTTATATTGTTAAATTGTTGGTATTTTATTGATTATTTGTAGAATATTGTCAGCCTAATTGCTTAGCAGTAAATAGGTTTTAAATAAAAAAGTCTGACTACTTTTAATTTCGACAGACTTTTTATAGTTATTATGATTATTATATGTAAAGTTGCTTATAATTTGTTATTTAGGAGTTACATAATTTGGGATTTGAGTTGTAAGATTCACACTTTGAAGATGACGTTTGACCTACCCCCAACCCCTTCCATTGGAAGGGGAGTAAGGGTTAGAGGTTTGATGTTTGAGGTTAGTTTATGGGTTGATGAGTTTATAAGTTTATTTATTGATGAGTTTGTAAAATATTGTCTGCTATGATTATGACATTTTCGACTTTTTCTGGCATTGAACCAGATTTGGCGGTGGACAACCGCCGAATTGTATCTAATGGCAAACTTTTTTGATAATCAATTCAGTGTGGGAATAATGCCTTTATTGAACAAAAAAACGCCATTCCAATAAAGGAATGACGTTTTAAAATTATGTCGAATAACTACATATTTTATTTACTTTTTAGTCAATTCATTTTTCATAATAATAAATTCGCTACGACGGTTTAGTTGATGTTCTTCTTCGGTACAATTTGTAACAATATCGCCTTCGCCAGCACAATCGTTTACTAAGTTTGTTTCACCATATCCTTTGCCTGAAATACGCTCTGGATTTGTGATTTTTTTCTTAATATAATTTGCTGTTGCAATTGCTCTATTGTTTGATAATACTTGATTGTATTCTTTAGATGCTCTGGAATCGGTATATGAGCTTAGTTTAACTTCCATATTTGGATATTCATTCATTATTTTAATGATTTTATCTAATTCAGGTTCAGCATCATCTCGAATATTATACTTACCATAGTCGAAATAAATATTGTCGTTTGTAAAACTTCCAGAGTAATTAGTTTTTAATTTTAATACTTTACTCAAATCGGCACCTACAATTAATTTTTCTTCAATACTTTCTTTAACGAGTATAACATCGGCAATTACAATTTCTTCACTGCCTAAAGTATTGACAACTGTTTCACCATCAGTATAATTTTCTTTTTTACCAGTTAATTTAAAATTTTTATTTGAACTAACTTTAAAACCAAATGCTCCATCAACTTTTGTAGTAACAGTATCAATTACAACGTTATTTTCGTCATATAAAGTGATAAAGGTGTTAGGAATATAGTTTCCGTCGGGAGTTTTTGCAATTCCGGCAATTTGCTTGTTAACATATAGGATATCATAAGAATAGATATCATCATTTCTGCTATCGGAGTTTCTGTCAGAAGAAAAATATCCTGATGGAGTGCTATCGTTTAATATTGCTGCAAAATCGTCGTACTGAGTATTTAAAGGATTACCAGCATTACGTACACTTTCTACTCCAAAGCTATCAATCTCGCTAATAAAAATATCTAACCCTCCAAGACCAAATCGTCCGTTTGAAGCAAAATATAATGCTTTAGTTTTTTCATGAAAAAATGGAAACATTTCGTCGCTTTCAGTATTTATTTTATCACCCATATTTACTGCGGTTGCCCAGATTTCTTGCTCATTTTTTGTAATTTTATAAATATCCGAACCACCATATCCGCCAGGCATATCGCTTGTAAAATACATAGTTTTGCCGTCGGCGGTCAAACAAGGATGCCCAACTGAGTATTCCGAATTATTTAGAATAAAAGGCTCTGGTTTTGACCATTTTTCGTCAACATAAGTACTGAAATAAATTTGAAGCTCTACAATTCTATCATCGCTTTTATCGCGGTTATGATTTCTTGTAAATGCCATAAAAGTACCATTATTGCTAAAACTTGCAGGACCATCATGCTTTTTGCTATTTAAACTTTTATCGAAAATCACAGGGTCTTTTAATTTCCCATTTTCTTCTTCTGACATGTAAATATCTAAAAATGGTTTTCCGCTAACATTGTCTTTTCGTTTCATCATTTTAGCTGTTCGGCTCGATGCAAAAACAATATTATTTTTGTAATAACTTGCTCCAAAATCTTGTGCATCGGTATTAATGCTCAATTTTTCGGTTTTATATTTGCCATTATCTGATTGCATATTCACAAATTCAGACTTGTTTGACACATAGTCTTTTGCACGCAAATCTGATGGTTTTATTTCATTTAACTTATCCATCCATTTATTTGACTCGTCGTATTTTCCATTGATTTTTAAAACCATTGCATAGTTGAAATAATCTTCGGGTAATACCTCTCCAGTACTTGCTAATAAAATAGAATATGACAATTCTGATTGAATATTTGAATCGACTTTATGATAACATTCAGCCAAGTGTCGTTGACCATCAAAAGTTAATTGTTTTGCCTGCGAATAAAACTTGATTGCTTTACTATAAGAGTAGCTAAAAGCGAACTTGTCGCCAAGTTTTTCTTTATTTGATTTTTTTTGTGCCGATACATTAAAGCAAATAACTATAAATGCTAAAATGGGTAAAATTATTTTTTTCATTTTATTAAATTTTTAAAGTTAAAATTTAGAAATTTCGTGGTGAGTGAATTTGTTTTTGACTAAAAGATAGAAAGTCATATCTTAACACTAATTCGTGGCTTCCTTTGTTATATTTTTGTGTTTTTAATCCGTAAGACCAATCAAAAGAGTAGCCTAAATGTAATTGTTGAGTAATATCAAAGCCAAGTAATGCTCCAAATGAATCGCCAGTACGAAACATTCCACCGATAAGTAATTTTTTCATAATAATAAATGATGCTGTAATGTCGGCTTGAATTGGTGCTGATGTTGTAACCTTTACCAATGTAGTTGGTTTAAATTCAAGATTTTCAGAAATTTTAAACATAGTTCCAGCAATAAAAAAGTAATGTCGTTGTTCTTTTGCAACCAATGTATTTCCATTAAGCTGACTTACTTCTGAATAACTATTTTGTAATAATGATGGAACAGAAATTCCTGTGTAAAATCGCTCTCTCGAATAATAAGCACCAAAACCAAAGTTAGGAGCAATATGATTACTGATATTATTTGCAAATACAGGGTCGCTTTGTTGGTCTAGTGCGAGCGAACTTAAATTTGCCTGATAAATATTAGCTCCGGCACTTAAACCAAATGCTAATTTCGATTTTTCGGTAACATTCAAGATATATGCGAAATCGGCAGCAGCAGTAGTATTATTGCTAGGACCAATTTTGTCGTTTAAAATTGATAATCCAATTCCAATATGTGGATTTCGTAGTGGTGTATGCAATGTTAAGGTTTGAGTTAATGGAGCTCCACTAAAATCGACCCATTGCGAACGATGTAGCCCTGTAATTGTTAGTGCATCTCTACTTCCTGCATAGCCTGGATTTACCGACAGTGTATTATACATGTAATGTGTAAACATTGGTGCTTGCTGTGCGTAAATGGTTATGCTCCCTAAGGCTAAAACCATTCCCAGTATTATTTTTTTAAGTGTTTTCATTTTGATTAATTTTATTTATTTGTGTTATAATTTCTTAATATCTTTTTGATTTAAAATTAGAGTGCCTATTGTTACCTTGAATTACTTGTAAGTACTCCAAACTCTAGGCACTCTAAGATTTTTTTCTTTATCTGTTAAGGTAAATTGTACCTTTAAATACATTTGAAGTACTTCCCAAAACAGGTTCAGAAATTGACCCTAAATCGAGTATGTAGAAGTATGTACCTATTGGCAATTCGTCTTCTCCTAATATAAGCCCGATAGTAGCTTTTCCATCCCAATCGTTTGTGTAAGGACTTGCTTCAAAAACCTTGTCGCCCCAACGATTAAAGATTACAATTTTACTATTTGGAAAACGGTCAATTCCTCTTACAACAAAAAGGTCGTTTATTAAATCGCCATTTGGAGAAAATCCTTCAGGAATATTAAAATCGGTTTCTAAACATTTGTTTACAATAACTGTAATTACCGAAGGAGCCGAAATACATGCACCTAATTTAACTCTAAGTGAATATTCACCCATATCTGAGGTTGATGCAGAATTAATTACAGGATTTTGTTCTATTGAAGTATATCCGTTTACGCCAGTCCACGTGTAAGTTCCACCTAAAACTGTTTCAGAAAACAGATTAATTGTACTATTTACACAAACAGGAGAGTTACTACTTGCAACAGCAACAGGATTAGCATTAACTGTAATCGAAACGTTAATAGATGTGTCGTTTGCAGCACATGTTCCATAAACTACAACATTATAGTTTAATGAGGCATCTAAAAGACCTACTGGGTCGATTGTAAGCATATCAGAATTAACTCCCGAAATATTTAGACCGTTTATTAAATCAGTTGTGCCATTTCTCCACTTGTATGTAAGCGATGTGCCATCTGCAATTACTAAAAGGCTTACAGCATCTCCTTCACAAGAAACTTGGTTAGCCGGTTCAAGTGTAATAATTGTATTTTCATTAATACTTAAAGAAACATTTGCTGAAATAACATCTGGCGAACAAGTTCCCGAAATAACAACATTATAATTCAATGACTCATCTGAAACACTTACAGGATTAATTGTAAGAACTGCAGAATTTGCACCTGAAATAGTTGCGTTGTTAATTAAGTCAACAAGTCCGTTTCTCCACTGATATGTTAAAGCAGTTCCAGTAGCAACAACTGAAAAACTAACAGAACTTCCGGCACAAACTGATTGATTAG
>MEND01000018.1:11351-17639 GCA_001768975.1 Bacteroidetes bacterium GWA2_31_9 | reverse complement strand
AAGTTATAATTGGTCGCCTTCAATTTACCTTAATAATGCAAATACTCAAAATCCCGTTTCCACACCTTTAAATCAAGTTTATTACAATGTTACTGTTACAGATGCAAATACTTGCAGTAATACAGCTGACGTTTCAATATCTGTTCAGCATCCAATATCAATGGATTTATTTACAATTTATAATGGAAACCAAAGTAGCAACGATACTGTTTTTATTATTATGGGCGATACTGTTCATTTTAATGCAGTTACAGATTCAACAGGTTTGTTCTTATGGACTCCTTCAGATTATTTGAGTTGTAATAATTGTCCTACTCCAATATCAAATCCAACACAATCAATACTTTATGAAGTAATAGCTTATGATTTAAATCAATGTCATTTTGAAACTACTCGTTATGTATATATTGATGTGTCAGAAGCTACAATTGATGTTCCCACTGCATTTACACCAAATGGAGATAACAACGGAAATGATGTGATTTTTGTTAAAGGCTGGGGAATTAAAAACTTATTAGAATTTAAAATTTTCAATCGTTGGGGGCAAATTGTTTTTGAAACAGATGATATTAAAAAAGGATGGGATGGAAAATATTTAGGCACAGCACAAAATGTTGATACTTATGTATTTATTGTCAGAGCGGAGGCTTATAATGGCGAAATTCTTTATAAAAAAGGTTTTATTAATTTAATCAGATAAATGGGATTTAGGAATTTAGGATTTAACTGCGACAGCAAATACAAGAAAAACACGGAGATACTAAGACCACAGAGAAACACTAATAAAAATGTAATATTTAAGAATTAAAATTTAATATTTTAAAATAGCTTAGTGAACCTTAGTGTGGAAATAAAAACTGCGTAACTAACTTCAAACCTCTTTCTTCTAACCAAATTATTAACAGATGAAACAAAAAAATATTTATATACTAATAGCTTACCTAATATTTACAATAGTTTGGTTTCTATTTTTTGATTTAGTATTACCTTCAGTAATTGACTTAAATCCAAATTTTTCTACATCAAAATTGCATTTATGGTTGTTTTTGGCTTTAAATGCTGTAATTATGTTGTATCTATTTTATTATAAGAAAAATACAAGTTTTAAAGCAAATGATGATAATGATAATTTTATAAGACTGATAAATAATTTAAAAGATGATTGCTTTTATTTCAGACACGAAATAGGAAAACCTTTTGCATTTATAAGTTCATCTATTAATAATGTTTTAGGAGTTAATGAAGAGGAATTTTGTTTAAATTATCAAAAATATAATGCAGATTCAATCTATAATAATAGCTTAGTCAGGCATAAGAAGCAGACTGATAGTGGCTTATCGTTACCTGTTTACGATACTTTTTTATATAATTCACAAGGCTCTATTTTAAATTTTCAAATTAGAGAGTTTCCTATATTAGATCAATATAATGAAGTTATAGCAGTAGAAGGAATTGCACACAATATAACCGAGTTTAAAAAGGTAGAAGCTGAGTTAAAAGAAAAAGATAATAAATATCAAATATTGTTTGAGTCTGCAAATGATGCGATATTTATTATGAAAAACGGTTTGTTTATAGATTGTAATAAACGAGCTACAGAAATGTTTGAATGTGGTTATGATCAAATAATTATGCAATCACCATTGAAGTTTTCGCCTGCAAATCAATCAGATGGAACAAATTCTTCGGAAAGTGCAAGTGAAAAAATAAAAAAAGCTTTAAATGGTGAATCATTGGTTTTTCAGTGGACTCATCAACGTTTAACTGGCGAAAAATTTGAAGCAGAAGTAAGTTTAAATAAATTTAAATTTATTGATCAAAACTTTCTTCAAGCGATTGTTAGAGATGTTAATGAGAAAGTAAAATATCAAAACATATTAAAGGAAAGTGAATCGAAATTCAGAACTGTTGCAGAATCAACGGTTTCTGCAATATTTATTGTTCAAAAAGAAAATTTTGTTTACATGAATAATGCTGGTTTAGACATTTGTGATTATTCTTGGGATGAACTTTCTAAAGTTCGTTTTTTTGATATTATTCATCCCGACTTTAGGGAAATGGTTAAAGAAAGAGGTTTAGCACGACAAAGAGGTGAAGATATTGAAAATCATTATGAATTTAAAATTGTTTCTGGAAAAAATACTGAAAAGTGGCTTGATTTCACAGCAAGTTATATTTTGTATAATAATGCACCAGCTTTATTAGGTACTGCTTATGATATTAGTAGCAAAAAAACTATTGAGATAGAATTAGAAAAATCAAAAAAAATTCTGCTAAGTGCTATAAATGTATTGCCTGATATGCTATCAGTTATTGATAAAAATCATTTTGTTGTTCTAAGTAATTGGAAGGATCACGAATATATAAGTCTTGAAAGTAGAAAGAAAATTTGTTATTCGTGTTTCTTTAATAGAACCGAACCATGTGAGGTTTGCCATACTGATGAAGTTTTTAAAAACGGCAAAGAATATTCTTATGAAAGAGTTAATCCTATAGATGGGATTTTAAGACGTATTACAATTCTTCCAATTCTAAACGAAAATAATGAAGTTGAAATGGTTGTTGAGTATATTAAAAACTTAGAAAAGACTAAAAATTAACTTTCTCAATTTCTCCAAGCCTAAAATACCAAATATAGCCTTCTATATTTTTGTAGTCCATATTTTCTAAAATCAATTTGTATTCTTTGATTTGATTTTTGTAATAGTCGTTTTTTTCGTTACCAAACTTATAATCAATGCAATGAATTGTGTCGCTTGCAAATACCAGCTTATCTGGACGACGAATTTTACCGTCATTTTTTAGAATATCACGCTCATTTATACTTTTAAAGTTTGGATTAAACCAATCGTTTATTATTGGAAATTTAGCTCGTTGCATTTTCATTTCTTCAATTAACCACTCACCATCGAAATTATTAATTAACCCGCTTAATACAAATTGATTAACTGCTAATTCAAAATTATCAATTACAGTAAGTTTGCTGAATAAATCGTGAAGTATGTTTCCTGAAATAATTACTTGTTTGTTGTTGATAATTGAGTTGTAAAAGTTTGTCTTTTTGACATTAATCTTTTCCGAAAAATTTAGTGTATTCGATGAAGATTGTAGATGTATTATATTGTCAATAGATTTTGCTTCTGACTCAGAATTATAAATTGATCCAAATTCAAATATTTGTGCTTCAGCTGAATATAATTCTGATAGATTTATTGTATCGTTAGTATCGGCTGTTTTTGCTATAATTGAATTAAATAGTAAATCTGAAATATATGAAATTTCGTTTTTCTTGTTTTTTGGACTGAAAATAATCAAGTTATTTACTGCTCTTGTAATTGCAACATAGAATACATTCAGATTATCCATAAAATATTGAAATTTCTCATTATAATATTCTTTATTGAAATGTGAATATTTTAAATCTTTACTGTACTTTAAAGGTATAATATTGAGCATGTTAAACGGAGCAATATCAGTACTGCACCAGATTATGTTATTTTGAGTAAAGTTCGCATCAATGTTCCAATTGCAATAGGGTAGGATTACGGTATTGAATTCAAGACCTTTTGCTTTGTGTATTGTTAACACATTAATAGCGTTTATGCCTTTATTTAATTGAATAGATTTTGAATTGCCTATTTCATCCCACCATTCAATAAATCGATTTGAATCGTTGTTTTCAGTAGTTGAATAAATAAAAACATTTTCTAAAAATGAAAGCACATAAGCTTGATGTGAATTATAGCTGTATAAATCGAAAACTTTAATTAAATTTTCAATTAAATCATATAACGGCATCGACTTAAAACTGTTGAATTTTTGCTCAAAATTGGCAGGAAAAAGTTTCAGAAAAAGATTAAAGTCTGAAATATTTATGTTTTTGGAAAAAGTTTCTTCATTGAAATTGTTTGTTACAAATAAATAATCATAGTATAATTGATGGCGATATAATGATTCGTCAGGATTATTAATAAATCTTACACAATTAACAATTAAATTAACGGCATTTGAATATGAAATATTTAAAACCTCATCGGATATAACATGAACTTTTTCGTTAAAGAAATTTTCTTCGTTCATACACATCAATGAGTGGGCAATGCTTCTTCCTTCGCTTTTTGTTCTAACAAGAATTGTAATATCAGATTGTTTTAATCCATTGTCTAATAATATTTTAATGTTTTCTGCAATTTCTAAATTCGTGTCAACGTCGTCGTTATGGAATTCAACTTTTATGTATCCTTCAGGTTTATAGTTGTTTTCGGGAAATTTTTGAATAAAATCGGTAAACACAGATTTAAGTCTATTTTCATAAAAACTCTGAATATTTGTATCGGCATCATCGTCAGTTAAAATATTATTAAAGTGATTTTGAAGTATTTCTACAGCATTTTGAAGAACCGAATTGTTAAACTTTATTACGTTTTGCTTACTTCTTCTGTTATATATAAGCGATTCGGTTTTTACATTATTAAACTCCAAATCGGAATAAATTTTTTCGGCAAGTAGTTGCCAATTGCTATTCCTCCATCTGTAAATAGATTGTTTTACATCGCCAACAATTAAGTTTGAATAACCATTTGCCAAAGAATTTTGAACTAATGGTTTAAAGTTATTCCATTGTAATTCAGAAGTGTCCTGAAACTCGTCAATCATCAAATTTGAGAATGTGTTTCCTAGTTTTTCGTAAATAAAAGGAGCGTCGTTATTACCAATTATATCATACAATAATTTTGATGAATCTGAAATCAAGAAAATATTATTTTTAGTAATGTATTCTCTTATTTTTTTTGAAATTTCGTTTAAAAGTCCAAGTGTATAAATGTTTGATAAAATACAGTTTGAAGTAATGTAAGTTGCATATTTTGAATTAAATAACTCTATTGCATTCTTCAATAGGTTGTTTAAACCTTTGTTGTATGCATCAATTATTGTTTCTTTTTTTGGATCAGATTTTTTATGCCATGCATCAATATTATCAACTGCATTTAAAACACTTTTTCCTGGAATATAATCTTCGTTTTTTATTTTATTAAAATATGCCGCAAAGCCTCTCGATTTACTTGGAAAATCGTCGATTTCTAAACCAAATTCGGACATTATTTTAAAAGCATCTTCAGATATTTTTTTAGATTTATTTATATATTCGTTTTTGGATTTAAATAGCTCATTCATAAAGTTTTGCATGAAATCGTAGTCAGAAACCTTTTCTAATAAGGCTTTCTCATTTAATTTTAAAGTTTCGTTAAATAGTTCATGTGCTAATTTTTCAATATCTGATTTAATATTCCACGATTTTCCTTCAACAATTTTAGACTCTGAAAACTTTATGAGCCAATTTTTAAGATTGTCATTATTTTCAATGTCGTTAATTGTGTTATCAATCACTTTTGATAAAACTTTATTTGTGTCGAGTTCGAGCGTGAATCCTGCTTGTAATCCAGTTTCTTTTATGAAGTTTGAAATTACCTTTTGAAAAAAACTATCAATTGTTCCGATAGCAAAACGAGAATAATCGTGCAAAATGCAGAAAAGGGCAATTTGCGATTTTTCAATTAATTGGTTTTTAGTTAGTTTCAGCGATTTGGCTAATAAATCAAAATATGGAGTTTCTTGTTCTTTTGCAATTGAGTTTAAGCTTGTAATTATTCTGCTTTTCATTTCAGCAGAAGCTTTATTTGTAAAAGTTACAGCAAGTATATTTTTGTATCTGAAAGGATTAACGATAATTAATTTGAGATATTCCAAAGTAATTGTAAATGTTTTGCCTGAACCGGCAGATGCCTTATATATTTTGACTTCGCTCATGATAAATTGTTAATATTCAAATTTACAAAATAAACTGAATAATAAAATTATGAAATAAAAGCATTTGAAAACATATCATAAATTGAAATTTATATTTATATTTAATGACTAAAAAATATCATTTTATGGACTCTCAAGAGAGGTTTAATTTATTTACTGATATTACGAATGATATTATTGCTGAACTCAGTAATGAAGGACTAATCGTATATGGCAATAAGAGCCTTTTTGAAGTTCTGGGTTATACAAAAGAAGAAGTATTAAATTCAAATATTTTTCAATATGTTCATCCTGACGATTCACAGAAAGCCATAAATCGCTTTTCAGATAACTTAAATGGAGCAAACCTTGGTAGAACTGAATACCGTGTCATTAATAAAGAAGGAAATTATATTTACTTTGAATCATTTTCAAAAATACTTGAATATGATAATGGAAAAAGGACTTTATTAATTATAGCAAAGGATATTTCTATTCAAA